>NZ_MLHJ01000139.1 GCF_001998965.1 Rodentibacter rarus
TCTAGTACAGCCCCTAAATATATATATATATATATTTACGCTACATTTTTTTGATAAACGAGAAATATATGGCAAGAAGAGCGATTGTGATTGGCGATAGAACTACACATGGTGGTGTGGTTTTACAAGGATCATTTTCTATGACAGTACAAGGCAAAGCGGTTTCACTACAAGGTGATCTCGTAGCCTGCCCTCAATGTAAAGGGAATTTTCCGATTATTGAAGGGGCGGTAAATATGAGTGCTAATGGTCGAGGCGTGGCATTAGAAGGTATGAAAACCGCTTGTGGTGCGGAGCTAATCGGCTCACAAAATTTGATGTGGGCTGATGATGGAAAAAGTTATTCAAATGACAATGTTATTCATACAGAATTAACACATTTATTATCGAAAGAAGATGAAAATGATGATAAAAAAGAAATCGTTGATTTGTTTTGGAGTTATGGAGAGCAATTAACGCAATTAAATGCAATTTCTCGACATTATACAGATTTAAATCTACATATTGTTACGCAAAATTATGATGCAGGAGAAACCGTTGAAGCCAGTATTGAATATGAAACCGAAAATGGTAATCAGGAATTTACCGTTTCGGGAATAGTGAACGATAGCGGTGAAGCTATTATTAAAAATGTATTTAAACAGAAAACAATTTTTATTAATGGAGAGATTTAATGCCTAACAATATTACTGCCAAAGCAAAAGATAAACAAAAAACATTAAAAGTAAATCGTCCGAGCTGGGAAAAAGTTTATGAAGGGTATCCTAAAATAGAAAAAGATGGAATGATTTATGATCTCGATGCTCAGTCTGTCTTTATTTCTATTTTGGGCAAGAATTATGATCAAGTCACCTTTGGGAATGCTTGTGCAACAAGATTATCACTAGGATTAATTAATGCTAATGTAAAAATTAAAAAGGAGTATATTGTAACAGAAGGAAAATTTAAAGGAAAATTCATTACAGCTAGTGCCATCAATATGGTTAAATGGCTCCATAGAAATTTTGGGGATCCTGATGAAACCATTAAATTCCCACAGACATATGAAGAAATTGTCAATGCTATTGGCGATAGAAAAGGCATATATGCTATGATTCCTGAAAAACCTGATGCGTTCCGAGCTAGTGGTCATGTCACACTCTGGGTTAATGGTGATGTTATTGGTGGAAGATCACATAGTTACTATAGTTCTGCATATGAAGTTTATTTTTGGGAGCTTAAATAATATGAAAAAATTTATCTTTATAATTATATGTTTATACAGTCAATTTGTTTTTTCGAACACTTCCTTATTTAATAAGGTACAGCAAAAATTAAAAATCGATCCCATTGCATTTGAGCAATTTCAATACTTGGGAACACTCCATTGTATAGATAAATATCTAATGGTAGAGAAAAACGGTAGCTTTTATCAGGCATACTTAGAGCTAGATCTTTCTTTATCACCAATTACTAGATTATTTAATTTTGATGACTTAGACAATGCATACAAAGAACTTGAACAAAATATAACTAAAGTTAAACGAGATAGCCCAAGAAGACTAGATTTCAATAATTATGTTGAAATATGTAGAAGAAATTTCCACTCCAATAATATTCATAATTATTATAGTACATTTATACTTAATAAAAAAAATTATATTAAAGAGGGAGACCCTGAAACCTTATGGGAAAAAGAAGATATTGAACAAAATATGAAAGATTATTTAGAGTATGGAAAAATTGATTACAGACGATTTTTATAATTTCCAGGTTAAATAATGAAGCAAATCATTCTAGCTCTATTTTTATTCATAACTCACTTTTCTTATGCAAACACATTGTTTTCAAGTGTATCTAAAAAATTTGAAAAAGATAAATTTGCCTATAAGCAGTTTCAGCAGCTAGGGATCGCACATTGTCTTGATATGAAAAATGAGAAAAAAGAAAATTTCAAACAAGAATATATTTTTCTATACAATAGCCTATCTCCACTAGCCAGAATGATTAAAGAAGAAAGTTTTGACATTACATTTTCTAAATTAGAGAGCAGCAATCCATCTTTATTCAAACAAAACTGCACCTTAGCGTACACCTCAAAAACAATAAGAAAAAAGTATAACAAATTAATATATAATAAAAATAGTTATTTTAATGAAAATGATGAAATACTCTTTAGCAAAGAAGAATTAGAACAAAACATGATTGACTACCTTAAGAAAGGTAAAATAAACAAATGTAGATTTTTAGACTGTGAGTAAATATGAAAAAGATCATTTTTACAATTTTATGCCTATATAGCCAATCCGCTTTATCTAACCATACATTACTTAATAAGGTGAAAGAAAAATTAGCCACTGATCACATAACTTTTGATCAATTTCAATATTTAGGGCAACTTCATTGTTTAGATAGATATTTAATGAATGATGATAAGAAAAATAATAACTTTCACAATTCTTATTTAGAGCTAGATTTCACTCTTTCCCCTATTACAAGATTGTTTACAGAAGATGGATTAGACAATACATTTAAAAATTTTGAAAAAAGTTATCCTAAAACTAAAAGAGATACTCAACAAAGACTAGATTTCAATAATTATATTAACATCTGTCAAAACGAATTTTCTGCAGAAAAACTTTCAAACTTATACAAAAAGTTTATAAACAATTTAAATAACTATCATAAACCAGGAGAAGAATATCGAAATTGGGAAGAGGAAGACATTGAACAAAATATGAAAGATTATTTAGAGTATGGAAAAATCGATTACAGACGATTTTTATAAATTAATTCCTTTTAAGAAAAATAAAACAGAATGGTAGGCTTTAACCCGCCATTAAAAAATCAATATTGCAACGGTGGGCTAAAGCCCACCCTACCTATCCTCCCATTTGCAAAATCTCCTGATTGCCACCCTCTCTTTCACTAGCCCAAATATGCTCAAAAGTAGTAATATAGCGATACTTTTAGCAAGGAATTATTATGTCAGAAAAAATATTTGAAGAATTGACCGCTCTTTTAGACGAACATCACGCCCGTTATCGTGTGGTGGAACACCCCGAGGCGGGGAAGTCGGAAGAAGTGGCGAAAATTCGTGGCACGGAATTAGGACAAGGGGCGAAAGCCTTGGTGTGCAAGGTGAAAGGCAACGGCGTGAAACAAGCGGTACTTGCCATTTTGCCTGCGGACAAGCAAGCGGATTTAAGCAAAATTGCCGCAGCTCTTGGCGGCACGCGCGCTTCACTCGCCAGCCCTGCGGAAGTGAATGAGCTGACCGATTGCGTGTTTGGCGCAATTCCGCCTTTTAGCTTTCACCCCGATTTGCTTTTGATTGCCGATCCTAGCTTGCTAGAACGCCATGATGAACTGGCGTTTAACGCTGGCACGTTGGTGCGTTCAGTGATTTTAAACGCCGAAGATTACGCTCGCATTGTGCAGCCAAAGTTGGTCGATTTCTGCCAAGCATAAACATTCTAAAGGTGGGGCAATCCCCCACTGTTTAACACTTACGGAAATAGTTCAATGAAAACACAAATTCTGCTCACCTCTCTACTTTTCCTTTCCGCTTGCCAAACCGCACCTCAACCTCAAACCGTTGATTCGCCCATTACTCTTCAAAAAGCCCTTGCGCAACATTTTTCAGGCAATATCAAAGGCTACGATGCGGTAGAATATCCTTTCAGAGTGAAAAAAGGTCAGTATTTGAACATCAGTATGGGGATCAAATTCCCAACGGCGTATTCCAGCATTATGCCGCCCACTGGCAAAGAAGCGATTTTCAACGGCAGCATTCGCGGTGGGTAGTTTGAAGGCGTGGCAGAAGAAACGGGCGAATATAAAGTGCAAGTTTATTTAATGCGTGCGCAAGCCAGACAAAATATCAGCACACCGTTATTGGTTGGAAATTATTATGGGGCAACCTTAAGCGATATTTCCTTTCTCCTTGCAAATTTCCGGTATTATGTAGCAAATGCACAAAAACAGAAATTTTAACAGAACGTAGGGACACACTGCGTGTGTCCGTTATAGAATCAAATTATTTCAATAGGTTAAAATTCGGACACACGCAGTGTGTCCCTACCGCTTTTCCCAAAAAAATCGCCTTTTCAACGGCTCGAAATCTGAAATTTAGCCCT
>NZ_MLHJ01000014.1 GCF_001998965.1 Rodentibacter rarus
ACTGCTGCATAATACCGTTTATATTTCCTTAATTAAAAAATTGAATTCTGTATCGCACTATATTCAATTTTTTTAATTTTACTTGAATCTATTTATGATTGTAATAGTGAATATCTTTATGAACGATCTTTGTCGCTTTTTTAATCGTTTCAACTCTCTTCCCCTTTATTGCGAGGTAAGAATATGCTTTGTGATGGAAAATTTTTACCATTATATTAAGGATAAAATGAATAGCTTATTGTTTGAATATTTAATGATATTTTGTCATAAAAGATCTGCGCTTTAATCCGTTGGTTTCCAATCCAATTTAGGGCGCAGATCATTTTTAACCGTATTTCACTATTTTCTTGATTCAAATTCAGCAAGCGCTTCATCAAATTGTTCTGCCACAAGAGGGTGAACCGGGGCAAAGATTGACGAGGTGAGCGTAATAAATGAACAGACTAAGAAACCGGGGATAATCTCATAAAGTTTAGATAAATCTTCCCAACCTAAGAAGGTCATTAATGGACTCCAGATGACTACCGTAATCGCTCCGGATAACATTCCCCACAAGGCGGCTTTAGAACTGATATTTCGGTTAAAGAGTGAGAGAATGACAACCGGTCCGAATGCGGCACCGAATCCTGCCCAAGCATAGGAAACTAAACCCATCACTTTCGAGTTAGGATCTTGAGCAATCACAATGGCGACAACGGAAATCACCAATACCATTAAACGACCAATCCAGACCAACTCTTTGCTTGATGCATTTTGACGGAAGAACCCTTTGTAGAAATCTTCGGTAATAGCAGCAGAACACATTAATAATTGAGCAGAAAGGGTACTCATCACCGCGGCTAAAATTGCCGATAACACAATGCCGACAATCCACGGATTGAACATCACTTTTGAAAGCTCAATGAAGACGGATTCTGCATTTTCGAGCGGAATATTTTGGTGAGTGAAATAGGCTAAACCGAAATAACCTACGGCGACTGCGCCACCTAAACAAAGTAACATCCATGAGATACCAATCGTACGGGCTTTATTAAGTGCTTGAACCGAATCTGCCGCCATAAAGCGTGCTAGGATATGCGGTTGTCCGAAATAGCCTAATCCCCAAGCGAGAGCCGAAATTACGCCAATTCCCGAAACATTATGTAGCCAGTTACTATACGGAATATGAGTGGCTTCCGATTTTATGGCTAACGCCATATTTATTTCTTCCCAACTGATATTGACTAATACCATGACCGGTGCAAGGAGGAGGGCAAAAATCATTAAGGTCGCTTGAATGGTATCGCTCCAAGACACCGCCAAATAGCCACCGATGAAGGTGTAGGCAATGGTAGCTAATGCACCTAGCCAAAGTGCGGTGGAATAATCCAAGCCTAATAAACTTTGGAAAAGTTTTGCACCCGCCACGACACCGGAAGCGCAGTAAATGGTGAAAAAGAACAAAATAATGGAAGAAGAGATAATTTTTAATGCCTTTTTCTGGCGAGGAAAACGTTGGGCGAAAAATTCCGGCAAGGTGAGTGCATTGCTGTATTTTTCCGTGAAAATCCGCAAACGACCTGCAACGATTTTATAGTTTAGAAAAGCGCCAACAGTCAATCCCACGGCGATCCAAGCCTCAGAAAGACCGGAAAGGAAAATTGCCCCAGGTAAGCCCATTAAAAGCCAGCCTGACATATCGGAAGCGCCCGCAGACATAGCGGTGACAAAGCTTCCCATTTTACGGTCACCGAGAATATAGTCGTCAAAGTTTTGGGTTGAGCGATAGGCGTATAAGCCGATCCCCAAAATGATAACCAAATATAAGCCGAATGTGATGTAAATTTGCATAACTTTACTCCTATTGACAATATTTTAGCTTTCCACGTTTTTCTCCCGTAAGCAAGGGAGAGCCGGTGAGCCTAAGTTAAAAATGTATGCACGTTGAAAAATTAATTAGCAACGAGCGAGAACAGCTTTCCCCTCCTATCAGTTTATTAGGATAAAAATAATGGTTAAGTTTGTAGAAAGACTTTTTCAGGATTGTGTTGGAATGATTTGGTTAACTCGTGAAATTCCATCATTCCAACACTTCTTTTTTAATGTTCTTCCGATGCCATCAACGAGGTATTCCCTCCGGCTGCTGTCGTATTATAACTACGAGAAAATTCGTTGTATAACATTAGTATATCTTGTTCTGTACGCCAGTCGAAACATTTGAAAATTGCTTGGCTATTTTCGGCAAGCCACAGGCGACGTGCTGAATCAAGTGCGGTCAAAAATATACCTTTTTGGCAATGTCCCAGTTTGGTATCAACACGAATACCTGGTTTTTGCACTTTCGCTAGTGGGTGGCTTGGTTCAACTAAAACGGTAAAACCGGCCGACAATAATTTATCTGCTGTGGCTTGAGAGGCGGTAAGGTCGCCATTGAGAATCGCAATCTCACAAGGTTGATAGGCAAGACTATTGTGTTCTCCGGTAATACTTTCCAACACAGGTTTGCTCTGTGCAAGGGTATGTTCATCACCGAATTGGCTGTAATAGCGAGGCGTGCGGGTTAAACGTTGGAGATAGAATTCACCGCCGGCTTTTGGTCCTGTGCCGGATAAGCCATGCCCACCAAATGGCTGAACCCCTACCACCGCACCGACAATGTTACGGTTAATGTAGAAGTTACCGCAGTTAAGGTGTTTTTCAACCAAGTTCATTTGTTTGCGAATACGGGTATGGCAACCCCCGGTCAGAGCATAACCTTTTTCATTGATGTGATTTAAGGTTTCCAGCAAATCCTCTTTGCGATAGCGAATAATATGAAGAATCGGACCGAAGACTTCCCGTTGGATTTGTTCAAGATTATCTAACAGATAAACAGACGGTGCCACGAAATGTCCGTTTTCCGGTATGGCTAATTCAGTATAGGCTCGTGCAATTTTACGCATATTGGCTTGGTGATGGCATAAATTTTGTTTTGCCTCTTCATCAATGACAGGGCCAATATCGGTTTCCAGTAGTCGAGGATCACCGACGGTTAATTCTTTCATTGCCTCAGTAATCATTCGGTAGTATTGATCTGCGATTTCTTCTTGTAAAAGTAAAATACGAAGGGCAGAGCAACGCTGACCGGCAGAGTCAAAGGCTGAACTTAAAACGTCGGCTGCTACCTGTTCAGGGAGGGCAGAGGTATCCACCACTAAGACATTTTGTCCGCCTGTTTCTGCAATTAAAATCGGATCGTTATCCGCAAGGGCTAAGCGTTTTTCAATCAATTTCGCCACTTCTGTCGAACCGGTAAATACCACCCCATCAAAAGGCTGTTGGACGAGCGCCGCCCCCAGATCGCCTGCGCCCAAGACAAGCTGTAAGGTGTCTCTCGGCACACCTGCTTGGTGCATAAGCTTTATTGCGGCATAAGCGATAAGCGAGGTTTGTTCGGCAGGTTTAGCGATCACCGCATTACCGGCAGCCAGAGAGGCGGCAATTTGTCCGGTGAAAATGGCAAGCGGGAAATTCCAAGGAGAAATACAAAGTATCTTGCCACGGGCTTCGCCAAGTTGATGATGAGCGGCTAAGTGCTCAAGCTGGTTGGCATAATAGCGGAGAAAATCAACGGCTTCACGGAGTTCTGCAATGGCATTTGGCAAGGTTTTTCCCGCCTCCATCATCGCCAGTTTCATTAATAATCCATGGTTTTCTTCATAAAGATCGGCGGCACGGCGTAAAATATCGGCTTTTTTGACCGCACTTTGGCTGTGCCAATGTTGATTGTCTGCCGCATTGAACACCTCTTGTACTTGCGTTACGTCTAAGAATTGAATCTCTGCCACCGCTTCATTTAATTTTGCAGGATTAATCACTTGATGAGGCATTTGTTGGGAAAGATGAGGTAATGCGGTCAATGAGGCCGCCTTTTCTATTTGGGCTTCATTTAACGCCTGCTCCAGTTTTTCTAATTCCAATTCATTGGTTAAATCAAAGCCAGAAGAATTACGGCGATCGTGAAAAAGCGCAAGCGGATTGCGTATTAATTTATTGGGTTCTCCATTAGATTGCAAATACCGTTTCCAAGGTAACTGAACCAATTCAGAAACGGGGATGTTTTCATCCACTAATTGGTGTACAAAGGAGGAATTTGCGCCATTTTCAAGTAGGCGGCGAACAAGGTAAGCCAACAAGGTTTCGTGAGTACCAACAGGAGCATAGACTCGCACTTGGCGGTCGAAATTGTCTTTGCCTACAATATTGTCGTAAAGGGTTTCCCCCATACCGTACAAGCATTGGAATTCAAATTCCTTGCCTTGTCCCATTTCATAAATAGTACACATTGTCAGCACGTTATGGGTGGCAAACTGAGGATAGATCACATCCTGTGCAGCTAATAATTTTTTCGCACAGGCCACATAGGCAATGTCGGTATGATTTTTACGGGTATAAAGCGGGAAACCGGCTAAACCATCGGTTTGTGCCCATTTGATTTCACTGTCCCAGTAAGCCCCTTTAACTAAACGGATCATTAAATACCCTTGTTTTTCACGCGCGAGATCAATCAAATAATCCAGCACATAAGGGCAGCGTTTGGAATAAGCTTGCACAACAAAACCAATCCCCTTGTAGCCTTTAAGTTCAGGTTCATCCAATAGTTTTTCCACTAAATCTAGGGAGAGTTCTAAGCGGTTGGATTCCTCCGCATCAATATTCACACTGATATTGTATTTTTGTGCGAGTAAAAAAAGCTGTTTGATGCGAGGATAAAGCTCATTCATTGTGCGGTCATATTTGGCACGGTGATATTTGGGATGAATGGCGGAAAGTTTCACAGAAACACTGTTGCCGTTATAGATCGTACGCTCCTTGGCGTTTTTGCCTACCTCTTCGATAGCGTGGAGATAATCCTTGAAATAACGCTCGGCATCAGAGGCAGTCATTGCCGCTTCTCCTAGCATATCAAAGGAGAAGGTAAAGCCTTTGTGATAGCGAGGTTGGGTATGTTTAAGCGCTTCTTGCATATTCACGCCGGCAACGAATTGTTTGCCCATCACTTGCATGGATTTCACCATCACTTGACGTATAACAGGTGCGGCAAAACGGGAGAATAAATGATTTAAGCGATGGGTGAGTTGTTCTTCAGTGAGGTTTTCACTGATTTTTTTACCAAACAACAAGCCATAACTGGCGGCATTGATAAAAAAGGATTTGGCATTGCCAAGATGAGATTGCCAATTGCCGTCTTTTAATTTTTCGTAAATCAGCTCATCACGAGTTTTAGCATCGGGTATCCGCAATAGTGCTTCTGCCAAACACATCAATGCTACCCCTTCTTCGGAACTTAAAGAAAATTCTTCCATTAACGCATCGGCACCATATTGTTTTTGTTTGATATGACGCAACTTATTGATGAGTGCTGTCGCATTATCGGTAATGCGTTTTTCTTGCTCTTCCGTGAAATCAAGGGTTGCCATTAATCGGTCAACGGCAGTTTTTTCATCAAGGAGCGTATTTTCAGTAATCGCTCTACGTTTGGGACTATAAATTTTTGAAAGTGAAATAGACATTTGTCAACCTCTTTTCTTGTTACAAGATTGTTAATGAAGGTAAGTCTATTTGCGTGAAAAGTAAACGTGCTTTTTTTAAATTTGTGAGTAACATCACAAAAAATGTGGATTAGTTAAAAAGAGGAAAATAAAAAATCCTCTTGCCTGAGATGACAAGAGGATTAAGAATAATTAAAGATGTTGATTGATGAAATTGGCTAATTGACCTTTTGGTAATGCACCCACTTGTGTTGCAACTACTTCACCGTTTTTCACTAAAAGTAAAGTCGGGATACTGCGTACACCGAATTGACCGGCAACAAGTTGATTTTCATCCACATTGATTTTGACGATTTTTGCTTTACCGGCAAATTCCGGGGCAAGCTCATCCAACACTGGGGCAATCATTTTGCAAGGACCGCACCAAGGTGCCCAGAAATCAACTAATACCGGAATCTCAGAACGTAATACATCTGCTTCAAATGTCGCATCTGTTGTATGTAATACTTGGCTCATTTTTATTTCCTCTGTGTGTGAATAATGCCCTTATGTAAGGGCATTTTTTTAGATTACAAGTGCGGTCAGGATAGCACGAGTTTTTTTAAAGTACAGTTATTAATTTAATTACTCAAAACTAAGAGGGGAAAACCAGATTTTCGCAAGGTTTGCCGGATTTTAGTTTGTAAACATTAGCCAATGTGATATCTGCAATACTCGTTAAGGCCTCTTCTGTTAAGAATGCTTGATGACCTGTAAGTAACACATTATGGCACGAGGAAAGACGGCGGAATACATCGTCTAGAATCACCTCGTTAGATTTATCTTCAAAGAATAAATCACGCTCATTTTCATAAACATCCATACCCAATGCACCGATTTTACGCTGTTTAAGGGCATCAATCGCAGCAGGTGTATCAATAAGGGAACCACGGCTTGTATTGATGATCATCACGCCATCCTTCATCTTGGCAAAGGCCTCACGGTTGAGCAAATGGTAATTTTCAGGGGTAGCTGGGCAATGGAGCGTGATAACATGGGATTTAGAGTAAAGTGCATCCAGTTCCACATATTTTGCGCCAAGCTCCTCAGCAACAGGATTTTTAAAAGGATCATAGGCAAGAATATTCATACCAAATCCTTTTAAAATACGCATAACGGCAATGCCGATTTTTCCTGTACCAATCACACCCACCGTGCGGCCATACATATTAAAACCAATAAGCCCTTCTAAAGAAAAGTTGGCCTCTCGGGTACGTTGATAAGCACGATGAATGCGGCGATTAAGTGTCATCATCAGACCAACGGTATGTTCGGCCACCGCTTCCGGTGAGTAGGCAGGTACACGCACCACTTGGAGTCCAAGATCTTGAGCCGCCTTCAAATCCACGTTATTGAAACCGGCACAGCGTAAAGCGACGATTTTTACGCCAAGTGCGGCTAATTTTTCTAAGACTTTTCGGCTGCCATCATCATTGACGAAAATACAAACTGATTCACAATGTTCGGCTAACCGTGCAGTACTCTCATTCAACATAAAATCAAAAAACTCAAGGTCAAAACCGTATTTGGCATTGATTAATTCAAAGTATTTACGGTCATAATTTTTTGTGCTGTAAACGGCAATTTTCATATTATCTCCGAGGTTTATTTCAAATTAGCAAAAGCTTGAAGCAAGTCTGCTTTGATATCTTCCACATCTTCAATCCCCACAGAAAAACGAAGTAACGTATTCGTAATGCCGCGTGCAATACGTTCGGATTCCGGAATATCCATATGGGTTTGAGTTGCCGGATAAGTAATAAAACTTTCTGTACCACCAAGGCTTTCGGCAAAGGTGATGAGTTTAATGGATTTCAAAAAAGTGTTAACCCACGTTTCATCTTTCAAGCGGAAAGAGAGCATTCCCCCCTTGTTTGGATAAAGTACCGAGTCCACTTGTGGCTGAGATTGTAAAAATTCCGCAATGGCTTTTGCATTGTCTTGGTGACGTTTCATTCGCAGCGAAAGCGTTTTCATTCCACGAATCGTCAGCCACGAATCAAAAGGAGAAAGTACCGCACCGGCACCGTTTTGAATATAAGCAATACGTTCACAAAGTGTTTGCCCTTTTGCCACGATCAAACCTACCAGCGCATCATTATGACCTGCAATATATTTTGTTCCACTGTGGAGCACAATATCAGCGCCTAAGGCTAATGGGCGTGAGAGCACCGGTGTTAAAAACGTGTTATCTACAATCAACATTAACTGATGTTTTTTTGCGAGTTTGGCAATTTCTGCCACATCACATTCTTCCATCAGTGGATTAGAGGGAGTTTCGATAAAAATGGCTTTGGTATGAGGAGTAATGGCTGCTTCGATTTCTTTTGTAGAGGCTGTGTTAACGTAAATCGGTTTAACACTATTATTATTTTTATAAGCAAAATCTAAAAGACGATAGGTTCCGCCATAAACATCACTGGAAACAATCCACTCATCCGGTGCGCTGAAAAGTGTCATCAATACTTGAATCGCCGCCATACCGGATGAAAACGCAAAACCCTGATCCCCCTTTTCTAATTGTGCAATCGTCTCTTCTAACACGGTACGAGTGGGGTTTTTTGTGCGAGTATAATCAAAGCCGGTGCTTTCACCAATACCATGATGACCATAGGCTGTGGAAAGAAAAATAGGCGTAGAAACCGCACCAGTACGCTCATCACTGCGATTTCCTGCTTGGGCGAGTAGGGTATCAATTGCATATTGTTGTGTTGTCATAAGATCCTCGAAAAATAATGAAAAAATTGACCGCACTTTTTATTAAAAAAAAGAACAAAAACATTTTGGCATAAAGCCTAAAGTGATAAAAGGAGAAATTGAAAAATAGTAAGGAAATTCGCTTTTTCGCCATTTATAGCCAATAATTTAAACGAAGTGCATTTTTTTTAAACGGTTGAGATTTTTTTTAAAATCTATAATTGACAGATTTATAAATTTACGTAAAATGCGCACCACTAATAACGAATGCGGGAATAGCTCAGTTGGTAGAGCACGACCTTGCCAAGGTCGGGGTCGCGAGTTCGAGCCTCGTTTCCCGCTCCAATTTACGGCGTGTTAGCAAAGCGGTTATGCACTGGATTGCAAATCCATGTAGCTCGGTTCGACTCCGGGACACGCCTCCATAATACGTTGTAAATTAGTGTTTTGCCCGAGTGGTGGAATCGGTAGACACAAGGGATTTAAAATCCCTCGCCTTTCGAGGCGTGCCAGTTCAAGTCTGGCTTCGGGCACCATTTTATAAAATCTCAGTTTTATAAAAACTCCTTTAAAATCCTATACTTGGGTCGTTAGCTCAGTCGGTAGAGCAGCGGACTTTTAATCCGTTGGTCGAAGGTTCGAATCCTTCACGACCCACCATTCAACACAAACTGGCGGTAAAGTGGCGGTTTGTTTTTCACAGTTTAATTCTCTATGTTTTGTGAGTGGCGGTAACCGCCAGTCTAGTTTTTTAACTGAAATCCATTCTTTTGAAAATTCCCACGGAAAATAAATAAATTGTTTATAAATCATAGTGTTATGATGAGTTTGTTTTATTTTACGATCCATTTTAAGTGTAAAATGCTGTAAAAAACTGTAATTTTTACAGTTAAGATCACTATTCTTTCCTTTAAATGATCCCTTTTACTTCAAATAGTTAGGATTATTCAAGTCATGAAATTTAACTGAAAAAATAAGATTTTTTAACGTAAATTCGGCGGGGGAGGAAGTGGATTTTACGCGACTTTATGTTTTACGTGAAAACTTTCCGCCAGTGTAGCGGGATATATTTTATTAGGTGAATTTACTTGTAAAACAATAACTTAAATTTTCCGTGGCGTGTTCTTAGAAATGAAATGGGGTATTGCCCTATCACAAAATGATTGTGAGATGTTGGCATTTGCCAAAAAAAGGAACGAAATGCCAAATAAAAATATAAATTATTGATTTTTAAAGGGATGAATGCAGAAGAAAGGAGAAGTTGGCATTTGCCCAAAAATAGGGGGGTTGCCAAAATAAAAAAACGCCTTCGGGTATGTACCATCAGGCGTTTTCTTGATTGTTGAATCTGTTTGACGATTTTTATTCATCTATCCCATCAAGTAGGGAATCATCATTCCAAAGTTCCTCAAGGTACGCTAAAAATTTTTCCTTTTCATCGTCATCAAATCCTGTTACATCAAAACCTTGTTGGCTTGATACTCGGAGCCTGATATGAACATCATCAAATTTTTCGGCAATACGTTTCGGTAATATTTTCTCTAACCGCTCAATCATTTTTTGTTGTGCTGATATTTTTTTACTGTTATGTTCTTTTACAAAACGAATGTCTAGTTTTTTCATTGATTTCTCCTTTTACTGTTTTTTCATACAGTATTTTAGTGAGATAAAAATTACTGTCAAGATATACAGTAATTTATTTTGTTATTCAATGAGCGGGGCAAGTTTACTTTTAATCGTTTGCGCTTTTGAAGATTGAGAAGAAAATGCACCGGATTGATCGGGCGGTGGGGATCCCCTATGGGTATGTGTTGCCACTGCACTTGCGACTTCGCCTAATAACTGGATTGTATCTTCTAACAGTCTAAAAATATTTTGCCCTTCTGAACCAACATAACTTAATGGCGCAACCAATTTATTTTTTTCATCTGAAACACGCTGAGCCAGTCCCACAATCTTTTCTTGCAATGTTCCGCCCGTGCCTATTGTTCGGTTACTTGCTGTTGTGTCATTAATACTGCCTAAAACGCTGACGGTTTTATTCCCGCCTGTCAATGATCTTCCAAA
>NZ_MLHJ01000140.1 GCF_001998965.1 Rodentibacter rarus
TACCATCACCATTTACATCACCCGGTACTCGTGGGGTGCTCGGGTTGTTGCCTGCCGTTGCATCTGTATCCGCTGCATTACCTTTATCATCCGTACCGATAGCCGTTACTTTAGAACCATCTTTCACTTTATCAGCAGGAATTGTGAATGTACCGTCACCTTTTGGTGCGACATCCGGGTTATCTGATGACCAATCACCATTTGTATCTTTCGTCAACGTTGCTGTTTTTTCATTGCCGTTTTCATCAGTATATTGCACAACAACTTTGGTGTTGTCTGCACCCGGTATTACGGTTATGGAACCATCGGATTCAGCGTTTAAAGTGGGCTTATCCGCAGTATTATCGGCATTACCACCGCCACTTCCACCACTATTATGTGCTGCTATCGCGATACCTGCCGCTAACGGCACTAATGCTAATAACCACCATGGGTTAAATGCCCAGAATGCGCTACTTAGCTCTTCGCCACCTAAGGCTTGCGGTGCGGCAACATCTTCTGCCAACATACTTACCGCATCGGCTTTTAAGCCGGATTCAGGGACATAAGCATAGACACCGCCATTTTCGTGCTGACCTACAATTAGGTTAGTCACATCTTCTGAATTTTCATCGCCGTAGTAATCTTTAATCACGACATCCGGATTCATATTGCCATCTTCGAAGAAGATTTTTAGATCTTTCCCTTCACGTTTGGCGATAATATTTTGTGGTCCCAAACCGGTTTGATCGTCAATTAATTGATAGTTAGAGTTATCTCTCGCATCAATCACTAATGTATCACCTTGCTTAATTTGGTGAGAGGCAATCACTTTTTTTGCACTTAATACTTTTAATGTAATCGACATATTTATTCCTTAACTAATAAATTATTTACCGTAAACAGTAATTTCAACACGACGGTTAGGCTGGTTACATTGGTTACGCTGCGCACCTTTATAACCATCACAAGTTGTCACCACAGGTTCTGCTTTGCCATAACCTACAGCTTCAATCGGCGTAGTCACCCCAGCCTTTTGCAAGGCTAATTTCACTGTATTTGCTCGCTTTTGTGATAATGCTTGGTTATAAGAGGCGGATCCGATGGGATCGGTATGACCGGATACGATGATTTTCCCCACCGATGGCATAACTTTCGCTTTCTCGGCAAACGCTCTAATTTTTTCTTTGCCATCCGGTAAAATATCGTTGTAACCGGATTTGTTAAAGCCAAATAATGCACTGGCATCTAAAGATTCCACGGCTAATACACCTGCGCCACAATTTGTGGTGGGGGCTGGTACACGGGATAACGTTTGGTTTTCTTTCGGCAATTGAGAAACTTCTCGCTCTGCAACCGCACTTTCCATACGGGTAAAGCTCAACTTGCCATTTTGTTGCGTCACTTTAATATAAGTGATTTCATTAACCGGCAAAGTATAGCTCACCCCTTGAGTGCGATTACCGAATTTTGTATTGGTCGTAAAAGATGAACTAAATAAATGTTTGTCAGCACAAACCACAACCGGGGTAAAGGCATTAGGTAATAATGATGCCTGATAATGACCATCAACATAAACATTAACAGCCGGTCCTTGAACATCATCTTGGCGATAAAATACGGCTAAAGATTGATTTTCACCGAGTTGGGCTGAAATCTTGCTATTCTGAAAGTTATTCCATACTTCTAATGGTTGGTTAGCATCACGTGCACAGCCGGTCAAAGCTACTGCGATCCCCAAACAGAGTAATGTTTTATTCATATAAAACCTCTTAATGATGAGATGGTTAATCAATTAAACAACGCACTTTATCTCTTCCTCGGAAAACTGATTGCAATATTTTGCTAACCATACGCATCCCTGTGAAAGGAAGAAAAGAAAAAATAAAATGGTCATTAACAATAACTCAGCGTATCTATTTCTTCGGATAACACTGAAAAATCTTGAGAAAACGAAAAACTCAAGGCACAACATTCTTAGTTCCAAGAACGTTGTGCCTTGAGTTTTTATGAGAAATGAAAAAGAATAACCGACTAGGCTGTTGGCTGTTGGCT
>NZ_MLHJ01000141.1 GCF_001998965.1 Rodentibacter rarus
TATGTAGCAGTTGCACAACGTTGTTTTTTGTTATCTTGTAGGGACACACTGCGTGTGTCCGAGTTTTAACCTATTGAAATAATTTGATTTTATAACGGACACACGCAGTGTGTCCCTATGTTTTGGTTAAAATTTCTGTTTTATGCATTTGCTACATAATACCGGAAAAAGCCATTTTAACGACCGCACTTTTCGCCTTTTCAACTACTTTATTTGCCTCAACACCAGAGCAAAACAAAGCAGCCGCACTGGATTTCTATGAAATGGTGTTCAACCAACATAAGTTACAAGAAGCTAGCGATAAATATATCGGCAAGGAATATTTACAGCACAATCCAACCGTGGCAGATGGTAAACAAGCCTTTATTGACGCTTTTGCCCCCTTTTTAAAAGCTCATCCAACATCGAAAGCGACCGTAAAACGAGTATTGGCTGACGGCGATTTTGTTGCTCTACATGTGCATAGTCAGTTAAATGATGACGATCTTGGTGAAGCAGTGGTGGATATTTTCCGTTTTGATAAAGAGGGGAAAATTGTAGAACATTGGGATGTCATTCAATCAGTGCCTGAAAAAACAGAAAGCGGACGGAGTATGTTCTAAAAAAGTATGAAAAACAAATCTGCCCCCAAAAGCGACGCCAAAGGCAAACAGATTAAGGGCAGATTTTTTATGACTAAGTACAAGTATCTTTTAAGCGAGAAATGTTCAAAAACAGACTCTTTTCTACTGAGACAGCTTCGCTCATTTTGAGGGTTAGACCAAAACATACACCTTATTTTTCATTTTAAAAAAGGATTATCGGCTTTTTCTCGCCCAATCGTTGTGTAAGGCCCATGACCTGCAATAATGATCATATCATCACTGAGTTTAAATAATTTCTCCCGAATCGATGAGATAAGCTGTTCATAGTTTCCCCGAGGAAAATCCGTTCGCCCAATACCGCCCTGAAATAATACATCTCCGGTAAATGAGGCCTTCTTTTCTTGCTCAATAAAGCCAATATGTCCCGGGGTATGACCCGGTAAATGCAAAATATCAAATTGAATATCACCAATATTAATCACGTCCCCTTCATACAGCCAACGGTCCGGTAAAAAAGCTTCGATATATGGCAAGCCAAAACGTTCTGCCTGTTCGGGTAAACTTTCAAATAAAAATTGATCCTCTTCCTGCGGTCCCCAAATGTCTACATTAAAATAATCTTTCAACTGCATTGCCGCCCCCACGTGATCAAGATGGGCATGAGTCAATAAAATCACCTTTAAATTTAAATCAAGCGCTTCAACTCGCTGAATTAGTTTTTCCGTTTCACCTCCGGGATCAATAATTGCCGCATTTTTTTCATCATCCCAAATCAATGAACAATTTTGTTGAAATACCGTTACCGGAATTATCTCAATATTCATACTTCTCTCCTAACAAACAAAAACCGCACCCAAAGTGCGGTTGATTTTTTCAATTTTTACACACCACGCCAAGTTCTTACCGGACCGGTATCCACGTGAACAAAATTACTGCGAGGATAAAACCCTACCCCACCATTATTCAACCCTTCTGCCGATTGTTTGATTTTAGCAAGCGGTACGCCCTCAATGCGAAAATCAATCGCTTGACCTTTCATATGGTAACTATTACTCGCCACCCCACGGCTTTGACGATGACGCATAGCATTTGTCGCCGGAGAGCGATAACCACAAATGATTTGGATCTCCGCAGTTTGTAATCCTAACCGGCTTTGAATACGATAAAACTTCATAAACAAATTAGGATCCATACGATGAACTTGATTTGTGCGTTTATCACGCATGAAATAATCCAGTTTTTTCAACATTGTGGTAGAAAAACCACCATTTGGTGAAAATGTCGCACTCAAACGCTCACCCGTGTTGATATTACGAAATGCCAAAATACGTGGTTTAGGCGTAGAAACCATCGCCAAAACAGTATTTGGAAGCATACTCGCACCTAACACAACGCCCCCTAAGGATAACCATCTTCGGCGGCTTTGATTGATTTTATCCATATTTTTCTCTCCTTTCTTTCCTTCGCTTTTCGACTTAAAAAATACCACTTAATTCATCCCTAAAGTGCGGTTAATATTAAAGATATTTTTTTACAGTATGCCAGTTTATTTCATCATTACTAACCGCATTGTCATATTTGTAAATATCCGGTAATACTTTCGTTTGACCGTTCTCAACCCACGCAGTGACATAATATAAGAAAACAGGATTATCCGAACGAATATTGGCTGAAGTTGTTTTTTTACTTGCTAAAACGCTCTGTTTCCGATTCTCTGACCAGCCCGCTTCCTTGAGCAAAATATCAGCCAGCTGGGAGGACTTTTCCACACGAACACAGCCTGAGCTTAATGCTCGATCTTTACGTGAGAAAAGACTGCGATTCGGTGTGTCATGGAGATAAATGGCATCAGAACTCGGCATATTAAATTTATAATTGCCTAGTGCGCTGTCCCCCGGAGCCTGACGAATGCGATAAGGGAAATTTTTGCCAATTTTATTCCAGTCAATGGAATAAGGATCAATACTATTTCCTTTACTATCAAGAATACTATAACTATGCGCGGCAGCATAACCCGGATCACGTTTTAATTTTGGCACAATGTCTTCGTTAACCAAACGTGTAGGCGCATTCCATGGTGGATTCACCACAACATTGCTTAATTTACTATACATCACCGGCGTACGGCGCTGATCTTTGCCAACAATGACCCGAGATTCCAATACCAATCTCCCGTCACGATAATATTGCAATTGATAACTTGGAATATTCACAAAAATACCATTGTGAAAATCAGGAATAACGCGCAAGCGTTGGGCATTAATCGCTAATTTTTTGCCTGTTGGTGTTATTCCCAAATCTGAAATCATTGAGGATAAAGCAAGAACGGTTTGGCGATAATGTGAATTATCCGTAGATAAACCTTTCACATAAGCTAAAACATCGTTATTTTTAACCGCACTTAACCACTGCTGAATTTGTTCATCACTCGGTAATTGCGCCTTATATGAACTTGAACCATATAGCCAACGTTGAGCTTGCCGGGAAACATTTGTACTGTAATAAATATAGTCTAAAAAGGCATCGCTTAGTAACACATCATAAGCTAAACCACCGTTTTGTTCTGCCTGATTTAAATTTTCCAGCGATTGTGCCGAACGTTTAGAAACACCGCTTGCAACCATAGCGGCATATTCACGTAAAAATTGTTTTTCCGCCTCTTTATCCTGCCATAATAAATCGTATTTATTATCCGCATAAAGTTTTGCAAGAACTGATTTAAACTGTAAATTTTGTTCGCCAATTTCATGAATAAGCGACATTTCAAGCATTGCCTGCTTTTCTTCCATTAAACGAGATTGATCTTCTCTTATTTCAGCTTCTAACTTCGCCCGTTCTTCCGGTGAAAGTTTTGACATATCAATCATTGACAACGGCTGATTTGACGTTGCATTCTTTGCCCACTCCGCTAAAGCGCAACCGGATGTTATCATTGACAAAGATAATACCAATGCACCTGATTTTAATGTTCCTTTCAACATAAAAATTCCTTTAAAGATTTTATGAAATAGACCGCACTTTATAAAAGTGCGGTCAACATTTAATGATTTTTTACTTCTATTTTTTTATTTCCTGCTGAATACCAACATTTATTTTTTGTTGCTTTCCAGTTAATTTCACTAAATCAACCGCCATCTTTTCAACCTCTTTTAAGAAAAAATCCGGTGCTTCATAGTCTTTTGGTAAAGCATCAATATCTTTCAACGGTTTCTTACCTTCACGTTTAAAACGATCATTAATATCTTTCAAACGTCTTGCATCATCACGATCATTTTCTGCTTTACGCACTTGGTAATTCAACGACATAAATTTGCGATCTCGCCGTTCATCACGAATTTTCAATTCTTCATTTAGCGCAATAAATTCCGGATCTTTCACTATACGCTGCTGATGATTTTTCTCTAACTCCGGGATATATTGACGAACATTACCCACTTCAGCATAAGTCGCTGCCGGAATTTTATCCCAAGGAAGCGCATTATCTTCTTTTTCCTCGCCATTTTCTTTCGCATCAATAATTTCAGGGAATTTAATGTCTGCCGCCACACCTTTTAATTGCGTAGAGCCACCATTAATTCGATAAAACTTTTGAATCGTATATTGCAAAATACCAAGTGGGGTTTGATCTAAATCGTAAACGAAATTCAGTGAACGGCTTTGCTGCACGGTTCCTTTTCCGAAGGTATTCTGCCCCACAATAATCCCTCGATTATAATCTTGCATTGCCGCTGCAAAAATTTCAGATGCCGATGCACTGAAACGATTAATCATCACAATTAACGGACCTTTGTATTGTTCTGTACGGTCATCATCTTCGTGTACCCGAATACGTTGATAGGCATCACGAACTTGCACTATCGGTCCATCTGTAATAAATAATCCACTCAATGCCACCGCCTCTGTCAAAGCACCGCCACCATTTTCACGCAAGTCCACGATTAATCCTTTCACGTGTTTTTTCTCAGCTTGAATTAATAATTTTTTCACATCTTCCGTTAAACCGATGTAAAAACTTGGAATTTTAATCACCCCAATATTTTCGCCATCCACTTTCTCAACGGTTAATTTCGCAGCCTGATCTTCAATACGTACTTTATCACGCACTAAAGTCACAATACGAGATTTGCCCCCATTAGCCGGTTCAATTTCTAAACGAACTTTTGTCCCTTTTTTACCCTTTATTTTGTCAACAATGTCTTCCAAACGCCAACCAATGACATCTTCAATTTCGCCTTTCTCTTGACCTACACCAATAATTTTATCGCCTGCTTTTAATTTTTTGCTACGCTCAGCCGGTGCCCCTGGAACAAGGGATTTAATGATGGTTTCATCATCTTCTGACTGCAACGTTGCCCCAATCCCTTCTAATGAAAGATTCATACTTTCATTAAAACTTTTCGCAGTACGTGGCGCAAGATAGCTGGTATGGGGATCAATTTCACGCGAAAATGCATTTAAGTAAGCCTGAACAATATCATCCGCTTTCGTTTGGGTTAAACGACGAATAGCCAGATTATAGCGCTTTGTCAATTTATCTTTGATCTCCGACCATTTTTTGTCTTTCAATTTCAAATTGATCACATCGTTTTTCACACGTTCTTCCCAAAGACGATTCGCCTCTTCTTCCGTTTTAGGAAATGCCGCTTTTTCACGATCAATTTCAATTTGATCTTGACCATTTAAATTAGGCTCTTTATCCAATAATGAAAGGGCATAAGCATAACGCTCATATCGACGTTTCATCATTAAATCATAAATTGCAAAAGCCGCCGAGAGATCACCTTGATTGAGCTGATCATCAAGTTGTGCACCATATTTTTGGCGTAACGCATCAATATCCGATTGCAAAAAAGTATTACGACTATAATCAAGGTTTTTAATATAACGATCGAAAACTTGTTCGGAAAAAGCATCATCAAGCTGAAACTTACGATAATGAGATTGCGTTAAGCGTGTTGTAGCACGTTTTGTCGCCAATTGATTTTCCTCCGTGACGACAGGGGGTTGAATATCACTCAATTTCAATTTGGGTGCAACAGCAAAGCTCACACCGGAATGAAAAAACAACGCACCGAATACAGCGGTTGCCAAAATACTTCTGGACATCGTAAATTTCATTTCACTTTTCCCGATAATTAAAATATCAATGCTATGAAAACAAGTGATCTACGGTAACGTTCATCACTAAGCCATTTTCAAGCTCAACACGAGCCGAATCTTTCAACACTTCAACGATAGTACCTTTCTTCGCCTTATCCCCAACTTTTACTTTCACAGAATCACCGGTAGAAAGTGAAGAAAAATCAACCGCAGTTAATTCAACCCTTGGCTTATGTGGTGCTTTTGAAAAATTTTGACGACGAGGTTGACGTTTTTGCTGCGCCTTTTTCTCCGCTAATTCAGCCTTACGTTTTTCAGCAAACTTTGCTTTCGCTTCAGCAAGTTGCTGTGCAGCATGGGCGACATGTTCGGCCTCTAAAACACCGGCAGAATGACCATACAAATCAACACGCACTGCACCCTCACGACAGCCGTGTAAATAGCGCCAGTTTGATGTGTATTGACGAAGTGCATGACGCAATTGGGTTTTACTTACACGCTCATCATCTTTTAGCGCTTCCGCTAAATCTTGAAACAAACCAATTTTTAGCGGTTTTGCTTCCCCCTCTAAAATAAAGCAAAGCGGAAACTTTTCAGCTAAGTAAGCGATAATTTCCTTATTATTCGTCAATTTTTGTAAATTTGACGATGTGTCTTCGATTTGAACATCAAGTTGAGAATCAGTCATTTTTTGTCCTAGTACTAAAAATAAAAAACCTGCGTAGTGTATCGCACTTTTATAAGGCTTGACAATGGTTCAAACACTGATGCTTTTCTCTCCTTAACGAGTCAGGAAAGGTATGTCTGTTCATCCACATTCTTATGTCTTTTAAAAGTGCGGTCAGATTTTTCGGTATTTTGCTTGGTGTACGAATATTTTCGCAAATTACCCACCTTATCAGGCTTCGCCATGCTCATTGCGGTTACAGGACTCGCCAATCATCATAGCCTGTGTGAAATAAAAAAATGTTTATGTACGGTATTATGTAGCAAATGCACAAAAACAGAAATTTTAACAGAACGTAGGGACACACTGCGTGTGTCCGTTATAGAATCAAATTATTTCAATAGGTTAAAATTCGGACACACGCAGTGTGTCCCTACCGCTTTTCCCAAAAAAATCGCCTTTTCAACGGCTCGAAATCTGAAATTTAGCCCT
>NZ_MLHJ01000142.1 GCF_001998965.1 Rodentibacter rarus
GCAACGCAACGCAACGCAAAATAGTCTAAAAACTCATATATCCCTGTCAAGCATTTTCTCTATAAAGGGAGAAGCATAATGGCAGGGAACAAAAATCTCCACCGTGCTAACCTTGAAAAAAATGATGAGTTTTACACTCAGCTTTCCGACATTGAAAACGAGTTAAAGCACTATATCCACCACTTCAAAGACAAAACCATTTTCTGCAATTGTGATGATCCTGAAGAAAGCAATTTCTTCCGTTATTTCGCCCTCAATTTTGAGCATCTTGGCATTAAAAAACTGATTACAACCCATTTTGATGCCGAAAAAACCACCTATAAATTAGAAATCGACTGTGAATTGGATCTTAATGCAGACGGCAAGATTGATTTTGCAGACGTTCAGCGCATTCCGTTACAGCAAAACGGTGACTTCCGTTCACCCGAATGCGTGGACATTTTAAAGTCTTGCGATATTGTGATTACCAATCCACCGTTTTCGCTATTTCGTGAATATGTGGCGCAATTGATGGAATATGAAAAAAAATTTGTGATTGTTGGTAATCAAAATGCGATTACTTATAAAGAGATTTTTCCGCTAATTAAAAATAACCAAATTTGGCTTGGAAAAGGTTTTAGCGGAAATGCAGTCCATTTCATCAATAAACACTATGTGGATTATGCAACAGCAGGAGATCATAGAGAAGGAATGATTCGAGTTTCAGGTGTTACTTGGTTTACCAATCTTGATTTGGCAAAACGCCACGAAGAATTAGATTTATGGGCAACTTATAATCCAACGGATTATCCGCATTATGATAATTACGATGCGATTGAAGTCAGTAAAACCAAAAATATTCCCAAGGATTGGGACGGTGTAATGGGTGTACCTATTACTTTTATGGATAAATACAATCCAGATCAGTTTGAAATTATTTGGCAAGCTAGTGGTAATACTAGGGCTTCAGCACCTAAAGAAATTTTAGAAAAACTAAAATACTCCGCTCATTTTGAAGACCGTGGAGGTTGTACTGTTATAAATGGAAAAAGAACCTATGGTAGAATTTTAATCAAACACAAAAAGGCTCAAAAATGAAAATAGAACTCACCCATATCAAAATTCGTGATTTGTACAACGGCTATGAAGACAGCGCTGAAAACGGCGTAACAGGCTTTGGCGGAAAGCTTGACATCCGTCCACAATACCAACGTAAATTTGTCTATAAAGAAAAACAGCGCAATGCCGTGATTGATACGGTAATGAAAGGCTTTCCTCTCAATGTGATGTATTGGGTTAAGCATTCAGACGGCAGCTTTGAAGTATTGGATGGGCAACAACGCACGGTTTCTATTTGTGAATTTGTGAAAGGTAATTTTTCAGTAGATTTTCAATATTTTCACAACTTGTCTGATGATAAAAAAGAACAATTTTTAAACTATGAATTAACCGTTTACCAATGTGAAGGCACTGATAGCGAAAAATTAGAATGGTTTAAAACCATCAATATCGCAGGCGAAAAGCTCACTGACCAAGAATTGCGTAATGCGGTGTATGCAGGATCATGGTTGTCGGACGCAAAACGCAAATTTTCCAAAACAGGCTGTGCTGCGACAAGTTTGGGTGATAAATACGTCAAAGGTTCGCCTATTCGTCAAGAGATATTAGAAATAGTTTTAACGTGGATTTATCCAACCGAAAATGATAAAGAAGGTAAGCCGCATAAAAGTATAGAAAGCTATATGGCGTTGCATCAGCACGATGAGCACGCCACTAAATTATGGACATATTTTGAAAGTGTAATCAACTGGGTAAAGAATACTTTTACTATTTACCGCAGAGAAATGAAGGGCTTAGACTGGGGCTTATTGTACAACCGATTCAAAGATGCCGATCTTAATCCCGAAAAATTGGAAACCGAAATTAAAGCCTTGATGGAAGATGATGAGGTCAACAAAAAAGCAGGGATTTATGATTATATTTTAACCCGTGATGAGCGTTATTTAAATTTGCGAGCCTTTAGCGACAAAGATAAACGCATCTTGTTTGAACGCCAAAATGGTATTTGTTCGAACTGCAATCAGACATTTGAGCTATCCGAAATGGAAGCTGATCATGTTACTCCTTGGTCGCAAGGCGGTAAAACCGATTTAAACAATGGCCAGATGTTATGTAAATCGTGTAATCGGAAAAAATCAAATAAGTAATGAGCATTTAACAAAATGAAATTAATGATATTAAAAGCCAATCTAATTAGATTGGCTTTTAATATACTTTACTCTCTTTTTAACCCTTTAGAAACTTCATTAACTGTTAGAGATGGAGTTTCAGATTTCTTCATATTCGTATATTTTTCAGCATAACGATTAAGTATTTCCCCACCGTTTATTTGCTCATTGATTGCATTTTCCACAGCAAGACGAGATTCTGAATCTAATTCAAAATTCGGATCAAAATCGAAGTCTAAATCCTGCTCATTTTCAGGCGGCATTGGCATCCCTCTTGAATGTAATACTCGCTTTAACTTTTGAGCGGGTGTTTCTTCTTGTATTTGAGAAGAAACCATTGAGGTATGCAATCTTTCTGCAATTTCATTAAGTTCAAGCGAAATAGTATCTGCATCCATAATTTTATTTAAAAGCGGATCGGCTTTTATATCTTCACTATATGCACTTACTAATTTATCAGGATCTTGCGAAAAAGCCTTTAAACGCTCTAAAATCGGAAGTGATAAGGTATCGCCATAGTTTTTTGCGATGAAATGCAAATCAAATAAATCACGCCCTTTTGTTCGGGTATTTTCACCATCAAAGGCAGCGCTTAATTTATTGTCGGTAATACGTTCAATAGAAGCAACACGAATACCACTGCGAACGGAAATTTGTTCTGTTGGCGGTGGATTACGATAAGAAATCTCGATTTTTAGCGAATCTTTATGTCCTGTATCCCGAATGTGGTAATTCATCATATAACGACTGACGGTATCGGTGTCCTTTTTTACATTCACATCATCAATTACAATGCCGTGTGGTGCAGAGCTTTTGATTCTATTGACAAGATTGAGCTTTTTATCAGAATCAAAATCTAAATCTTCGGAGAAACGATTTAATCCATAACCTAAATAAAGTGCCGTGCCGCCTTTTAAGACAAGGGGCGTTTCGACAAGATTGTGCAGAACGGCACGCATTAAGCGTTCGTGCTGTTTATCACGTTCAGTCAAGATGACATTATTGGATTTTTGCGTTTCCATAGCTGTAAATTCTCTCTTTCATCATCGGTTAAATTAGGCTCTAACGCATTAATCAAAGCATAGACGGATTGCTTATCTTCATCATTTGGAAACCACTCATCGAGCATTACACGCCCAATCGAACCTGTTTTCAGCACGGCATAATAGAGATAATCCACGCAGGCACGCGGGTGGTCGGCTATCCAAACAGGGGTATTTTCAGGGTAATACCCCATATCATTAAGTCGTTGTGTGCCGTCAATAATGCCTTGTTGCCCTAATAAATGATGGGTATTTTTAGACTGATTTTCGCCATACAGATAAAACTCAAGTGGATAAGAATTTTGGCTTAATGCGGCTGCACTATGCCAATCCCCTGTATTTTTAGGACTGATAATGTTTAAAGCTACAATACTACTGACATAGTGATTGGGATTAGTGGGTGGAATATAAAGCATTTTTATCGTCTCATTTTTCTTCCATTGATGTAATTATAGCGGATTAATTACCTAAAAACACCGATAAAAAACAACAGTTTCTTGCAAATTTCCTACCGCACTCTATTTACCTTTCAAACAAAAATGAAGAAAGGTTTTAATTTCTTTTGTAGCTCTTCTTCAAAAAAGAGCTATTTTAGAATCAAAAAATGAGAAATTTAATCAAATTATTTTAATAACTTTCGATGATAAAAAAAGCAAATAGTAATAGGTTTTTTACTCCTATTCTTATTGTAAAAAATAGTAAAATGGCTAATCTAATTAAAGATGAAGATGTTTATATCATTATTTGGTATTTCTAAATTTTTAGCTGTGGCATTTAAATATTCATTTACCAATCTCATTAAGTATATTTTGCCATTCATCAAATAATTTTTCACCCAAAAATTCCAATAAAAATAAAGCAAATGGACTAAGAACCAAACATTTATTTTCAGGTATGATGTAATCTTGATGTTGTTTTTGATAAATAGTATTTTGGTTAAATTTATTAATCTCTTGGTAATTCAAAGGATAATCAAATCTTTGATTTATAATAAAATTAACAATAAAGATATGGGGAAGGAGAAAGCTTGACCATTGTTCTTTATTTAAGAAATGATTATTGAAATTTTCTAACTTTTTATCGCAAATACAGCTGACATGTGATTTATACTGTTTACCTAATGATATATCCCATAATTCATGATTTGTAATTGGATGTTTAAATGCTTCAACCATTGGATAGCTAATAAATAACTTCCCATTTTCTATTGAGTTATCAAATAAATTTAGCATTTCTGGTAAACAATTTAATAGTTTATTGTATTCCAATGGGTTATCTATTTTGTCTAAATGATGCCTATCAAAATCCATAAATAATAAAATATCGGTAAAATCATTTCTCTTTTTATTTTTTAAAATATTATTCCTATCATATCTTTTTAGAAAAAATAAACATATCAAAGTCATCATCATTATCACCTTTGAATTTTAAATAGTCATTATAAACTACATAAATATTTGTAGAAAAAGGGATAAATGTGATATCCCTTTGAATAAATATCTGGTTTAAATGCTCCAAAATATTAACTTCTGTTCTAGCCCCTTCTGTTACACATAAAATATTTCTTTTATTCATCAAGAAAACTCTCCAGCTTGATAAAGTCTTTCTAAATTATGAGCTTCTCTTAACTCCCTATTAGTAGATTTATTGAGTGATGCAATAGTTTTTCCATCAATCACAAATCCACAATCAGGGCGAATTAATTCATTGCTTAATAAATTAGTATTATGAGTGGTTAAAACCACCTGTGTATTAGGTAATTGCTTTAACTTTTCAACGATTTTTTCTGATAAAGAAAAATGGTAAGAACAATCAAATTCATCTATAAATAGTAGGGGAACATTATACTCTTGAATAATTTTCCACCAATAATAAAATAACGTTAAATTTCTCGTTCCAGTAGATACAATTTCAAAAAACGGTAAAGGTTTTTTTCTACCAGGGAACTTAATACCAATATTACTGCCGTTAATATCATTGTACTTTACAAGTTGGATATTTAAACCACAATCCACAAGAAATTTTTCAAAATCCTCTAAGTAATTGTTTTTTAAAATGTGTTCTGCAATGTTTTCAGTTCCTTTTTTATATCCAATGAAAGATCGATCATCCAAAACACTCCTAAACCATAAAATATGATTAACAAAGGTCATAAAAGAAACAAAAATCCTATTAAGTTTATTTCTTTTATCTAAATTTGTATTACTATAAATGTATTTAACTGAAGATAAATTTTGATTTGGATTGATGTTTTTATTTAAATTTTCAGAACCTTTTAGCTTTGATAAAAAAGGCTGATTTAGTTTATATTCAACACATACTTTCTTATCAATTGTGAGTTTTTCATAAATTAAATTTTTATCCTCACCCTTTTGATATTCATAAATAACAGGAATATCATCAAATAGAAACTCAAACAAAAAGGTTGCAAAATTTTTATTGGAATTTGCACTCAGGTAATAATTAGAATAATGTTTAAAATTATTATCAGTTAAATGTGAAACCAAATCAAACAAAGCCCAACCTAAACTGGACTTTCCTGTTCCATTCTCACCATAAACCAATGCCAACTTAACTAAATTATTATGGGTACAATCTGTATTAAATGTGTAATTACTTGCTGTCAAATCAAACTCTAATGGTTCATTGAATTGGCGATAATTGCTAACCGTAAATTTCTTTAACATAGTAAAACCCTTAATAAAATTGAAACTGTTAAATCTTGATAAGACTTACTTTGCTTATTCTAACATATTCTGCCGTAGAAAAACTACGGTAAATACAATTTTTTACTTTAACCCCTTTGTAATAGTGGGAATCAGCCTCCAAAAATAGTCATTTTTATCAGCTCCAATAATCTAAAATAAGCCAAAATTCTTTCCCTAATCAAAAACGCCCGTTGTCACAGCGCCACGGAACAAGTTTGTCCGCGTTGAGGCACTTGCCATCAAGCCTATTTCATCCACACACGCCAACAATTTCAATGCAAACACTGCCAATATCGCTTTTCGATTACCACAGGCACAATATTTCAATTTCACAAACTCACCCTGCGGCAAATCCTTATTGCGCTTCTTCTCTTTGTCACGGAAAGCAAAGGCTTATCCGCCATTTCCCTTTCTCACAAGCTCAACGTGCAATATAAAACCGCATGGGTACTACTACATAAATTCCGTGAAATCCTAGAAAAGACGAAAGATTTAACGCCATTACACAGCGAAGTCCACATTGACGGGGCTTATGTAAACTACTACATTCGCCCGAAAAATTTCCGCCACAAACGCATTGATAGACGTAAGAAACGCCATCAATGCAAGGATAAGGCTTGTGTATTGGTATTCCGGCAACGGGCAAAAAATCAAAATATAATGAAAGGCGCAGAGCGAAGCATTATCGCCCTCATCAAAGAAGAAAACACCCAAGACATACTGGATTTAACCCAACGCCTTGTGAAACCCAACAGCACGATTCACGCTGACGAAAAACCTGCCTACGATAGCCTGACATTCCATTATGATTTATGGCGGGTAAATCATTCCCAAGAATATCGTTCCATCGAGGGCATCACCAACAACCTTGCCGAATCCTTTTTTGCACGAATGAGGCGTGCCATTACAGGGATTTACCACAAGATGAAAAACAAGTACCTAATGTTCTACGCTAACGAGACAGCGTGGCGGGAAGATAATCGTCGAAAAAGCGTCAAAGAGAAATTTGAACATTTGCTACGCTGCACGTTCAACACTTTACCCTCACGCCATTTTACCGGCTACTGGCAAGGCAATAAAATGCCCGAAGCCCTATTTGGCATCCATTCATTACAAACAACCTAATAAGGAGCAAAAATGAAGCTACATTATGATATGCGGAGCTATTTTGAATCTAGTGAAGATTTTGACATTTGTAGATGGGGCGACCATTCCATTTTGGATGATATAAAACGCCATACGGTAAGATGGAGTGAACGGCGTAATATCAACAAATTTTTCGATTTATTGGAAATCAAAGTCCCTGCAAAAATAGAGCAGGTCGAACCTCGCTACTCAAAAGCCTACGCCCAATACCAAGCACAGAAAAGGCTAAATGAAATCGAAGGTTTAATGCAGTGGGAAAACGAGGTGATTGCTGACAGAATATTAGTTTACTGCTTAGATAGCGTTGAGATTTATTACCAAAAATGGAATAATCGCCACTGATTAAATGGTAGAATTAGCCACAAAAATAAAGGCGACGGAAAGGTCGCCTTGTTTTAAAACGGCTTTGTGCAACTGCTACATAATACCGGAAAAAAAGCGTATTTTTCGACCGCACTTTATTTTTCTGAGCTTTCCAATAATTGATCGCTATCTTTGATTTTGCTAAAATCCGCCCCGTTTTTTCTGAGAGATCAGAGAAAATGAGTTCGGATGAAGGTAGCTGGAGAGTAGGGAATGAACTCTACGCCGACGATGTAAAATCTTTCAGGCGCACATCAGTGCAGGGACTGTTACTGGACGAACCCTTGGAGAGATCCATTGCCCTCAAAATAGAGTAAATGGACGCCGAAGGCGCAAAAGAGCGGTGGTTTTTCACACTGTTTTTCAAACGCTCAGGCAAAAGGACAGGGGCTAAAAGATAATCTGTATTTTATTTCTTTTCACGGATACTTTTCGTCTCCTTGTTGCGTTTATTTGTTTTTAGACCACGAGGAATCATTATGTCATTTACGACAATTTTATCTACCATTGATAGTTTTATTTGGGGCCCGCCATTACTGATTTTGCTATCCGGGACAGGGCTTTATTTCACGTTACGTTTAGGTTTCATTCAAATCCGCTATTTACCCTTGGCGATTAGTTATTTATTTAAAAAAGAGCGGGGGGGAAAAGGGGATGTGTCTTCTTTTGCTGCACTGAGTACTGCTTTAGCGGCAACCATCGGAACGGGGAATATTGTCGGCGTGGCGACAGCGGTGCAAGCAGGCGGACCGGGGGCGATCTTTTGGATGTGGCTGGTCGCATTGCTGGGAATGGCGACAAAATATGCAGAATGTTTACTGGCGGTGAAATATCGGGTGAAAGATCGCCGTGGGTTTATGTCCGGCGGGCCTATGTATTATATTGAGCGTGGTTTAGGCATTAAATGGCTGGCTAAAATGTTTGCGGTATTTGGGGTGTTGGTGGCGTTTTTTGGTATCGGGACTTTCCCCCAAGTGAATGCCATTACGCACGCCATGGAAGATACCTTCCATATCCCGGTGATTATCACCGCTGTTGTGGTGACTGTCCTCGTGGCGATGATTATTTTAGGCGGGGTAAAACGCATTGCCATTGCTTCCTCGATCATTGTGCCTTTTATGGCGATTTCTTATGTGCTTGTATCCCTCATCATTATTTTATTAAATTGGGAACGGGTGCCGGATGCGGTGATGTTGATTATTCGTAGTGCTTTTAATCCCCAATCAGCGCTAGGCGGGGTATTGGGTTTTACTGTGATGAAAGCCATTCAATCAGGGGTAGCTCGGGGGATTTTCTCTAATGAATCCGGTTTGGGCAGTGCGCCTATTGCGGCTGCGGCAGCTCAAACTCGAGAGCCGGCCCGCCAAGGCCTGATTTCCATGACCGGCACTTTTTTAGATACCATTATTGTGTGTTCAATGACCGGGATCGTGTTGGTTTTAACCGGTGCATGGAACAACCCTGAAATTGCCGGTGCAGCGGTAACCAATGCGGCATTTGCACAGGGGCTCGGGCTAGATATTGGGGCGACCATTGTTACTCTCGGTTTATTATTTTTCGCTTTCACAACCATTCTAGGCTGGTGTTATTATGGTGAACGCTGTTTTGTATATTTGGTGGGAACCCGAGGTATTCGTTTATACCGTTTGATCTTTATTATTTTGGTTGGGATTGGCTCATTTTTGAAATTAGATTTAATTTGGATCTTAGCGGATATTGTAAATGGTTTAATGGCTTTCCCAAATTTAATCGCTTTAATCGGATTGCGTAAAGTGGTGATTGAGGAAACGAAAGATTATTTTGCACGTTTAAAAATTAATCACCATGATCAAGATGAACTCGCTTAGTTTTATAGTATAAAAAAGGATGCTTGATACGCCTCCTTTTTTATTACAGCCTCTCATAGTAACAATTTTCAGTGGAAAGAAAACAGCGAATATGGATAAATGAGATCTAGATCATGTTTTTGATGATTAGTCTTTTTTTCTCTCAAAAATGACTTGAAAAAGCCCGAGTAGGGGACTATTTTGGTACTAAATCAAACCGAACTCAAAGGTTCTTAACAATGTGAGAGGTAAATGCTATGACATTAAATATCACCAGCAAACAAATGGAAATCACCCCTGCTATTCGTGAACACGTGGAGGGTCGTCTGGCGAAATTGGAAAAATGGCACACGCAGTTGATTAATCCGCACTTTATATTAAATAAAGTGCCTAATGGTTTTAATGTTGAGGCTTCCATTGGAACACCACTTGGGAATTTGGTTGCGAGTGCAACGGCGGATGATATGTATAAAGCCATTAATGAGGTGGAAGAAAAATTAGAACGCCAACTCAATAAATTACAACATAAAGGGGAATCCCGCCGTGCAGATGAGCGCCTAAAAGATTCATTTGAATAAAGTGCGGTTGTTTTTAAAGAGATTTTTTAGAAAAAATGCCAAGGTAATCCCTTGGCATTTATGCTTTTATGAAACATTAAATTTGGGTTAAATCCACGTTTTTTGTTTCTTTTGAGGCAAGTAGTGCCAATAAAGTCATCAATGCATTAATTGCCAAATAAATACCCACGCCTATGACACCAAATGAGGCATTGATTTTCAATGAGATCATCGCGGCAATGGTGGCACCAATAATAGAAGCCAAGTTATAGGAAAGAGAAGCGCCAGAATAGCGCACCTCGGTTGGGAATAATTCAGGCAAGAGTGCAGCCATTGGCCCAAAGGTCATCCCCATAATTGCCATACCAATGACTAGGAAGGCGAATACGCTGGCAGGTGTCCCGTTTTGTAAGAACACCGGCATAGATAAGCCGAGTACACCAATTGCGAGAGTCACCCAAATCAACCATTTACGGCGCCCGATTTTATCGGCATAAACACCGGAAATACTGATAAAAATACCGAAAACAATCGCACTGATTAATAATAAACCTGTAAAAGTATTTGCCGGAATCCCTAATCCGAGAGGGTGACCGGCTTCGGAAAGATTTGGTGCTGTACGTGAATATGCTTGTGCAAAGGCGGTCATAATGTAGAAAAGGGAGTAGGTGGCAACCATAATGAATGTCCCAATCACCATCGGTTTGAAGTGTTTGGTAAAGACGACACTGACCGGCGCATTTAATTTTTTGCCTTTTTGTTCCGCTTCAATGAAAACATGGCTTTCGTGTAAGGTTAAACGGACGTATAAGCCGACAAATACCAATAATAAGGAAGAGATAAAAGGAATTCGCCAAGCCCATTCCACCAGTGCTTCTTGCCCCCAAAAATAGCTCACTAAGAAGAAAGTACCATTGGCAACAAATAAACCGATAGGTGCACCTAATTGTGGAAAGGTTCCATACCATGCACGTTTGCCTTCCGGTGCATTTTCTGTAGCGACTAATGCGGCACCGCCCCATTCTCCACCAAGACCGATACCCTGTCCTACGCGACAAATACAAAGCAAAATCGGTGCCCAAATACCAATTTGAGAATAGTTGGGTAATAGACCGATAATCACCGTGGAGCCGCCCATGAGTAAGAGAGAGGCGACAAGGGTTTTTTTACGTCCGATTTTATCTCCAAAGTGTCCAAACAATGCTGAGCCGATAGGACGGGCAAAAAATGCCAAGGCGAGGGTTGAAAGGGAAAGAAGATCATTTGAGAGGGGATCATCGCTGTGGAAAAACTGGGTATTGAACACCAGCACGGCAGCTGCCGCATAGATATAGTAATCAAAAAATTCAATTGCTGTACCGACCATTGAGGCAAGTGCCACCTTCATCGGATTATTGCGAAGTTGTGCGTTCATATTGCTTTCCTTAGAAAAGGTAAAAATAAAAAACGTGATAAATATAAAGGCTTGAATCCTAGCATTTCCTTTAAAATTGAGCAATTTCTAAAATAAGATTCTCAAGTTTTTTAGCAAATAGGCACGGGTTTTCCAAATGGGCATTATGACCCGCATAAGGAATGGTGGTTAAATTGAGTTGTTCGGACTTTGCCAGTGTTTGGAATTTGAGATCCTGCTCACCGCAAAAATAAAAAAATGGCAGCGAACTTGACCGCACTTTTTCTCGGAAATCCGCTTGTTTGGCGAGGCTGGTGGCAAGTAACATTTGTCCAATATTAGCACCACAATGGGCTTTTCGTTTTTCAATGAGTTGCGCCCGTTGATGAGCGGTTAAGTGGGAAAAAACAGGTTGTTGATACCAATCCTCTAAGACTCTGTCAGGCGTTTCCTCCCTAAATCGTTTTGCCCATTGTGTATCATTTTGCCAGCGAGCCTGCTTTTCCTCTTCTGTTTTTAAGCCCAAATTCGCCCCTTCTAACACCACCGCTTGCAAGTTCCCTTTTTCGACATTGGCTTGCAAGGCATAATGCATAGCAATGCGCCCCCCAAGGGAATAACCCACTAAAAAATAGGGTTCATTGTTGATCGCACTTTGGATTTGCTTGGAAAGATAGTCTGCGGTGTCGTTGAAATGGCACACTGCGGTTTCCTTTGCTTTACCATGGAAAGGTAAATCAATAGAAATACAGCGAAAGTGCGGTAGATTTTCGATGACTTTTTGCCAATCGGAAGCGGTGCCAAGAAGACCGTGGAGAAAAATAATATTCATCATAAAAACAAAGGGCAGAATTTGCCCTTATTTTCCTTATGCACTAATCACGGCATGGCTGATTTGTTCAATTAAACGCTTATAAATATTGCTGCCATCATTCGGGTTGGTTTTGATTTCAATCAACGTGGTTTTACGGCGGGTATAGGCTTGTTTTAACACGCTACTTAAATCCGCCCAAGTGTAAGGGTGAGCGTATTTGATATCGAACATGGCGGCAATTTGTGAGAAATCGCCGTTGTGCGGTAAGCGATAAAAACGGTCTTTGACAGTTTCATCCACCGGTAACATATCAAAAATTGCCCCACCATTATTGTTGATGACAAAAATAATGGTCGGTTGCGTGACATTTTTGAATAGTGCAAGGGAATTGAGATCGTACAGGGTTGAAGTGTCGCCAATCATTGCTACAACAGGTTGATTGGTGCCTGCACCAATTCCGGCAGCCGTTGCCAATAAACCATCAATCCCACTTGCGCCACGATTGGTATAAATCGGGTAGCCTTCAGGGAGCTTGGTGAGGGCGTCCACAAGTCGTACAAATAAACTATTGCCGAGGAACAAGATTCCATTGTAAGGCAATACACGTTCAATATGATGGGCAAGGGAGGCTTCGTTAAGGTTACCGCCGACTTGTTGTTCGATAAAACTAGCACAGAATTTAGACAATGCCAAAGGCTCCAGCAACCAAGATTTTTGACGAAGAGGAGGGTGTGCCCGCAGCCAGTGGTGAGCTTTCACATTAAAACGGGTATGGGTATGATGATAAGGATCCACCGCCTTTTGAGTGTGTTCCACAATCCAAAATTCACCTTTAAAGGTTTGTAAAAATTGGTTAATACGTTTGCTGATAAAACGTGATCCGAACTGAATCACAATATCCGCTTGTAATAATTTTTCACGCACCGTTTGGTTGGCAAGCCAAATATCGGCATAAGGCGTCATAGGTTCTACACCGGATTGAATATCCGTTAATAGCACCCAGCCCATGGTGGTTGCCCAAGCATTAATGCCCATAGCTTGTTCCATGGGCAGTTGTCCGACAACAATCACTCCCCGTTTAGTACGCCAGTGATCCCAGTTTTCGTGCATCAGCACTTCTTGTTGTTGAGCTTCACGCGCTATCCAAGGTTTATTGTGTGAAAGCCAACGTTGTAGAGGAGCTAACCAAGGGTGGTTGTCGATGGCGTCTTCCTGGGCTTCATAGAGTGGTTCGGCAAAAGGCACATTAATATGAACCACACCGGCTTGTTGCTTTTGTTGAAAAAATGCTTGCTCAAGCAGAGAGAGCAGCCATTGGGCTGAATAGTCTGCATTGGGTTTTGGGAGGTTGACATTGGCAACAGGGTAGTCCGAAAACATATTTTGTTGCAAGATGGCTTGATTTGCCCCACATTCCCATAATTCCGGTGGGCGATCTGCGGTTAGCACAATCAGATCAACACCGCTTTGGCGTGCTTCGATAATGGCAGGATAAAGGTTTGCTGCCGCTGTTCCCGAGGTGACGATGATCGCCACAGGGGATTGCGTTGATTTAGCAATACCAAGGGCAAAAAAGCCTAACCCACGTTCATCAAAATGGCTATAACAGGCGGTACGACCGGCATTTTGTAAACGTACGGCTTCAAGGGTTAATGGGGTAGAGCGTGAGCCGGGGGCAATACAGATATGGGAAACCCCTTGGCGTACCAAGGTTTCTAAAATCACTTTTGACCAACAACGATTAAACACGCTTACAGACATTCTTTTTCTCCATCATTATTTTCTGCAAAAAGGGAAATTAATCCCGATGCCTTACGTTCAATTTCTTGCCATTCCGCCAAAGGTTCGGAGCCTTCAACAATCCCCGCACCGGCAAAAACCCGAATCCGATTTCTCTCAATAAAAGCAGAGCGGATCGCCACACAAAATTCTGAATAAGCTTCACTCATCACCCCTAGTGTCCCGGCATACCACCCTCGATCAAAGGTTTCAATTTCCGATAAAATCATTCTCGCTTGTTGTTGAGGTAAACCGGAAACCGCTGCCGTTGGATGAATGGCTTTGAGTAGGGCAGAATCCCGATAATGTGCGGTCAGATTTGCCCGAATTTTTCGGAGCAAATGTTGGACTTTGCGTAAAGGTTTAAGTTCTACCTCGCTGACATCAAAGGATTCCACCATAGCCTGAATATTTTGTGAAATATCTTGCACCACCAGCCAGTTTTCATTGAGGTTTTTTTCATCATTTAATAACCATTGGGCTTGTTGCTGATTTTCTTTTAAGTCAGCCGTAATGGGGGCCGTGCCGGCAAGGGCTTCGGTTAAAAACAGATTATATTCTCGGGCAAATAGGCGCTCCGGTGTTGAGCCCACAAAGGTTGAATGAGGATTTTCTGCCCATAAAAAATGATAGCAACCTTGATTTTGTTTTTCACTTTCCGTGAGGAAATCATAGGGGTTGACGGGCTGTTTTAAATGAAAAATCGTTTCATTGGCTAATACCAGCTTGGTGAGTTCGCCCTGTTTAATTTCATATAAGGCTTGATTGACCCAGTCGCACCACATTGGCTGATTAGCCTGTTGTTCGGTATGTAGTGGAATCTGTTTTGGCAATGGATAAAGTGCGGTCATTTTGGGCAAGGTTTTTAATTGTTCTAATGCACTTTGGGCAGAGGTTTTACCTTCCACAAAACAACTGATAGCGGTGTTTTGTTCGTCCGTTTCTAGTAATAGCTGTGGTAGGATAAATTGCCCGTAGCCTTGAAATTGTAGTCCGCCAAAAAGTGGAAAATGATATGTCTCAATAAATTCTTGGGCTAAATTTAATGCGGAAAATGACCGCACTTCTCCTAATGTAGCGACTGACTTATTTTCATCACGAAAGTGCAAATAGAACTGCGGATAAGTGGTTTGCGATTTTAGCCACGCCAATAAATTGACATTGGCGATCTTCACTTGAAAACGCTCAATATCCGTTTTTCCTTGTTGCAAATATTGTTCAATTTGCAGGCTTAATTGACTTGCGGCTTGCTCTAAACTACCCATTATAACTTGTTCAAAATGCACAAAAAATTAGCCTGTATTCTACCGCAGTTTGTCTGTGACAAAAAATTTTTTTATGAAATCTTTTCAAGATTGAAAATTCAGCGTAAATTAATCGCACTTTCCATAAAAATAAAAGGAACTGATATGCGATTATTCCCCAAATCCGATAAATTGGAACATGTTTGTTATGACATTCGTGGTCCTGTACACAAAGAAGCGCTCCGCTTGGAAGAAGAAGGCAATAAAATTTTAAAATTAAACATTGGTAACCCAGCCCCTTTTGGCTTTGAAGCACCGGATGAAATTTTGGTGGATGTGTTGCGTAATTTGCCTTCAGCGCAAGGGTATTGTGACTCCAAAGGGTTGTATTCTGCCCGTAAAGCCATTGTGCAATATTATCAATCCAAAGGCATACAGGGTTCTACGGTCAATGATGTGTATATTGGTAATGGCGTGTCCGAGCTGATTACGATGGCAATGCAAGCATTGCTCAATGATGGTGATGAAGTCTTAGTACCAATGCCGGATTATCCGTTATGGACGGCGGCAGTGACCCTTTCCGGTGGCAAAGCCGTGCATTATTTGTGTGATGAGGAGGCGGATTGGTTCCCGGATATTGCGGATATTAAGGCGAAAGTGAATGCCAAAACTAAAGCTATTGTAGTCATCAATCCGAACAACCCAACCGGGGCTGTCTATAGCAAAGCCTTGTTGGAAGAAATTGTGGAAGTGGCTCGCCACCATAATTTAATTATTTTTGCAGACGAAATTTACGACAAAATTTTATACGATGATGCGGTTCATCATCACATTGCGGCATTAGCGCCGGATTTATTAACGGTGACCTTTAACGGTTTATCGAAAGCTTACCGTGTTGCCGGTTTCCGCCAAGGTTGGATGATCTTAAATGGGCCGAAAAATCATTCAAAAGGGTATATTGAAGGCTTGGATATGCTGGCCTCTATGCGTTTGTGTGCCAATGTGCCTATGCAGCATGCGATTCAGACCGCACTCGGTGGCTATCAAAGTATTAATGAATTTATTTTGCCCGGCGGACGTTTATTGGAGCAACGAAATAAAGCCTATGAATTGATTACGCAAATTCCTGGCATTAGCTGTGTGAAACCCATGGGCGCACTTTATATGTTCCCAAAAATTGATGTGAAAAAATTTAATATTCACAGTGATGAAAAAATGGTGTTGGATTTGCTCCGCCAAGAAAAAGTATTGCTTGTGCATGGTAAAGGCTTTAACTGGCACTCACCGGATCACTTCCGCATTGTTACCCTGCCTTATGTGAACCAGTTGGAAGAGGCGATCTCCAAATTGGGGCGTTTCTTAGAAAACTATCACCAATAAGAAAAAGTAAGGTAAACATTAATTCGTTTTCCGATATTGTGTAGCAAATGCACAATTTTCATTCTTCACCCCCTACGAGCCGTATGGGGTGAATTTATCTGAGCCACTTTGTGGCTTTACAGTTCGAACAGGGGGAGGGGGAATCAACCTTGCACGGATCGTACAAGGTGAAATTTATTTGTGTCACTGTTACCGTTATTTTCCCAAAAATTAGATGGTTATAGGGCTGTGTTTGATATCGTATCGGGGTTATCCCTTTTAATTTTCAATAGAATACGATCTTTATTGTGGTAACCGTCATCGTTTCTAACGGTTGATTTTGACTTAGTATATCTAATCAGTCCTAAATAGTGGCATATGGGGAGAAAAATGATATAAAAATCTATCACTTGCTATTTGAAGAATGGGATATATTTCATCATAAAAAAATCTGCCCCTGGTCAGTTGGTGTTTAATCCAACTTTTTGGAAGCAGATTGCTATTGGTCGTATTTATGGGGCTTGCTTATTGATTTGGCGTTTGCATAAATCGGAAGAAATCACTATCCGGCTTTAAGATCATTATATTATCCGAATTAGCAAAACTCGCTTCATAGGCTTTTAGGCTACGCACAAAACTAAAGAATTGTGGATTTTGCGAGAAGGCATCAGAATAAAGTTTTGCCGCCGTTGCATCACCCGAACCTCTCAATTCTTGTGCGGTTTTATTGGCATTAGCCAAAATCAAAGTAACCTTGCGATCCACATCGGCTTGGATAAATGCCGCCTTTTCTTTACCTTGTGAACGGTGCTCACGTGCCACCGCATCCCGCTCTGCACGCATACGTTGGTAAATTGAAGAAGACACCTCATCCGGCAGATTAATTTGTTTCACACGGACATCAACCACTTCAATACCTAATTCTGCGGCGCTATCTTGACCTGAATTAAGGGCTTTTTTCGCATCTTCCATTAATTCACCGCGAGTACCAGATACAATATCTTTAATCGTGCGTGTACCGATTTCAGAACGCAAACGGTCATTGACTTTGCGACTTAATAAGCCCGTTGCTTTGCTGTAATCACCGCCACCGGTAGCGGTGTAGAAACGACCGAAATCATTGATTTTCCATTTCACATAGGAATCGACCAACAAATCTTTTTTCTCAACGGTAACAAAACGTGTGGCGGATTCATCTAAAGTGCGAATGCGTGCATCCAGCACTTTGATGCTATCAATAATCGGTAGTTTAAAATGCAGCCCCGGTTCGTACACCACGACTTTATTATCTGCATCACGTTGCACTTTATTAAAACGCAACATAATGCCTCTCGTACCCTCGGTTACCACCACAATACTGGAATAAATCACCGCAGCGATAACGAAAATAAGGGGTAATAAAAATTTGCGCATTAGTTAAATCTCCCTTGGCGAACCGGTTCAACTTTGACCGGCTGATAATGAGTTGATGGATTTTCCGATGGCATTAAAACAGGGGTAGAATTGACCGCACTTTGCGTTTTGGGTGTCGCTTTTTTCGCCATAATTTGTTCCAAAGGTAACACGGTTAAATTATTGCCGTTATTGCCATCCAGCATCACTTTCGGCGTGTTCGCCATCACTTTTTCCATCGTTTGAATGTATAAACGCTCACGCAACAAATCTGGCGCCGCTTTAAATTCGGGCAATAGGCGTTGCAAACGTTCCACTTCCCCTTGTGCATCCAACACAATACGCGCTTTATAAGCCGTGGCTTCTTCCACAATGCGTTGTGCATCACCACGTGCAATCGGTTCTTTTTCACGGGCATAGGCTTCTGCCTCACGGATAAAGCGCTGTTCGTCTTCCTGTGCTTTAATCGCATCATCAAAAGCATCTTTCACTTCTTCCGGTGGACGTGCGGATTGAAAGTTTACGCCAATCACTTCAAGCCCCATATCATAAGGTTTGATGATTTCATTTAAGGTTTTTCTCGTGTTTTCACGCACGGCGGTGCGACCGGTGGTGAGAATATCGTCCATCGTCATATGACCAATCACATAACGCAAGGCGCTATCTGTGGCTTGCATTAGACTGTCATCGGCATTGGTCACGTTAAAACGGTATTTTGCCGGATCTTGCACGCGATATTGGACGGTCATTTCAAGTTTCACCATATTTTCGTCTTGAGTGAGCATCGCCCCTTGGGTTTTTAGTTCTTTTACTTGCTCTACATTAACCGGTAGAACTTTATCTACAAAAGTCGGTTTCCAGTTTAAACCCGGTTGAACAATGGAATGTAATTCCCCAAAACGTAATACGACACCCCGTTCCGCTTCTTTGATGGTATAGAAACCACTTGCCCCCCAAATAATCACACCTAACGCAGCGGCAATAGGGAGCGCTTTACCAACATTAAATGGAAGAGAAGGAGGCGTGTTAGAACTGCCATTATTTTGACCGCTCTTTTTATTCTTTCCTCCACCTAGTTTTTTTAACAGATTATTAAAAATTTCTTCAATATCCGGTGGGGATTGTTCTTGATTACCACGATTTTGGCTTGAATGCCATCCGTTATTTGATGAGTTTTCGGGCTTTTGCTCATTGCTCTGCCCAGGCTTGCCCCAAGGATCTTGCCCTGAACCATTTTGCGACATATTGTTCTCCATTTGTCAAAAAATTGTGACGAGTTTAGCGGAATAATGGGGACTCGTCTATTAAAATACAAGGGATTTCCGCAAGAAAAAATCCTCAAGAATGCAGGCTTTTAATTGACCTCGTAACGAATAATCGGTGAGAGTTTTTGAGGAATCAAAGTCTTACCCTCCCAACCGAAAAAGTGCGGTTGATTTTGACGTTGATTGGTAAAGGCGGCGAAATAAAAAGGAAGGGTTTCGCTAAAAAAAAGTTCTCCGGGTGGGCAATGTTGAGAAAAAATCTTTTTCTCGTAAGGTAAATGGCGGACTTCCGATAACTTTACAATGCCTACACCTTGCGATTTCAATACCGCTTCACGCAAGCACCAACAGCGATAAAAGGCACTTTCGGCATTTGTCTGTTGCTCAAACCACGCCACCTCCTCTTGAGGTGCAAAATGCGCCATCAGCGCAGGAAAATCCCGAGATTTGGGAAACTCAATATCAATGCCGACCACATTTTGCCTTTCAGGATTTATCGCTAATATCACGGCGACCCAGTCTGCAGAATGGCTCATATTAAAGTCGATCCCCTCATAAGGAAAATAAGGGCGCCCGCTTTTTGTTCGCTGAATATTGCCAAGAAGTGCGGTATCTCTTCCTGCCCTTTTTAACAATTGCCATAATAGAAAATGCGCTAATCGGCGACATTGATGGCGTTGCTGTACTCGCTCCTGCTGAGTCGTAGACACAAGTAATTGTTCAGGAACCTGTTCAGTGGGGATGTCGTGAAAAGGGTAGGGCTGGTGAATGTTTGCGTAAGCAATGAAAGTTGTCATAAGCAAGTGTAGAAAAGAGCGGTCAAAATCAACCGCACTTTTTGTTATTTTCGGTATTATGCAGC
>NZ_MLHJ01000143.1 GCF_001998965.1 Rodentibacter rarus
AGAGGTTTAGATTTTCACAAAGTTACCGCAACAGAAGTTGTACCTAGCCTAAAAGGTGAAGCTTTTTCAAATCAACTTAAGGGCATTGTTGATACTATATTAAACCGATCTTTTTACAATAATGGGGATGTTAGAGGTGTAATTAATAAAAGATGGGCTTTTAGTGATATAAACACACCAAGAAAAAGTGCTTATGGCTCGGTTCAAAATGTCCCAATGGCTAGAGTTAGTGAAAAGATAAAAAATGGTGTATTAGCTCATTTAAAAAATAGATCTATGGGAGAAGAATCTAGTGTAGGTGGAAATTTAGACTATGCTAACCCCCTATTATCTTGATGAAGCGAGTGAAAGTACTAAACGTTGGGTTGCTGATGTTTATGATCAGGCTAAAAAAGTGGGCAAATTTTTGGGTCAGGTAAAGCAATCCATGTTCACGGTACCGTAAAAGGAAAGCAACCTGCACCGCAGTTTCAAGTTATATTACCTGAAGCCTATAACTAAGGATTATTTATGAAAAAAATATTATTGTCATTATTTTCTATTTTTTTATTAACAGCAGCTAATACTGTTTGTTACGATGTAGAATGCCATAAAAATAATATAGAAAAATATAAAAAAGAGTTAAATAAATCATTTGATGAATTAGTGAAAGCTGATAATTATAACGTTACAATCGACTCTTTTAAGAGCTCTCAGATTTTATGGAATAAATTTATAAAGGAAGATTGCAAATTTATGAATTCTCCTATGGGAATAATACAGGGAGAAGGGTATATTGTTGTCTATTATGAGTGTTTGGAAAAATATTACATGGATAGAATAAAACAAGTTAATCAGATGATTGATGATATTAAATAGGTATGTATAAGAAAGTTTAAGGAAAGCCAAATTGCGCACTCAGATAAATATATTAAAGAAGCTATAAATATAATCTACTTTTTATAATTAGAAGACTAGGAATCTTGAATAAACAAGCAACTCGTTATTTCCATAGTAGGTACATTGCAGAAAAAGGTAACTTTAAATTAATAGAGGGTATATTTATATGCGATCTTTGATTTTTATATTTCTAATTTCTTTATCATTAATATCTAGTGCTAATGAATTTTGTGGAGTATATGAAAATATTAACTTAATTAAAGCTAATGATAACCTGATATTGAAATGTGACTGTAATTGCACAAATGAAGAAAACCGTTTCTATATTGATGGAGTTAATTCTAAGAATGTTATAGAAGCTTCTCGTTTGCTCTCTCTAAATGGAGTTTCTTTTGCTGATTTTGATCTTATAAAGAGAAAGAACAATGTTTGTTATTGGCAGAATTATAATTCCTCATATGAGAAAGGAGTTATATTTGCAATTAAAGTCCCTGATGGGGATCAAATTTGTTTTGAAATAAAAAATATTTAATACCTAATTCAAATGTTCCAATAAATCCAATTTACTATTCCGTTATAGAACCTTCTAAATTTAATAAGATAGTGGTTATCTATGAAGATACGTCTTTATCTTCATTTAGTGTAAATGAACTATCTAATAAGATATTACGTGATAATCAGGTTGAAAATGATAATATTTCATTAATTAAAGGAGATGTTGTTAAGTCTAAATATGTTTTTGATGATAAAGTAATTGCAATGAAAGGAAATCAATTTATTAAAATTGAATCTCATTATTTGAATCCTTATTTCTATATAAATCAGAAGTCATATCTATATTCAAGTATTGAAGATGAATATCCTAGCAAAATGTATTTAATAAAGGGAGATAAAGTTAAGATATTGGATGAGAGTTTCACTGATAGTAATAAATGGTATCTCATAAACTACAAAGGAAAAAAAGAAATCAATATGTGGATCAAAGCTGATTCTGTTGATTTAAATTGGGGCTGTACTAGA
>NZ_MLHJ01000144.1 GCF_001998965.1 Rodentibacter rarus
AGGGCTAAATTTCAGATTTCGAGCCGTTGAAAAGGCGATTTTTTTGGGAAAAGCGGTAGGGACACACTGCGTGTGTCCGAATTTTAACCTATTGAAATAATTTGATTCTATAACGGACACACGCAGTGTGTCCCTACGTTCTGTTAAAATTTCTGTTTTTGTGCATTTGCTACATAATACCGTTCTTTCAAAAAAGTGCGGTTAAAAATATTCATAAATCACTAAAGTGATTTATTCACTCCTTCGGAGCCGTTGGCAAAGCCAACGTTCAAAAAACGTCGTTTTTTGTGACCGCACTTTTTGTTATACTCCCACCAATTTTTTCTCAATATTAATGAATTTAAGGTTAAGCCAATGCGTACAAGTCAATATTTATTTTCCACATTAAAAGAAACGCCGGCGGAAGCAGCGATTGTCAGCCATCAACTGATGTTGCGTGCCGGGATGATTCGCCCGCTCGCAGCCGGGCTTTATAACTGGATGCCAACAGGCTGGCGGGTATTACGTAAAGTGGAAAAAATCATCCGTGAAGAAATGGATAAAAGCGGTGCACTGGAAATTAAAATGCCGGTGGTGCAGCCTGCGGAGCTTTGGCAGGAATCCGGTCGTTGGGAGCAATACGGTCCTGAGTTATTGCGTTTTACTGATCGTGGTGAGCGTGGTTTTGTGATTGGCCCGACCAATGAAGAGGCCATTACGGATTTAATGCGTCGTGAGATCACCTCTTACCGCCAACTACCAATGAATCTTTATCACATTCAAACGAAATTCCGTGATGAAGTTCGTCCTCGTTTTGGGGTGATGCGTAGCCGTGAATTTATCATGAAAGATGCCTATTCTTTCCATACCAACCAAGAAAGTTTGCAGCAAACCTATGAAGTGATGTACCAAACTTATAGCAATATTTTCAACCGCTTAGGGTTAGATTTCCGTGCGGTACAGGCAGATACCGGCTCCATTGGCGGCAGTGCCTCACACGAATTCCAAGTGTTGGCAAACAGTGGTGAAGATGATGTGATTTTCTCCACCGAATCCGATTACGCCGCTAACATTGAATTAGCGGAAGCGGTGGCAATCGGCGAACGTGCTGCCCCAACCAAAACCATGGAATTGGTTGATACGCCAAATGCCAAAACCATTGCGGAATTAGTTGCACAATTTAATCAACCTATTGAAAAAACCGTGAAAACCTTGATTGTTAAAGGTGCAACGGAAGAGCAGCCATTAGTGGCATTAATCATTCGTGGCGATCACGAACTCAATGAAATTAAAGCAGAAAAATTAGCGGAAGTGGCTTCGCCTTTTGAGTTTGCCGATGAAGCGGAAATTAAGGCTAAAATTGGGGCAGGGGTGGGATCATTAGGGCCGGTTAATCTCAATATTCCGGTGATTATTGATCGCTCGGTTGCCTTGATGTCCGATTTTAGTGCCGGTGCGAATATTGATGGCAAACACTACTTTAATATTAACTGGGAACGTGATGTGGCATTACCGAAAATCGCAGATATTCGTAATGTGGTGGAGGGTGATCCAAGCCCGGATGGCAAAGGTACATTGCTCATTAAACGGGGTATTGAGGTCGGTCATATTTTCCAACTGGGTAAAAAATACTCTGAGGCGATGAATGCCACCGTACAAGGTGAAGATGGTCGCCCAATGGTGGTGACGATGGGGTGCTATGGTATCGGGGTAACCCGTGTGGTTGCGGCAGCCATTGAACAACATTATGACGAGCGAGGCATTATTTGGCCAACGGACGAAATCGCCCCTTTCACCGTGGCAATTGTGCCGATGAATATGCATAAATCCGAAGCCGTACAACAGTATGCCGAAGAACTTTACCGCACGTTACAAGCACAGGGTGTCGAGGTGATTTTTGACGATCGCAAAGAACGCCCGGGTGTGATGTTTGCAGATATGGAGCTTATCGGTGTTCCACATATGATTGTTATCGGTGAGAAAAATTTAGCAAACGGTGAGATTGAATATAAAAATCGCCGCACCGGTGAAAAAGAAATGATCGCAAAAGATCAATTACTCAATGTCTTAAGCGCAAAATTAGCTTAATCCGGTAAAATTCATCTGCTCTTAAAATTGATTAAGGGCAGATTTTATTCTGCTTGACCGCATTATTATAAAGTGCGGTCATTTTCTTTTTATATTTTACCCGTCTCACTGAATCATCTTCTCCTCTGAGAGTATGCTGATTTGTTCGGTATTATGTAGCAAATGCACAAAAACAGAAATTTTAACTGAACGTAGGGACACACTGCGTGTGTCCGTTATAAAAATCAATTATTTCAATATGTTAAAATTCGGACACACGCAGTGTGTCCCTACAAGATAACAAAAAGCAACATTGTGCA
>NZ_MLHJ01000145.1 GCF_001998965.1 Rodentibacter rarus
GCACCGAACATACCCGAGAACCAAGCCCTTGGCAAAACGCAGGCGTGACGGCGATTCACGGCGGATCGGTTGTCACAAAAACCATCACCACCGAACAACTCGCCGCCGGTGCGGTCACGGCAAATGAAATTGCCGCGGGAGTCATTGGCGCAAGACATATTGCGACAAAATCCCTCAATGCGAATCATATTGCCTCAAACTCACTGACGGCAGAATTGCTTAACGTCTCAAATTTGGGGGCGATTAGTGCCAATTTAGGGAGAGTAACAGCCGGAACTATCACAGGGACAACGATTACCGGTAATACAATTAGTGGCGGAACTGTTACCGGTGCAACGATGTCAGGGTCAATTATTGAGGGAGGGATAATAAGAGGAGCGAGAATTGAGGGGGTAACAGGTGAATTCACAGGCTCGCTGAAAATAAGTCAATTAGTCGGGGGAAATATCTATGAGACATTGTTAGTTGATAATTGGAATAAGCTTGATAGAAAAGTAAGTTTTACTACAAAAGATAGTGTCGGGTTAACAAGAAGAGATACCTATTATGCATTTGAGGCGAAAATTAATATTTTGCCTTCAAGCGCAAAACGATGGGTACAGATGCCATTTAATATTACCACATCAGATTACAGCCACATGGGAAGCAATGAGGGTTTGACTTTGTATAGAAGGGGAAACCTATCTCATCTTGCTAATGCAAATTTCACCAAAGTCACTAACACTTCATTGATTCTAAATGAAAATCAGCAATTAAATATAAAGTTATTGGCGTGGGCTATGAATGAGAATAGTCTAGATAAGCCGTTGATCACAACAATTCTTTATTCTAATTCAAGTTTTTTGGTTAAAGTTTAAATGCAGACCGCACAAAAGTGCGGTTAAATTTAGGCGTATTTTTCAATCCCATCCCGATAGTGAAAACTGTCGGGATTTTCTTTTACAAGAAACAAGGAGTCTTTTATGACAACATTCAACAAAATCTTAAATCCAATGTACTCGGCAATTGCGGCTTACAGCACGCAAGAGGACGGCTCAATTAACGCCAAATATGTGATTGGCACGGGCACAGACAATGACGGTGTCGTAACCGATTTCACACCAATTATTAGCGAATACAAATGGATTGATGTAGAAGGGGCGAAAGCGATTAATGACGCACCGTTTACCAAAGACGATATAGGCAAAACCCCGACACAAATTATGCTGTCGCGTATCTATGCTTATCTTAAAGAAAACGGGCAAATCGTAGTGTAACTTGTCAAAAATATGGAATAAAAGTGCGGT
>NZ_MLHJ01000146.1 GCF_001998965.1 Rodentibacter rarus
TTGGAAGATCATTGACACAGTGTGTCCACTGTGTCCAGCATTTTTCTATTATATATACATTTTTTTATTTTTTAGGTGGTGGAAAGTCTTGGGTTGATCCATAGGTGAAACTTTATAAATAAGAAAACAAAATGTAGTAACAAAAAGATTGAATAGTTATATTAATGTAGTTACAATATAAGCAAATAAGAAACCAATAATCCCGTAATGAAAATTGAGTACGATCCGAACAAATCACAGCGAAACATTGAGGAGCGCAATTTATCTTTTGATGAAGTCGCTTTCTTTGAATGGCAAACGGCAGTCATTATTCCTGATGTTCGTTTTGATTATCCTGAGCCACGTTTTACAGCAACAGGTTATTTGAATGGACGTTTACACGTTCTTTGTTTTACACCAGTTCAAAACGGCGTGAGGGTGATTAGTTTTCGCAAGGCAAATGAAAGAGAGGTAAAGAGATATGAAACACAGAGAACCGCTTATTAATGCAGATGGCGAAGTTAGAGAATTGACAGAGGCTGATTTCGCTCTTGCTAAACCTTTAGCAGAGGTTATGCCGCCTGAATTTGTGGCAATGGTAAAAAACCACCAAAAAGAGATGGAACAGCAAGGGAAAATGCGAACAGGGAGAGGAAAGCAGAAAGCACCAACCAAACAATCTATCACGTTAAGATTATCCCCTGAGGTTATTCAAGCGTTTAGAGCAACCGGACAAGGCTGGCAAACCCGAATTAATGAGGTATTATTAAACCATATTAAAACAGCATAATTCAAAAGGCTTAGTGCAGTGCATTGAGCCTTTTTATTGGAATTTTTTGAGCAGTACGCGCGCGCGAGGGATAATTTAATGCCCTCAAATTTGAGGAGATGTGAACCTAATTAAATAACCAACATCCACCAACGGTGAAAGTTATTTTGCCAGTTATTAAATTTTACTTAATGACTTAACCTCAACTTGAGGATAAACAACGAAACCAAAAATGGATCGGTTAAAGGTAAGCGAAGTTTAGTGGCTAAATTGGGGTGATCGCCATTGGCTGACACCCTCTCTTCACGATCCTAATAATTGTTCAAAGAATAGTCATTTTGATAGATGACTTTTTGTTTTAGTTATACGTTTAGTTATACACTTAAAAATAAAATTAAAAGAAATTCAGTATTTAAAAGGCTTTACCGCCATCAATTCAGATGACGCCAGCACCAGATTTAATATAACCGCAATACAACTACAACCGTAAAATCAAAGGGTTAGATTGTTTTGCGGTTTTTTAATGCCACTCAAATACAACTAGGAATGATCCGTATATGATCCGTGGATAGTGCGGCAAAATCACCGCACTTTTATCCCATATTTTTGACAAGTTATACCACGATTTGCCCGTTTTCTTTAAGATAAGCATAAATACGCGACAACATAATTTGTGTCGGGGTTTTGCCAATATCTTCTTTGGTAAACGGTGCGTCATTAATCGCTTTCGCCCCTTCTACATCAATCCATTTGTATTCGCTAATAATTGGCGTGAAATCGGTTACGACACCGTCATTGTCTGTGCCCGTGCCAATCACATATTTGGCGTTAATTGAGCCGTCCTCTTGCGTGCTGTAAGCCGCAATTGCTGAGTACATTGGGTTTAAGATTTTGTTGAATGTTGTCATAAAAGACTCCTTGTTGTTGGTTAAATATATTGCAAATATCCCAAATTGGGATATAATACAAATCAGGTTAAAAGAGAGGACACTATGCGAATTATTTCAATTTCCACGCTAGTCGCCTATTGGGAAAAACACCCTGATGCAGAACAGCCTCTAAAGGCTTGGATAGCTGAAGTAAGAAAAGCGAATTGGCTGAATGCACATGAAATCAAAGCGCAATACAAATCTGCCAGTATTTTGAAAAATCGCCGTGTCGTATTCAATATAAAAGGCAATGACCACCGTTTAGTAGTTGCCATTGCCTTTCAGTTTGGCGCAGTCTATATTAAATTTATCGGTACTCATGCCGACTATGACCGAATTAATGCCAATGATGTTGAACTAAATTAAAGGGGGAATTTATGAATCAAATCAAACCCATTCGTAATGAGCAAGACTATCAAACAGCCTTAAAAATAGTTGAGCCCTTCTTTGATAAAGAAAGCTTTTCTACTGATGAAGCGGACTTCTTTGATGTCATGATAACCTTAATTGAAAATTACGAATCTAAGCATTACCCAATCGATCCGCCAGATCCGATTGAAGCAATTAAATTCAGAATGGAACAAGAAGGGTTATCAGTTAAAGACTTAGAAAACACGATCGGAAAACCGAATCGTGTTTATGAAGTTTTTAACCGAACCCGTCCATTAACACTGAATATGATCCGTAAAATCCATAAGCAAATGGGAATTAGTGCGGATGTGTTGATTCGTGCATAAAAACTCGCCTAAATTTAACCGCACTTTTGTGCGGTTTTGTTTTATCCTCCGTGCCCTCCTGAACCAATACAGTTTTTACCCGGTTGCATATCTTTAGGGGATAATTGATAGCAGAAAACTGGTTTAGTTGTGTAATCGGCTTTGTATTGAGTTGAACAAGCCATTAACAGATTTGAAATAAGTAATATTAAAAATGTTTTTTTCATCCTATTTCCTCTCTAAATTAACAAATTGCTAAAATAGAAATATCAGGGCAAAATACCCTCCCACTACCCAATACGGAAGATGTGTAGTTTATTCTTAGCTCTGTATTTGCATTAACTACAAAGAAACCAGATAAAAACACACTTCCTATTGCATTACTTCCTTTTACGGTATTTGATCCTCTAATATTCCCTCCCGCAGAACTGGTAATTTCCACAGTGGCTGTCACACTAATATATCCAGCTTGACTACCTGAAGCTGAATTGACATAAATACTACAGAAACAAGCCGGAATAAAAATAGTACGTTTTTTACCAAAAGCAGGTATTACTAGTGTTTTACCATGAACCAGTGTAAATGCCTGAGCTGTATCATCAATAAGATTTTTAGCGTAGATATTTCCTGAAAATACGCCCGTAATCCCTTCGATTCTCGCCCCTTTTATTAAGCCACCGTTAATCGTTGAGCCATTAATGGTTGTCCCGCTCACACTTCCGCCACGAATCGTATTTCCCTCAATGGTTGTCCCGGTGAGGGTTCCGACTGTTACTCTCCCTAAATTGGCACTAATCGCCCCCAAATTCGAGACGTTAAGCAATTCTGCCGTCAGTGAGTTTGAGGCAATATGATTCGCATTGAGGGATTTTGTCGCAATATGTCTTGCGCCAATAGCGCCCGCTGCAATTTCATTTGCCGTGACCGCACCGGCGGCGAGTTGTTCGGTGGTGATGGTTTTTGTGACAACCGATCCGCCGTGAATCGCCGTCACGCCTGCGTTTTGCCACGGGCTTGGCTCTCGGGTATGTTCGGTGC
>NZ_MLHJ01000147.1 GCF_001998965.1 Rodentibacter rarus
GGCACTGGCACTGGCACTGGCACTGGAACTGGCACTGGCACTGGCACTGGCACTGGCTCTGGCACTGGCACTGGCACTGGCAACAATACATCAGAAAAACCATCTGACGTCAATACAAATCTACCACCCAAAAATAATCTATTGACACCGAAAGCCAACGCTCAAGTCTCACTCCGCCAAGCCCAATTATTACTTGTAGAAAATGAGCTCATCGGTATTCATCAACGCTTAGGCGAGGTGAAAAACGGAGAGAAAGGCAATGTATGGGTGCGCAATGTCAATTCTCGTGAAAAATTGACCGCACTTTCCACCGGTGACAGCCAAACTTCAGGCTTTAAGCAAAATGTTCACAGCCTACAAGTGGGAGCGGATGCCGCTGTGAGTGATAATTTCCGCCTTGGTGGATTTGTCGGTCGCAGCCAAGCCAATGTTGATTTCAACGGCAATTATGGTGATGGCAAAGTGCGTAGCCATAGCGTGGGGTTATACGCTACTTACCTCGCCGATAACGGTATTTATGTGGATAACATTGCGAAATATAGCCGCCTGAAAGCCGATTCCGATCACACGGATAAACGCCGTTACCATGCCTACACGTTCTCCAGTGAGCTTGGTAAACAATTCAAACTAAGTAGCGATTGGGTCATCACACCGCAAGCGCAATTAGCTTGGACACATATTCAAGGTAAAGACAATGAAGACAGTCTTTCTTCCATTTACTCTCGTGTCGGTGTTCGTGTCGCAAAAAGTTTCGCCCTTGCAAACGGCTGGAATTTACAACCTTATGCGGAAATCAATGGGATCACCAGCCGCAACAACGACAGCAAAATTCATTATTCCAATACGGCGCTGAATGTTGAAGACAGCCGTGGACGTTTTGAAAGTGCTCTAGGTTTGAATGCCGGTATCGCCAACCATCGTTTCGGATTAGAAGTGAGTCGTGCGGACGGAAAACGTTACGACAAACCGTACCAAATCCAAGCGGTGTATCGCTATCAGTGGTAATCAACATCACTAAAACAAAAGTGCGGTCAACATTGACCGCTCTTTTGTTTACAACGGTATTATGTCGTTGTTGCACAAACCTTATTTTGATGGGTCGGGACACACACAGTGTGCCCCTACATTTCGTTGAAATGGCTGCTTTTGTGCATTTTCTACATAATACCGGTTTAAAAAATTAGCAAAATTACAGCTTCACCTCTAACTGTTCATAAGCCCGTTTTACTTTCTCAAGGGCTTTTTCAACAGAAATATCACGAGCCAGCATCACCCCTAAGCGTCTATGCCCATTGACCTCACCTTTACCGAATAATCGGATGTTGGTGTGTGGCTCAACAAGGGCTTTATCAATTCCACTAAATTGGATGTTTTTTGATTTTCCTTCCACCACGATAGCTTTGGAGGCTGAGGGGCTGATAAGTGTGATTTCGGGGATGGGTAAACCCAAAATCGCACGGGCGTGAAGGGCAAATTCAGATAATTCTTGTGAAATTAAGGTGACCATTCCGGTGTCGTGTGGGCGTGGGGAAACCTCATTGAAAATCACGTCATCGCCACAAACAAACATTTCTACCCCAAAAATACCGCGTCCGCCTAGCGCACCGGTAATTTTCTCTGCAATGGACTGTGCTTTTTGTAACGCACTATCAGACATCACTTGCGGTTGCCAAGATTCACGATAATCGCCGTCTTCTTGGCGGTGTCCAATAGGAGCAAGGAAACTCGTTCCATTAATGTGGCGAACCGTTAGCAAGGTGATTTCATAATCAAATTTAACAAATCCTTCGACAATGACACGCCCTGCACCTGCTCGCCCACCTTCTTGTGTATAATCCCAGGCTTTTTGTAAATCCGCTTTTGATTTCAAAATACTTTGTCCATGACCGGATGAAGACATAATGGGTTTTACCACACAAGGCAGACCAATTTTTTCTACCGCACGTTGGAAATCGTCAAAGTTATCCACAAATTGGTAAGCGGAGGTCGGCAAACCCAATTCCTCTGAAGCCAAGCGGCGGATGCCTTCTCGGTTCATGGTAAGCTGGGTGGCTTTTGCCGTTGGCACGACATTAAAACCGGCTTGCTCTAATTCCACGAGGGTTGCGGTCGCAATGGCTTCCACTTCCGGCACAATGTAATCAGGCTTTTCTTTTTCCACCAACGCTTTCAATGCCTCGCCATCAAGCATTGAAATGGTATAGGCACGGTGTGCCACTTGCTGGGCGGGTGCATTTTCATAGCGATCTACCGCAATCACTTCTACACCTAAACGTTGCAATTCAATCACCACTTCTTTGCCTAATTCGCCGGAGCCAAGCATCATCACTTTTGTCGCATTTGGGCTTAATGCCGTACCAAGGGTTGTCATATTGTCTCCTTATTTTAATAATGATTCGTCAAGGGAAAGGTCATCATTTTTGTTCACCCCCACACCACGGGCAATAACGTTTTTCGCAATTTCGTGGGCTTCTTCAAGGGAATGTTCCGTATAAGTCCCGCATTGATAAATATTCAATTCAGGGATCGCAGATTGATCTTTTACATTCAAGATATCTTGCATAGCAGCGAGCCAGGCTTGTGCCACTTGTTGTTCGTTTGGCGTGCCGATTAATGACATATAAAAACCGGTGCGACAGCCCATTGGCGAAATATCAATAATTTCCACGCTATCACTATTTAAATGATCACGCATAAAACCGGCAAATAAATGCTCAAGAGTATGAATGCCTTTAGGTGGCAAAATTTCTTTGTTCGGAATGCAGAAACGTAAATCAAAAATGGTGATGTTATCACCTTTTGGTGTACGCATTGTTTTTGCAATACGCACAGCAGGGGCATTCATTTTTGTGTGATCTACTTTAAAACTATCAAGTAATGGCATAAACTTTTCCTTATAAATCAGTTGGTTGTAAATAATTTAAGAAATTTTCACATTTCTTCCGAACTTTCCGGCAAGGTTTCGGTCCTAGAGAACGAGCAACTTGCAGTTGTTTTAATAAATTGGTTCCTTAGGTTATTTGCCCTTCACTCGTTGAAGGGCTTTTTTTATGACATTCTATAATAGGAATGGTGCGCTAAGAAACAGTAAAACCACATAACGAACCAGTTTGCCCATAAAAATGAAGAGACAACTTGCGGTAAAATTTACACGCAACCACCCCGCCACCGCACAAAATAAATCCCCAATAACCGGCAACCAGCTCAGTAATAATGCCACAGCGCCATAACGCCGGAGCTTTTCCATTACCCATAAAGTGCGGTCATTTTGGCTTTCAAATTTGGGAAACCAACGCCCAATGCCATAAGTCGTAAGACTGCCTAAACCGTTTCCCAATGTGGCTATAAAAACCAATCCCAAAACATCCGCACTTAACACTGAATTGAGGGCTAATTTGGGGATAGCCAATGTCATAAAGACGATTTCCGAATTACCAGGTAGCAGTGTGGCACTTAAAAATGCACTGGCAAACATTAACCATAGTGCGTGACTCTGCCAAACCTCAGCCCAAAAAGCGAAAGAAAGCCAATCCATATTAGCGATCAGGCTGATAGGTGCGGAGGTAATTTTCGCGATCTTGTTCGGTGATTTCACGCACCACACGGCAAGGATTGCCAAATGCCAAGACATTACTCGGTAAATCTTTATTTACCACACTGCCAGCACCTACCACCACATTATCACCAATCGTCACCCCCGGTAAAATCACGACACTACCGCCAATCCAAACATTATTACCGATGGTGATGGGTTTGGCCTGCTCCCACCCCTCATTGCGCAATTCCACGTCTAGCGGATGCCCCACGGTATAAAGACTCACATTCGGGGCAAACATCACATCATCACCAATGGTGATGCCGCCATTATCCAACATCACGCAATGATAATTGGTAAAGAAATTTTTCCCCACTTTAATGTTTATCCCATAATCACAGTGAAAAGGGGCATTAATAGAAGTGGTTTCATCCGCTTGACCAAATAATTTTCTGATTAATTTATTTTGCGTTTCATCATCGTTCGGAGAAGTGCGGTTAAATTCAAACACGATTTCCCGAGCCCGTTTGCGCATATTTTTTAATTCCTTTTCTGCCGGTAAATGCGCCAATCCTGCCATCATTTTTTCATATTCTGTCATTTTTATGCCTTAATAATTTGCTGCGTACGCACATCAAAAACATCCATTCCTGCGTTTAATCCCGCCTGAACACCTAAATCCGCATCCTCAAACACAATGCAATGTGTCGGATTCACCCCCGTTAATTCCGCACAGCGTAAAAAAGTTTCCGGATGCGGTTTATGCTCTTTCACATCATCCGCACTCACAATCGCATCAAAATAGGGGGCAATCGCCAGTTTATCCATTAACATATTAATTAAATGGCGATGCGATCCGGAACCCAACGAAATCGGTTTTTTCTGATGATAATGGCGAACAATCTCAAAGGTGGGAAGTAATGTTGATTCGGTCGGAATTAATTGATAAGAAAGTGCCCGTTTCGCTTCAATCACTTCATCAAGGTAGCGTTGCGGCATACCGGCTCTTTCCATAATCGCAGAGGCAATGGTTCTCACGGTAGCCCCGCCCAGCTGATACATAATTTGGCTGTCAAACTCATAGCCAAACCGTTCTCCCACTATTCCCCAAGCTCGGGCATGCACCGGCATCGTATCAATCAATGTGCCGTCCATATCAAAAATCAACCCTTCATAACGATTGAAAAGTGCATTGTCTATCATCTTTATTTCTTCATTCCTTATACGTTTTATGATTTGTTATCGATTTGTGATCTCTGCACTGTTTTCTTTCGTTAAAGTGCGGTAGATTATGGGGGGGTAATTTTAGAGGAACAGGAACCAAAATGCGACTGCTTAATCAACTTGAACGTTGGAAATTACGCAAACAGATTAATCAGCCGATTATTGATGTCGTCTTTCAGTTGCGTGATCGCCTAGAGCATTATTGGAAAGCGGATGTTAATTCTAAATTGGTTGATATGTTATTGTTCCACATTGCCTGTAGCCTTGGGCGTATTGAACGAGGCGGTTGCGCCTCTCCTCTCTATCAAGAAATGTTTAAAGAGCTCCAAAGTGCGGTCATTTTTCCACAAGTTTTAACGATTCACGAAGATTTACTTTCTTTTATCCCCTTTGAGATCCCCTATGCGGAACAAACCTACTTTTTGGCAAACCTGTATTCGTTATTGTTGGAACAAAAACAAATCCGGCATTGCATCGCCAATACACCAAAACAGGAATTTTAACGGCACGTAGGACATACTACGTATGTCCGTTACAAAACTCAAATCATTTCAATAAGTTAAAATTCGGACACACGCAGTGTGTCCCTACAAGTAACAAAAAACAACGTTGTGCAACTGCTGTATAATACCGGTGTTTTTTACCGCACTTTTTGTTTTTATTTTTTTGATTAATAAAGGAGAAAAAATGGCTGATCCGCATATTCAATCCC
>NZ_MLHJ01000148.1 GCF_001998965.1 Rodentibacter rarus
TATCTAGTACAGCCCCTAATAAAATATATATTTTTTATTTGTAAAATTTTCATAAAAACACCCGCTTACTATTTATACCCCTATCTAAAATATGAGTTTAGGTGCTACCGTTGAACGAGAGAATAGAGCAGAAATAACCCGCTTGCCTGAAACTATCGCTCTGCCTGCCGCTGCAACTGCAATAGGATCATCCATAACAATACCGAAAGCATCATCCGCAAATAACGCTGCTGCGAGCAGACCACTTCCCAAGGCGATACCTAACTCTCCCCATACACTCACACTGAGTTCTTCTAATCGCCCTTCCCAAGCCTCTTTTAATTCAGGAATAGACTCTGCGATTTGCTCTTCTTGTGAATTATTATCACCACAGCCACATTTATTTGGCGTAAGCTCGGTTAATTTCGGATCGCCAAATTCATCCTCCCCGGCAATTTCCTTATAAGCTTCTCGCTGACCTTTCCCCCACCTATCGCCGGGAAATTTAATTTCCACCACCCGTTTGATATTACTTTGTACGGGAGGTTGCGAAGGGTCTTGGGTAATCACAACATCAGGAATGCGTAAATCGCCTTCGACATATTCCCTTCCCTGTTCTTTGAGCATCTTCTTAACCTTATTGATACGATGCCACACATCGCGAATATGTTCGGGTTGCCCACCTAAACCACTGCTCTTTAATAAAGGCATTGGCGGCGTTGCTTTCATAAAATAGCCGACCTCAGGCAAAATCTGTCGTCCTTGCCCACTTTCGTGTATCCAGTCAATACCGGTATTAACGCACTGTTGCTTGAGATTATTTTCACCCTTGCCACGTCGAGTGGTATTGACATTACAGACACAAATTAACGAACAAAGCACCTTTAATTCATAAAGGGCATTTTCACATTGGCTACAACTACTCATTCGTTTCCTCATTCTTACGGAAAAAACGCTCACGCCATTTTTTATATTCCAAAGCATTAAATGGCGCTCTTTTTTCTTCAAATGGTCCCCGCTCCTGAGCAGCCCATCTTTCTTGACTATATAACGGTTTTAAGGCTTCGGCTAATTGATAATAACTTTCGGGTAAATCCGATAACATCGGCGTATCTGACGCTTGAATTAAATAGACATCTTTTGCCTGCCAAACGGATAACCCTTTAATTGATGACAATACCTGCACCCCACCTACCTTATCCAATAATTCCCGAGATAAAATCGTTTGCCAGCTAATCCCTTTAATCGTATCTCGTCTTAACTTAAGAATTTCATGAATTTCATGAGTAATTTCTAACCCGGGATATTTTTGAGCTACACTATACTCCGCATCACGATAAGCTAAGTCTTCCTCCAGATGACGACAAGTGCCAATCCCGGCATAGCCGTGTAGCGGTTGTAGATAGCCTAACCAGCGGACTAACACATCTTGAATACTTTCGTGATAATTGACAAAAAAAGTAAGCGGAAAATGGATTAAAACTTGGGATAAGCGACCCTTTTCTTCTTCCCAGTCTGCCTTTCCGAGCAGAGAAAAATTGACACTGCTTGCATCATATTCCCGATTACCACCTTTATAAAGAAACTCCCATTGCCAATCTGAAGGCAAAGACAGTAACCAATCTTTTACCTCCGGGGCTGATTGATGACGCAAATCTATCCAATCGTATTGTCTATCTTGGGTAAACGTAATTTGCTCTTTTAACATTGACCGATATTCATCAAACATGGTTAAAATAGCTTGCCGTTTTTCTGTGGTGTATCCCTTATCAAAATATAAGACGATTTTGGTGCAGATACCTAGCAATACGTCTCCCTTTGGATTGACTAACTCAAGTTGCTTATCAATTTTGTTTAATTCTATATTCATTATACTCTCCTATATTTATTCACTGTTTTTTAACGTACCTAACCAATGATTATCATCAAATTCTTCTTTGCATTTTTGTTGCCAAATTTTATTAAAACTAAGTTTTTGCAATGCATATTCTAATGAATATTTTTCTTTTGCCTCTATAAATTCAGGAAACAAAAAATAATGGCTTGCATATTTAAAGCGGTATAAAATAAATTTTTTCTTGACTTTCAAACTTTCGTTTTGAGATAACATTTTAAAAGATGAATCAATGGCTTGTATAATATACTCTTTAGGTATATGCATTACCTTATAAGGCACGGAAAGGTAAATATCAAATGCAATTTCATGCAATAAATCATCATAATAAAGCTCTTCTATTTCGTCAAAAAATGATTGAGAAATAACAAAATAGCTTTTCTCTTTTGCAATTTTTTTGACATTACTATTTTGATATAAGCTCTTAAATCTTCCGTCTACACAAATAAAAACACTAGAAAAAGGAGAAAACATCCTATTTCTATGTTTATCATCAAAATTATTACTCTCTAATAAAACTCTAAGAATTTTCGGTGAGTAGAACCTAAAAATTGACTTTAGATTATTTGGCAACAAAGCAGTTAGATAAGTTTTAAAATGTGTAGCTATCTCATTTATATTATACGGACTGAAAAATACTGATCTGATAGCATAGTGTCTATTATACATTTCAGGGAGAGAACATCCTCTTTTCATTAGATATAAAACAGGTGATAAATTAGATAAATATTCGTATTCTGTTCCATCATATAATATAGAAAAATCATTATTAACAATATTATGTGTTATATTTACTTGCGAGTTTTTTTCTAGGATAAGATATAAATTATCCTTAGAATAGTTTTCTAACGCTTGGTATGTTAAATAATTTTCTTCCATTATTATCTTCCTTCATAAGGGCAAATAGGACAAAATGCTTTGTCATTAGCAATCGCTGAAGTTAACGCTTTTTCTTGATTCGACAACTCTTTTGGTTTTGAATTAGCATTATCTACCGAAGAAGAGGCTTTTGAGACAGATACTTTATTTTTATTCAAAAAGACCTTCTCCCCATCAATCTTCACTTCATCACTTTCAATACGTAATGTGCCTTCATTATCAAGAGAAATAAGCGAATTCCCTACGGAGAAAGTAATACTGCCATTTTGTGATGAGATAATAATGTCTTTTTTAACTTGCTTAGTTGTTGAGGTTTCAACAAGCGTATCCGAATTTCCCAACACAGAGGTCATCTCATTCTCGTGAATGGTTTTGTTACGATCTCCCTGCACGGTGATATTCTGGTTCTTTTTAATAATTTCTTGGTGACGATTTGAGACTATCGTATTACAGTCATTCAACACCACCGTATTCATATCCCGTTGAGCGTGTAGATTAAGTTGTTCCTGTCCCGGCG
>NZ_MLHJ01000149.1 GCF_001998965.1 Rodentibacter rarus
CCTACGTTTTGGTTAAAATTTCTGTTTTGTGCATTTGCTACATAATACCGAAAAATTTATTTGTTTTTCACCGCACTTTCCACAAGGTGAAATATGAACATTCTCATTATCGGCCCCTCTTGGGTAGGCGACATGATGATGTCGCACAGTTTGTATCAACAACTCAAAATCCAATATCCTCAATGCAATATTGATGTAATGGCACCGAATTGGTGTAAGCCGTTGCTCGCCCGTATGCCGGAGGTTCGAAATGCTATTGAAATGCCTTTAGGACACGGTGCATTGGCACTCGGTACACGTTATCGTTTAGGAAAAAGCCTCCGCCATCAATATGATATGGCGATTGTTTTACCCAACTCATTAAAATCTGCTTTTATTCCCTTTTTCGCCAACATTCCTTTACGACGTGGCTGGAAAGGGGAAAGCCGCTACCTTTTATTAAATGATTTGCGATCCAACAAAAAAGATTACCCGATGATGGTGCAACGTTATGTTGCGCTCGCCTTTGAAAAAAATCGTGTTCCCGAAGCGGCAACGATTCCGGTATTAACGCCTTATTTAACCGTCAATCAAACACAGCAGGCAGAAACCTTAAAAACCTTTGAAAAACAAACCGCACTTTTAGCAGACCGCCCGATTATCGGCTTTTGCCCCGGGGCGGAATTTGGACCTGCAAAACGTTGGCCTCATTATCATTATGCGAAACTGGCGGAAATGCTCATTGAGCGAGGTTATGCAATAGAAATTTTCGGTTCGCCGAAAGATGTGGAAGCGGGGGAAAACATCCGCAACGCCTTACCGCAAGCACAGCAAGTGTTTTGTTTAAATTTAGCCGGGCAAACCAATCTCAATCAAGCAGTGGATTTAATTGCAAACTGTACGGCGGTGGTGAGCAATGATAGCGGTTTAATGCATATCGCCGCCGCAACCCAACGTCCGCTCATCGCCCTTTACGGCCCAACCAGCCCAACTTATACCCCACCGCTTTCCGATAAAGCGGTGATTATTCGGTTAATTGAGGGGGATTTAATCAAAGTGCGGAAAAGTAAAGACAGTGCAGAGGGATATCATCAAAGTTTGATCGATATTACACCTCAAAAGGTGATAGAAAAATTGGATGAATTATTAGCAAAATCATGAAAATTTGTTTAATAAAAACCTCCTCAATGGGCGATGTTATCCACACCCTGCCAGCCTTAACAGACGCCCTTCAGGCTATACCAAACTTGCAAATTGATTGGGTGGTGGAGGAAGGTTTTGCGGAAATTCCCCAATGGCATAGTGCGGTGAATCAGGTGATCCCTATTGCCCTTCGTCGTTGGCGAAAATCCCCTTTTTCAGCCAACACGAGGAAAGAATGGAAAACCTACCGCACTTTACTTGAAAAAGAACGTTATGATGCCGTAATTGATGCTCAAGGCTTATTGAAAAGTGCCTTTTTCGCCACTCGCCTGACCCAGGGCATAAAGTATAGCTATGATCGCCACAGTATCCGAGAGCCTATCGCCTCCTTTTTCTATGATAAAAAATATGCCATTTCCTATCAGCAACATGCGGTGGAGCGTATTCGACAACTCTTTGCACTCAGCCTGAATTATGCATTGCCGACTTCGCAAGGTGATTACGGTATCGCTCAGCATTTTGTTTCTACCGCCACGTCTCCTCTTATGGAACCCTATGTGATTTTTTTTCATTCCACCACCCGAGAGGATAAACATTGGGCTGAACAGGAATGGCGAAATTTAATCGAAAAAATGACCGCACTTTCCCTGCAAATCCGTTTACCTTGGGGCAATGAAAAGGAAAAAGCCCGAGCAGTGCGTCTCGCCCAAGGTCACCCCAATGTGGTAGTGCTTCCCCGTTTATCCTTAACTGAACTTGCACAGCAAATCGCCGACTCACAAGCTGTCGTTTCTGTTGATACGGGATTAGCGCATTTAACCGCCGCCTTAGACAAACAGAACATCACACTTTATGGCGCAACGGATCCTAAACTTATTGGCTGTTATGGTAAAAACCAACATTATTTATCTGCTAATTCGATGAATAACATTTCTGCCGATCAGGTTTTTGAATGCCTTAATTTATTAATCGATGGAAATTAAGTGGGGTTATGCTTTTTCGTCATATCATAGATGAAAAATTGCTTGATCCCTTTCCCGCAGAGGGATAAACTCCAAAAAGTTCAATTTTTTTCTCCATTTTTATAAGGAAAGCATTATGAAAAAAACACTTCTTGCATTAACCGTAGCAGCCTTCACTGCAGGTTCAGCCCAAGCTTACCAATTCAACATTGAAGAAACTGGTACTGAAATTGATTTCAGCGGTTCACTTCGTTTGAAGTGGGAAAGTACATCAAATAAAACAAACTATGTAAATGGCGCAGAAACCAAAGAGCATATCAATCATGCTGTGGATAACAATGGTTCACGTTTTGGTTTCAAAGTAAAACAAAATCTTGGCGGTGATTTCTATGCGCTAGGTCGTGTTGAGTGGCGTTTCCGTGGTGAGGCTGCATCACAACATGATTTTGATCATATTTATACCCGTCAGCTTTACGCCGGTTTTGGTCATAAACGATTCGGTGAATTGGTTTACGGTAATATGACAACAATCACTGATGAAGTGAAACAAACCGATTTGCCGAACACCTATAGCTTATCCGATGGTTTATTAGACTCCGCTGCTCGTCGAGTACTTCAATATACCTATCGCGGTAACTATGGTGATAATAAAGTAAAATTTGGCGTGTACTACGGTGGCGCAAGTAAACGTGGTGATACAAATTTAGACTTAGCGAATCGCCGTAAAAATGTGTGGGGTACCGCATTTATTTTCAATCACAAAATTGATGATATCCAAAATTTCACCGTTGCAACCGGGTTTACTCGTGAAATTTCCGAAAACCAATCTATTGCACCATCATTCTCACAAAACGCCTATGCACTAGGCTTGGCTTATAATTTTGCTCACACCACTTATGGTTTGGATATTGAGCAACAAGTAACCAAAAATAAAGGGGCAATTGGCAATAAACAAACGAAAAATGAAGTTCGTGCCGTGGTGCGTCAAGGGTTGAATGAAGACTGGAATGTTTATGCGATGTACGCTTATAAAACGGATAAAAAAGAACCAGCTTCCGGTTTAGAAACCAAGGAAACAAAACGTCAATTTATGGTGGGAACCGAATATTATCTTTATCAGCAAGGTTCTCTGAAAGTAAAACCATTCTTAGAATGGCAAGCGACACGCACAAAATATGAAAATAGCAGTGTTGATCGTAGCCGTGATTTAAAAACAGTCATTGGTTTACGAGCATACTGGTAATCATTAAATTTATCTCTTAAAGCGGGTCAGAAATGGCTCGCTTTTTCTTTGGGATTGTAATTGTCTAAAATGCCCCCATAATAAAGCCCAAGCTAAAAGTGCGGTGGCGATTATTCATCAATCACTAAAGTGATTTATTTACGCCTTTGGCATCGTGGGCAGCACCAGCGTTCAAAGCACCTTATTTTTTGACCGCACTTTTTAGTTCACTAAAATAAAGGAACAAACAATGAATGACACACAAGACAATGACAAACTTTACCGCTATCTTTTCCAAAATCGTGCCGTTCGTGGGGAATGGGTACGCCTAAATCAAAGCTTTGTCGATACTTTAAATACCCATCACTATCCAGAGCCTGTGCAAAATTTGTTGGGTGAAATGATGGTCGCCACGACATTACTCACGGCAACATTAAAATTTGAAGGGAATATCACCGTACAAATTCAAGGTGACGGCCCCCTTCGATTGTCATTAGTCAATGGCAACGATCAGCAACAAATTCGTGCTTTAGCACGTGTGGAAGGGGAAATATCACCTGAAATGACCTTGCATGAGATGATCGGCAAAGGGGTACTAGTGATCACCATTGCCCCCAAAGAAGGTGAGCGTTATCAAGGGGTAATCGGATTGGATAAACCCACCATTACCGAATGTTTGGAAGATTATTTTGCTCGTTCCGAGCAACTTCAGACTCAGTTAATTATTCGCACAGGGGAGTATGCCGGCAAACCGGTGGCGGCAGGAATGTTATTACAAATTATGCCGGATGGTGAAGGTTCGCCTGAGGATTTTGAACATCTCGCCACCTTAGCGTCAACAGCAAAAGACGAAGAACTCTTCGGTTTACCGGCAGAAGAAATGCTCTATCGTCTTTACCACGAAGAAACCGTGGAAGTGTATGAACCACAAAACATTCAGTTTTTCTGTGGTTGCTCCGCTGAACGTTCAGGCGCTGCACTCTTATTAATTCCTGAGGCAGAGATTGATGAAATTTTGGAAGAGCACAAAGGCAGTATTGATATGCAATGCGAATGTTGTGGCACCCATTATTTCTTTAATAAAGAAGCCATTAATAAATTAAAAGCAAACGCACAGGCAGAATAGCAAAAATCCCCGTTTATGCGGGGATTTTTCTAAAGTGCGGTTAAATTCCGCTTTGTTTTATTCCGGCGTAATCCATTCCACCGTCCATCTAGCGGTTCCTTCCGGTATGAGGGTTTTCGCTAAATAAGGCAAAATGGCTTTCATTTGGTTTTCTAATGTCCAAGGCGGGTTAATCACAATCATACCGCTTGCAGTCATTCCTCTCTGCTCGCTATCCGGGCGAACGGCTAATTCGATTTTTAGAATTTTCCGAATACCGGTTGCTTCCAACCCTTTAAAAATCCGTTTCGTTTGTTGGCGTAGCACCACGGGATACCAAATGGCATAAGTCCCGGTGGCAAAACGTTTATAGCCTTCCTCGATGGCTTTAACCACTAAATCATAATCTTCTTTAAGCTCATAAGGGGGATCAATTAGTACAAACCCACGGCGTTCTTTCGGTGGCAGGGTGGCTTTAAGCTGTTGGAAACCGTTATCACGTTTTACGCTGATATTTTTAAATTCCTTAAAATTATTGCGTAATAATGGGAAATCGCTAGGGTGTAATTCGGTCAGCAACGCACGATCTTGTGGGCGTAATAATTGCGCGGCAATCATTGGCGAACCGGCGTAATAACGCAGGGATTTTCCACCATAATTGATCCTTTTGATTAATTCCACATAGCGGCTCACTGTTTCCGGTAAATCAGTTTGCTCCCACAAACGCCCAATGCCCTCTTTGTATTCCCCGGTTTTTTCCGCCTCATCCGATGATAAACGATAACGCCCCACGCCCGAGTGCGTGTCCAAATAATAAAACCCTTTTTCTTTCAGTTTCATATTTTCCAAAATGAGCATAAGCACAAGATGTTTTAACACATCGGCATGATTGCCGGCGTGAAAGGAATGGCGATAACTTAGCATAATTGTCCTTTTTCGTTAAAAAGTGCGGTTGATCTTGACCGCACTTTTTTATAAATGATTAGAATAATTCTTCCGGCTGTGCGATTGGGGTTGCATCTTGTATTTTGCCCGATCCACCGTTTAAGCGTTGCTGTAATTCAGGTGGCACATAATAACCGCGCTCTTGCATTTCTGCCGCATAAGTGCGTTTCGGCTCTGTCCCCACAATAAAATATTCTTTACGTCCGCCATATTCTGAGAGTAAACCGGAATGGCTATCAATGGTTTTTTCCATAATATTCGGCGGTAGCTCAAGATTTCGTTCAGGGATATCGGAAAGGGCAACCTTCATATAGGCAATCCAAGCCGGCATGGCCGTTTTCCCACCGGATTCGCCCCGCCCCAGTACCCGTTTATTATCATCAAAGCCTACATAGGTCGTGGTGACGAGATTCGCACCAAAGCCGGCATACCAAGCCACTTTTGAACTATTTGTTGTACCGGTTTTACCACCGATATCGCTACGGTATTTAATTTCTTTCGACATCCGCCAACTGGTTCCTTTCCAGCCTAATCCTTGCTCACCATAAATAGCGGTATTCAACGCACTACGGATTAAAAAGGCAAGCTCTCCACTAATCACACGTGGTGCATATTGCACTTGGGTACTGTCGTCTTTGGCATCTGCCATTAAATTAACCTCACCATCATTTAACATACCGCCTTGTGCTTGTAATTCCGGTAAATCAGGCACATTTTCCGGTTGAACATCTTCTTCCGTATCCGTGTTGGCATTGCCTTTTGCCGCTTTTAAATCATCGGGGTTAGCAATTTCGGCAATATTTTGGAAACCATCAATTTTATCTTTGGTTTCACCGTAAATGACCGGAATATCATGACAGGTGATACAAGCAATTTTTGGGTTGGCAATAAATAAATCCTTACCGTTATTGTCTTGAATTTTTTCAATAATATAAGGATCAATCAAAAATCCACCATTATCAAATACCGCATAAGCCCGAGCCATTTCAAGAGGAGTAAAAGAGGCCGCCCCCAAGGCTAACGCTTCGCTGGCAAAGAATTGTTTCCGATTAAAACCAAAACGTTGTAAGAAATCAGCGGTAAATCCGATACCGGCAGTTTGTAAGGTTCGAATCGCAATCATATTTTTTGATTGCCCTAATCCGACACGTAAGCGCATTGGACCATCATAACGATCCGGTGAGTTTTTCGGGTTCCATACTTTTTGCCCCGGTTTGGAAATAGAAATCGGGCTGTCTTGCAAAACGCTGGAAAGGGTTAACCCTTTTTCCAATGCGGCCGCATAAATAAAGGGTTTAAAAGACGAGCCAACTTGTACCAATGATTGCGTTGCACGGTTAAATTTGCTTTGCTCAAAACTAAATCCACCCACTAACGCTTCAATAGCCCCATTATCGGAATTTAAAGAAACCAAAGCCGAATTGGCTGCCGGAATTTGTCCTAAAATCCATTCACCGTTATCACGTTGGCGAATCCAAATTTGATCGCCCACTTTAACCGGGGATTTTCCTGCCCAACGCATTGCATTAAATGAAAGGGTCATGGTTTGATGATTAGCCAACAATAATTCCGCCCCATTTTTACCCAATGCAGTCACTGCCGCAGGAATAAAAGGATCGGAATTGGGTAATTGTTTCAGAAAAGCGACAATGCGTTCAGCCTCCCATGCCGCTTCGCCTTTTTTCCACAAAGGCGCACCGCCACGCCAGCCATGACGCATATCATAATTGATTAAATTTTGACGCACCGCTTTTTGGGCTTCCGCTTGATCTTTAGAAAGTACGGTGGTGAACACTTTATACCCTCGGGTATAAGCATTTTCTTCACCAAAACGTTTTACCATTTCTTGGCGTACCATTTCTGTTACATAATCTGCACGAAAATCAAATTTTGCCCCATGATAGCTTGCATTGATCGGTTCTTTGAGCGCCGCATCATATTCTTCTTTTGTGATGTATTTTTCATCAAGCATTCGGGCTAAAACAATATTTCGGCGTTCTTCTGCACGTTTTGGGGAATATAACGGGTTCATTGTGGAAGGTGCTTTAGGCAAGCCTGCAATCATTGCCATTTCCGACAATGTCAGCTCATCCAAAGATTTTCCGAAATAGGTTTGAGCCGCTGCCGCAATACCATAAGAACGGTAGCCCAAGAAAATTTTGTTTAAATAAAGTTCAAGAATTTCCTGTTTGTTTAAGGCATTTTCAATTTCGATAGCAAGCACCGCTTCCCGTGCTTTGCGGATCAAGGTTTTTTCCGGTGTTAAGAAAAAATTACGCGCTAATTGCTGCGTGATCGTACTCGCCCCTTGAGAAGCACCACCACTGCTTAATGCAACAAACAATGCACGACCAATACCGATGGGATCAATCCCATGGTGGTCATAAAAACGGCTGTCCTCTGTGGCTAAAAACGCTTCAATTAAACGTGGCGGAACATTTTCTAATTTTACCGGAATCCGGCGTTGTTCCCCCACTTCTCCGATTAATTTTCCATCAGCGGTATAAATCTGCATCGGTTGTTGTAATTCCACCTCTTTTAATACGTCCACTGAAGGCAATTCGGATTTTAAGTGGAGATAAAATACGCCCCCTGCCACAAGCCCTAAAATGCACAGGGTTAACAGGCTACTTAATATTAATTTTGCGATCCTCATCGTAAAATTCTCTCTTGATTGATGATAATAAATAAAATCACATTATGATTTGGTCACTAAGTATAAAAGATTCACCGTCCAAATAATAGGAAAAGCATATGCCAATACCTTATAAAAAACGGCAAATCATCCAAATTGGCGTTCATCAACAACAGAATCAATGTCAATTCGTTTGGTTGGATAGCGCAAACCAAGTTCAATTTTTTTCACTTTCAGAGGATGAACAAAATATTGAAACCCAATTAGTTATTCGTTTAGCACGAGACTTTCCCCAAGCCCGTTTAAAATTACGCTATGTTGGTTGTATTTTGCCTCATTTGATTTGGTCAAAAACCTTACTTTTACCTCACAAATTGACCCCCCAAGAATGTGAACAACAATGTCGTTTTGTCTTGCAAAAAGAGTTGCCCATTCCTTTTGAAGAACTTTGGTTTGATTACCTCTCAACACCGTTAAAACAAGGTTTTCGGTTAGAAATTTATGCGGTTCGCAGGCAAGTGGCTCAGGAAGCACAAAAAGCCTATGGTACTTTATCGCTTGATGTATTGGATGTCGCCTACCATGCTATTCTTCGTTCCTTTCGTCTACTTTTAGGTGAGGAGCAACACAATTCACTTTATTTGTACCAAGATGGCTCCCATTGTTTTGCCATCAATGTTTCTCCCCAAGGATTACAAGTTTTACAAACTCAGGAGAATTTAACCGCACTTTATACCCAATTTTGCCAGCGTTTTGAGGTTGAGATTGCACGTGTTTATGTGTATCAAAGCAATGAGATCACACAAAGGGATTTGCCGGAAAATTGGCAACGGGTTATCACGAAATTACCTTTTATTGCCTTAGGAAATGCGCTGTGGCAAAGCGATTTACATCAAGATAATATTGATTTTTCGACCGCACTTTTAGACGAGGCATTCAATGAACGGCGTTAATTTACTTCCCTGGCGGTTAGAAAAATATCGGCAATTGCTATTTCTTTTTTTGCTCAAAATGTTTGCTGTGCTGTCGGTTGCATTTTTGTTTTATGTACTGTTGGATTGGTTGCAATATCAACAAAAAGAGGCTTTAAATCTGCAATTAAAGCAGTTTGAACAACAAAAAACTCAGTTAACGCAAACCGTTCAACATATTGCTCAAATGAAACAAACCATACAGAATTTAACCGAGTTGCAAGCCATCGAATCCGATACGGTTGAACAAGTTTTATCTTTATTACCTCAGTTTCCTTTTCAACAAGGTGAACTGGAAATCTTTAATCTTAACGAAGAAAGAATTCAGCTTAATGGATTTTGTTTGTCACAACAGGAATTTGAATCATTGCACGAATTTCTGAGTTCACATTTCAACACAGTGAAACTGACGCAATTTAAAACAGAACAAGGGCGTTTGGTTTTTCAGTTTGATCTCTCCCTGACGATGAGGGGAGGTAGCGAATGAAACGTTTGATTAAGAAACCGATACCCTTTGTTGAAAAGTGGTTGGCATTGCCAAAAATGTATCATTGGGGCTTTTTTGTCTGTTGTTTAAGTGCGGTCAATTTTATGGTGGTTTTAGAAGGATGGCATACTTATCGGCAGAGGCAAACTTTAACACAAGAAATTTCCCAACAATCAGTGGAATTAGCTCATCAAGAAAAATTACTTTCAACTTTAAAAAAACATTCTGAACAGCGTGAATTATCGCCTCAGCGAACAAAGCAAATTGTGACATTAGATGAACAAATTCATCGATGGCTGAATGATGAAATTGAATTGACTGTTTATCAATGGGATTTTTCCTCACGACCTATTTTACAAATTCAGTTAGAGGGGCAATTTCACGATTTATATCATTTTGTCACCGCACTTTTAGCGCAACAAAACGCCCTTTCTTTCGTGCAACTTACGATGGAGAAAACAGAAAGTGGAAAGGTGCAAAGTCATCTTGTTTTACAACTTAAAAGAGAGGAATAAGGATGATGTCTCGTCATTTTTTAGGGCTATGTTGCTTATTTTTTTGTCTTAATGCGGTAGCAACGGATCCTTTTGATCGCTCACAACGTCAAATGGGGGAAAATAAAATGAACCTTCCCAAGGTAAGGAAAGAAAAATGTGTTTTCAATGAACCTTCTTTTGCCGTAGAAAGTGCTTTTGAGCAGCTGAAATTAGTGGGCGTGGTGCTTTATAAAAATAGATCGGAGGCGCTATTTTTAGATGCTCAGCAACAATTGATCGTGGCTAAACAAGGCTACCGGTTAGGTCAAGAAGGTTATTTAATACAACAAATCGGAAAAAATGCGGTGAAGTTGTTGCGTTCAAAAGCAGGGCAATGTGAACAAATGGAACCCTTAGAACTTAGGTTTTAGGAGAGGATATGAAAATGTGGCTTAGAAAGTGCGGTCTCTTTTTGTTAAGTTTTTATTGGGGGGACTCATTCGCAACAGAATTGAAAGAGAATCAAGTTTTTTCTATTCGCTTAAAACAAGCGCCCATGGTGTCAAGCTTGCAAGAACTCGCATTGGTGCAGGGAAGCAATTTAATCATTGATGACGAATTGGAAGGTTCACTTTCGCTCCAATTAGACAATGTTGATTTTGATCGTGTATTACGTTCTGTCGCCAAAATGAAGGGGCTTTCCTTACGACAGGAAGAGGGCATCTATTATTTAGGAAAAAAAACATTGGCTTCCGTGGCAATGTCAGTATTGCCCACAGGACAAGAGGTCTCGGAGCATATAAAGCCGACAGACACCACGCTTGTGAGTAAAACCGTTAAACTACACTTTGCAAAAGCCTCAGAAGTGATGAAATCGCTCACAACGGGGAGCGGATCATTACTTTCTGCGGTGGGGGCTATTGCCTTTGATGACCGTAGCAATGTATTGATTATTCAAGATGAAGCTCAATCGGTCAAAAACTTAGTAAAATTAATTAAAGAATTGGATAAGCCCATTGAGCAAATCGCCATTGAGGCAAGAATTGTCACTATTACAGATGAAAGCCTTAAAGAATTGGGCGTGCGTTGGGGGATTTTTTCACCCGCAGAAAATGCACACCGTGTCAGCGGAAGCCTTGCAGCGAATGGTTTTGCAAATTTAACGGATAATTTAAATGTGAATTTTGCGACTAATATCACGCCCGCCGGTTCTCTCGCATTGCAGGTGGCAAAAATTAATGGGCGATTACTGGACTTAGAATTGACCGCCCTTGAGCGTGAAAACAATGTCGAAATTATTGCCAGCCCCAGATTGCTGACAACCAATAAGAAAAGTGCCAGTATTAAACAAGGTACGGAAATTCCTTATGTTGTGACGAATGGTAAGAGTGATACGCAATCCGTTGAATTTCGCGAGGCTGTATTAGGATTGGAAGTCACACCACATATTTCTAAAGATAATAATATTCTGCTGGATTTGTTGGTCAGTCAAAATTCACCGGGTAGCCGCATATCTTACGGACAACAAAATAATGAAGTGGTATCAATTGATAAGCAAGAGATCAATACGCAAGTTTTTGCGAAAGATGGGGAAACCATTGTATTAGGTGGTGTATTTCACGATACGATCACGAAAGGTATTGATAAAGTCCCTATATTAGGTGATATACCTTTGGTAAAACGTTTATTTAGCAAAGAAAGTGAACGGCATCAGAAACGTGAACTCGTGATTTTTGTTACGCCACGGATCTTAAAACAAGGTGATACTCTAGAAGGATTGAAACCAAAGTTAGTCAGTCAATCGGGAAAATAAAGTGCGGTTAAATCTTAGTGCATTTTTTCGATTTGGGTGTGTGTTATGCCAATCACCTTTGAAACAAGGGGCGAATGGATTGTGTTCAACGTGCCGGCGACAAATTCCACGATACACCTATTGTGGCGGTTGTGGTGCGCCTTTGCAATATGCCGCCTGCTATTGTGGAAATTGTCATCATAATGCGTTTACCTGGGATAAAATGGTCATTATTGGGCGTTATAATGATCCGCTTTCACAGTTGATTCATCGTTTTAAATTTCAAAAACAATTTTGGCTTGATCGCACCTTAGCTTGTTTATTATTACTCGAACTGTATGAGGCAAGGCGAATATATGGATTAACGTTCCCTCAAGCTATCATCCCCGTCCCACTTCATCATATCCGACAATGGCAAAGAGGTTATAATCAAGCGGATTTATTAGCGAAAGCGATCAGCCGCTGGCTTGAAATCCCTTGTTTATCCCATATTGTTAGGCGTGTAAAGCATACCCCTACCCAGCGAGGTTTAACTGCAACTGCCCGCCGTCGAAATTTGAAAAATGCGTTCAATGTAGCGGCTTTAACCCCTTTTCCTTATCAACGTGTGGCACTCGTAGATGATGTGATTACAACGGGTAGTACGCTTAACGAAATAGCAACCTTGCTACGTCAATTAGGTGTTCAGGAAATACAAGTATGGGGATTGGCACGTGTTTAGTTAGATGGTGTGACAAAAAAGTGGAAAAAATACCGAGGTAGGCGTATCATCTGACAAATTTTCTCAAGTATTAAGGAATCTCTATGGAACAAATTACTATTTCGGAAGCCGCACAGGCACATTTTCGCAAATTATTGGATACCCAAGAAGAAGGCACGAATATTCGTATTTTTGTAGTCAATCCCGGCACACCAAATGCGGAATGTGGGGTGTCTTATTGCCCACCGAGTGCCGTAGAAGAAAGTGATATTGAAATGAAATACGATGGTTTTTCTGCTTTTGTGGATGAAATCAGTCTGCCGTTTTTGGAAGAGGCAGAGATTGATTATGTCACGGAAGAATTGGGGGCTCAGCTCACCTTAAAAGCACCGAATGCGAAAATGCGTAAAGTAGCGGACGATGCTCCTTTGATCGAACGGGTAGAATATGTCATTCAAACTCAAATTAACCCACAATTAGCCAGCCATGGTGGACGCATCACCCTTATTGAAATTACAGAAGATGGCTATGCCGTTTTACAATTCGGTGGTGGTTGTAACGGTTGTTCAATGGTGGATGTCACTTTGAAAGATGGTGTAGAAAAACAATTGGTCGGCTTATTCCCGAATGAATTGAAGGGGGCTAAAGATGTGACGGAACATCAACGAGGAGAACATTCTTACTATTAAATTGTGGTGATTGGGTTTCCTCACTTTTGGGTATTATTGCTTTCAATTGGGTGAGATGATTAGTACGACATAAGATATTTCCATTGTATGAATGACTGTTAAGATCCTCGGTTAGAAATCTTCTTCAGAAGTTGTAGAACCGAGAAAATCGGCAAAATCCTCACTATAAAACCCATGAGAAAGCATATAATGCCAAATTTTTTGTTTCATTTTAGGGGATTGTTTTTCAGTATAGTTTGGAAATTTTTTTCTTAGTACAGTGAGAGCGAGTGATTGCCAATCAATACCGATTTCCCATAAAGCCTCATCAATAACTTCATTTGATACGCCTTTTAACTGTCGAAGTTCTTGCCTAATTCGATTAATCCCATAACCTCGTTGTGAGCGTGCTTGGATATAGGTTTCAGCAAAACGTTTATCGTTTTGCCAGTTCTTCTGCTGGCAATATACTAAGGCGTTTTCAATTTGCTCTTCTGGGAAACCTTTTTCTTGCATTTTATTACGAAGCTCAAATTCACTGTACTCTCGGCGTGTTAATAAACTCACAATATAATTTAGTGCGACTGAAGACATTTTTTCTTTCCATAAAAAATTGATCTCCCCCAAAGTGAGGGAGATGAGTTTTAATTTAAATACTTGGCTCGGTTTGTACCGAACTCGTTTAAAGTAAAGCGAGTTTAGCTTGTTTTGGGTTGTAATACACGAAATATTCTTCAATTTCAGCCGATGATTCAACGATTGATATGGAAATACGCAACGTAAAAATATTCAGATTTCAAGATAATAAAAAACTTTTGATTACAAGTTACCTTCGCTGTTTATTTTTTGTATGGCTTTTTCTTTTGGTACTATCGTTACCGTATAATACATATTGAGCACGGTGAATCATTGGATATCCAGTTGATTATGATTTGAGCGTTGATGCTCATGAGGGCTAAAATGTTGGTTGGTAAGCGATTTGGTTATTTTTGAACGGAATTGATAAGTAGGACATAATCTGCCCCCTAAATTAAATGCCTGAGCTTTGGGGGACAGATAAGTTTTAGTTTGATTAAAGTTTGGCAGACATTACCAACCTTTTACAACGCCATCTTTGAAGTGTTTTTTGGCTTCTTGATACACTTCTTCGGTTTGATAAGATTTCACAAAGTCTTGTACGGCTTTGCTCTCTTTGTTGTCTGTGCGGGCAACGATGATATTTACATATGGTGAATCTTTATCTTCCACAAATACACCGTTATCCTGTGCATTTAACCCCACTTGACCGGCATAGGTGTTGTTTACTACGGCTAAATCCACATCATCTAGTGCCCGTGCTGCAATGGAGGTATCCACTTCGGTGATGTTTAAGTTTTTTGGATTTTCAACAATATCCAACACCGTTGAAAAAAGGTTATTGGCATCTTTCAGTTTAATTAACCCTTGTTTTTCAAGAAGAATTAATGCACGACCACGATTGCTTGGATCATTTGGTACAACGATTTTTGCCCCTTCTTGTAATTCATTCACATTTTTAATTTTTTTAGAATAGCCCGCCAATGGGTAAACAAAGGTATTGCCTACAATGACTAGGTTATTGAGATTTTTTGCTTTAGTATCTTCATCTAAATAAGGTTTGTGCTGCATAGCATTGGCATCTAAATCACCGGTAGATACCGCCGTGTTAGGCAAAGCATAGTCGTTAAACTCAACAAATTGTACGTCTAAACCGTATTTTTCCTTCGCCACTTTGGCGGCAATCTCTGCCACTTGGTGTTCTGGACCTGACATAACGCCCACTTTTATTTTGGCGGGCGCTGATGTAGCGGTTTGGGTTTTGTCGTCTTTGCAGCCGGTTAAAATGAGGGCTGAAGCGATAGCGGTGATAGCAAATAAGTTTTTTAATTTCATAAGTTTTCCTTCCTGTGAAGTGGTGAGTGTTGTGTTTAAATTAACGGTGATCGACTTTTTTCGCTAAAGTATCACCGAGTTTTTGGCTAATCATCACGAAAAGCACAATAATAATTGTGGCTACCCAAGTCACATAGGGCATATTACGATAGACACCGTAATTGATGGCAAGACTACCTAGCCCACCGCCACCTTGCGTTCCGGCCATGGCAGAATAGCCTACCAAAGTCACGAGAGTCAGCGTGATGCCATTAATCAGGGTTGGTAACGCTTCTGGTAAGTAAAATTTATACACGATTTGCCATTTTGTTGCGCCCATAGCTTGGGCGGCTTCAGTTAAACCGTTCGGGATTTCCATCAGAGCATTTGCCGTTAAACGTGCCACGAAAGGCATAGCACAAATACTTAATGGAATAATTGCAGCGGTGGTACCGAGCACAGTTCCCACAATAAAACGTGTTACTGGTAATAAAATTAAAAGTAAAATAATGAAAGGAATAGAACGTCCGATATTAATAACGGCATTCAGCACAAAATGTGTTCGTTGGTTTTGCAGAATTTCATTTTTTCCTGTTAAGAATGTCCACACACCAATCGGAATGCCTACCACAACGGCAAGCAAGGTGGAGGCAAAACTAATATAGATGGTTTCGTAAGTAGCGGTGGCAACTACGCCCCACATTTGTGGGGTAAGCTGTTGAGTAAATGTTGCCCAGAAATCATTGAACATAGCCGAGTACCTCTACACGAACATTGTTTTCCATTAAATACACTTTAGTTTGAGTAATGGCATCTTCATCGCCCTCTACTTCGGCAATGGTGTAACCAAATTTTACGCCGCCGGCATAATCAATTTGGGAGGTGAGAATACTCAGTTCTACACCAAATTTTTTTGAAGCTTGTGAAAGTAAAGGCGCATCGACCGAACGACCGGTAAATTCAAACTTAATAATGGGATAGGCTTTACTGTGTTTAGGCGTATCCGTCAAATTTTCCAAATATTCATCCGGCAAGTTAATGTGGAAGGTAGAACGGATAAAATCTTGGGCTAATTCGGTTTTGGGATTTGAAAAAATCTCACTTACCGTGCCTTGTTCTACAAGGCGACCTTGATCAATCACCACAACTTGGTCGCAAATTTGTTTCACCACGTCCATTTCGTGTGTGATAAGCAAAATGGTAATGCCTAAAGTGCGGTTGATTTCTTTTAATAATTTAAGGATAGATTGTGTGGTGGCAGGATCTAATGCACTTGTGGCTTCATCACATAATAATACTTTCGGATCGCTTGCCAGCGCACGAGCAATCGCTACACGTTGTTTTTGTCCACCGGAAAGATTGCTTGGGTAAGTATCGCATTTCTCACTTAGCCCAACCAATTTTAAAAGTGCGGTGGTTTTTTCTTGAATTTTGGTTTTGGGCGTTCCTTCTAATTCCAATGGTAGCGCAATATTTTCAAAGACTGTGCGTGAGCTGAGAAGATTGAAATGTTGAAAAATCATTCCGATTTGACGGCGTGCACGCACCAGTTCGTGGTTGGGAAGTTGCGTGAGTTCCACACCATCTACTACAACGGAACCGCTGGTCGGTTTTTCCAATAAATTGACGCAGCGGATTAGCGTGCTTTTTCCTGCACCGGATGCGCCGATTACACCACAAATTTGCCCTTTTTTGACATTCAGTGAAACATTATCAAGTGCCGTGAGTTTTTTACCCGACAGCTCAAAAATCTTCGTAATATTGTTCAGCTTAATCATATAAGCCCTTGTTCTGTTATTATTTTCAGTATTGTCTTGGTATTCTAGATGTCTAGATTGCCGTGTCAATATGTGAAGAGATCTTTTTTAGATAGATTGGTTATAACTTATAGTTTGCTAATTGTCCTTATTAAAGGGATAATTTTGTCGCAAAAATATGATGGGGATAGGAAAGTGAATAAAGCCATTTTTTTAGATCGAGACGGCACATTGAACATTGATTATGGTTACGTGCACGATATCGATCATTTCAAATTTATTGAAGGGGCAATTGAGGCATTGAGAGCGCTAAAGAGCAAGGGTTATTTGCTGGTATTGGTGACAAACCAATCGGGTATTGCACGTGGTTACTTTTCTGAAGATCAATTTTTGCAACTCACGGAATGGATGGATTGGTCTCTGGCGGAGCAAGACGTGGATTTGGATGGAATTTACTATTGCCCACATCACCCCGATGGTAAGGATGAATATAAAAAGAATTGTGATTGCCGTAAGCCAAAATCGGGAATGTTGTTGCAGGCCATAAAAGAATTAAAGATCGATCCGGCACAATCCGTGATGATTGGTGATAAAGTGGACGATATCAAAGCCGGAATTGGCGCAAAAGTGAAAACGAATGTGTTGGTTCGAACGGGAAAATCTGTGACAAAGGAGGGAGAAGGATTGGCGGATTATGTGGTGGATTCAATTGTGGATTTACCTCGTATTTTGATGTGTACAATTAAATAGCAGTACACCTAGTCAAATTTTATCCAATCCGTTGTGCTTTTAATCAAAAGATCATTTTTTTAAATTTTTTTGAAAAAAACACTTGCGCAGG
>NZ_MLHJ01000015.1 GCF_001998965.1 Rodentibacter rarus
GTTATAAAAATCAATTATTCCAATGTGTTAAAATTCGGACACACGCAGTGTGTCCCTACAAGATAACAAAAAAGCAACATTGTGCAACTGCTGCATAATACCGAAAACTTTTATTAAAACAACCGCACTTTACATAATACGGCGGGATTGGGTGTAGGTTCTTGCCCAGTAATTTTCATCTAAAGCGCTAATGGTTACACCTTGACTGGAACTGGCGTGCATAAATTGGTTGTTGCCAATATAAACCCCTACGTGATTATTACCACGGAAAAAGACAAGGTCGCCTTTTTGTAGTTCGTGTTTGCTTATTTTACGCCCTAAATGGCGCTGTTCTGCCGTTGAACGAGGTAATTCGATGCCATAGGCAGATAAAAATGCAGTTTGCATAAATGCCGAACAATCAATACCCCGTTTGCTTGTTCCCCCCATTCGATAACGGGTGCCTGCCCATTCGTTATAAACCCCGGCAAGGGCTTTATCGTTAATTAAACCGGTGCGAGGGCGGTTTGTTCTGTGATGAACACCACGCTCGGTTTTCTCTAAATGACGGATTAATCCTGTCAGCTGCGTATCATCACTTTCTGAAATTTTGCTATGATGGGAATAATGAGTGTCGCTTGAACAAGCTGTGGCGAGAATCGCCAGTCCTAAAATCATTAAAAATCGTTTTAACATATTAAAAAAAACTAAAATAACTAAAAGATATAAAAATAAAAGCGGTGAAAGACTATCAAATATAAAAACAAATAGCCAGTTAAAATTGAATTTTTATGTATTTTTGTGAAATATTTCACAAAAAAGGCAATCGCTCAGGATTGCCTTTTTATCCTATGAAGGAATTATTTTTTCTTCGCTTTAGCATTAGGGAGGTCAGTAACCGAGCCTTCAAATACTTCTGCCGCTAAACCAACGGACTCATGTAAAGTTGGGTGAGCGTGAATAGTTAAGGCAATATCTTCCGCATCACAACCCATTTCAATGGCTAAACCAATTTCACCGAGCAATTCCCCCCCGTTGGCCCCCACAATCGCACCACCTAATAGACGATGTGTCTCTTTGTCAAAGATAAGTTTTGTCATCCCTTCTGAACATTCAGAAGCAATGGCACGACCGGAGGCAGCCCATGGGAACTTCGCCACTTCATAATTTAAGCCTTCTTGTTTACATTCTTTTTCCGTTTTCCCTACCCACGCCACTTCAGGTTCGGTATAGGCAATGGATGGGATCACTTTTGGATCAAAATAATGTTTTTGTCCTGCAATCACTTCTGCTGCGATATGACCTTCGTGAACACCTTTATGAGCAAGCATCGGCTGACCGACAATATCCCCGATAGCAAAGATATGCGGTACATTGGTACGCATTTGTTTATCCACGTGAATAAATCCACGGTCATCCACTTCAACGCCTGCTTTACCCGCATCAATCAATTTACCATTCGGCACACGACCAATAGCGACTAATACGGCATCATAACGTTTCGTGTCGTTGCAGGCTTTTCCTTCCATTGATACATAGATACCGTCATCTTTTGCTTCAACCGCAGTTACCTTGGTTTCGAGCATAAGCTTGAATTTTTTCTCGATTTGTTTGGTGTAGATCGCCACTACGTCTTTATCCGCAGCCGGAATCACTTGGTCGAACATTTCCACCACTTCAATCTCAGAACCCAGTGCGTGATAAACCGTTCCCATTTCTAAACCGATAATGCCGCCACCCATGATGAGTAATTTTTTCGGAACTTCTTTTAATTTAAGGGCATCTGTTGAATTCCAAATACGCGGATCTTCATGTGGAATGAAAGGCAATTCAATTGGACGAGAACCTGCCGCAATAATGGCATTGTCAAATTTAATGGTGGTTGGATTACCATCACGATCACGAGCCACCAATGTGTTTGGATCAGCAAATGTCGCTAAACCTTCAACAACAGTGACTTTACGCTGTTTTGCCATCCCCGCAAGACCGCCCGTTAATTTAGCCACCACCGCATCTTTACCGGCACGAACTTGGTCTAAATCAATTTTAGGTTCACTAAAATAAACCCCATTTTTTTCTGCGTGCCTTGCTTCTTCAATCACTTTCGCCACGTGTAATAAGGCTTTTGAAGGAATACAACCTACGTTTAAACAGACACCGCCAAGCGTAGAATAACGTTCAACAAGCACAGTTTCTAAGCCAAGATCCGCACAGCGAAATGCTGCGGAGTAACCTGCCGGACCGGCACCAAGTACAACCACTTGGGTTTTAATTTCTTTACTCATTTTTACCTCGTAAAAACGTTGAAATTATTGACCGCTCTTTTGAGCAATCAGGAACATTTAAAAAACGCCCCTCAAACTCGAGAGGCGTGATTGATTACATAATCAAGCGGCGTAAATCCGCTAATACAGAGCCAATGTAGCTAATGAAACGGGCACCATCAGCACCATCGATCACACGGTGGTCGAATGATAATGACATTGGAAGAATTAAGCGAGGGGCAAATTCTTTGCCATTCCATACCGGTTCCATAGAGGATTTAGACACCCCTAAAATTGCCACTTCCGGTGCATTGACGATTGGTGCAAAATGCGTGGTTCCGATACCGCCAAGACTTGAGATGGTAAAACAGCCGCCTTGCATATCCGAGGCAGAAAGTTTACCTTCACGAGCTTTTTTCGACACTTCCATTAATTCACGAGAAAGTTCGATAATTCCTTTTTTGTTCACATTTTTAAACACCGGTACCACTAAGCCATTTGGTGTATCCACTGCAACACCGATATTGATGTATTTTTTCAAGATCAGGCGTTGTGCATCTTCTGTAATTGAGCTGTTGAAACGTGGATAGGCTTCCAAGGCTTTCGCCACCGCTTTCATAATAAACACAACAGGGGTAATTTTCACGCCCAATTTTTGTTTTTCCGCCAACACATTTTGTTCTTTACGGAAAGCTTCTAAATCGGTGATATCCGCTTTATCAAAGTGAGTAACATGTGGAATCATCACCCAGTTGCGGTGTAAATTTGCGCCTGAAATCTTATTGATACGGCTTAATTCCACTTCTTCAATTTCACCAAATTTGCTGAAATCCACTTTCGGCCATGGTAATAAGCCCAAGCCAGCACCATTTGCCACGCCATTGCCTGCTGCCGCTGAGGTTACCCCGCTTTCGTAGACTTTCACTGCGGTTTTCACATAGGCTTCAATATCTTCTTTAACGATGCGACCTTTACGCCCGGTCCCTTTAACCTTATCTAAATTAATACCAAACTCACGGGCTAAACGGCGAATAACCGGTGTTGCATGCGCATAACCGGCACTTGCCACCACTTGTTCTTGACTTAAACCTGATACATTGCCACTTTGTGCAGCAGGTGCTGACTCAGCCTGTACAGCCGTTGGTGCCGAAACCGGTTGTGAAGGTGCGGCTTGAGTTGCTGATGTCGCAACAGGATCAGCTCCTGCCACTTCAAAGCGCATAATTAATGAACCGGTTGACACTTTATCGCCCGATTTCACTAAAATCTCTTTGACAACCCCCGCAAATGGTGCAGGTACTTCCATAGAGGCTTTATCACCTTCAACCGTAATCAGAGATTGCTCTTCAGAAACGCTATCCCCCACTGCCACCATAATTTCGGTGACATTGACTTCATCACCACCGATATCCGGCACATTCACCTCTTTAATCGCAGATGCGGTAGCCACCGGCGCAGTAGTTTCTTGAGTTGGTACTGAAGCTGCCGGCGCACTGCCTGCCACTTCAAATTTCATAATCAATTTACCGGTAGAAACCTTATCACCGACATTGATTAAAATTTCTTTTACCACACCGGCAATCGGAGCCGGCACTTCCATAGAGGCTTTATCACCCTCTACATTGATAATGGATTGATCCACTTCAACCACATCACCGACTTTCACCATAATTTCTGTCACATTGACTTCATCAGAACCAATGTCCGGTACATTCACCTCCACAACACTTGCTGCAGATACGGCTGCTGCTTCAACGGGTTTAACCTCTTGTGCTGGCGCTGATGTTGGGGCTGCAGCTGCGGCATCCAATACGAGCATCGGGGTGCCGGTAGTGACTTTATCGCCCACTTTCACTAACACTTCTTTGACGACACCTGCTTCCGGCGCAGGCACTTCCATTGACGCCTTATCGCCCTCAACATTAATAATACTTTGATCTACCGCAATGGTATCACCGACTTTCACCATAACTTCTGTTACGGTCACTTCATCAGTACCAATATCAGGAATTTGAATTTGTTTTGACATAATTTGTTCCTTTATAAAGTGCGGTCAAATTTGTGAAAATTTTTGACCGCCGTTTTCATCAATTACGCATAAAGCGGATTGATACGCTCAACATTCAAACCGAATTTCGCAATGGCATCTGCAACAACTTGATTCGTTACCGTCCCTTCTTTTGCCAATTGGGCAAGTGCAGCAACAACGATATAACGTTCATCAACTTCAAAATGTTCACGTAAATTTGCACGGCTGTCAGAGCGACCAAAACCATCTGTACCCAATACGTGATAATGTTTGCTTGGCACAAATGCACGGATTTGATCCGCATAAGCCTTAATATAATCTGTTGAAGCAACCGTTGGTAAATCTGCAAGAACTTGCGCAACATAAGGCACACGTTGCACTTCTGTTGGATGGAATAAGTTCCAACGTGCGACATCGTGACCATCACGTGCTAACTCGTTAAATGACGGTGCAGAGAAGACATCAGAAGTCACCCCATAGTCGTTAGCAAGAATTTGTGCCGCTTCACGAACATGGCGCATAATTGCCCCTGAACCTAAGAGCTGAACGTGGCCTTTGCCTTTTCCTTCTACCGTTTCAAATTTATATAAACCTTTACGGATACCTTCTTCTGCTCCAGCAGGCATTGCCGGTTGTTCGGTCACTTCATTTAATGTGGTGATGTAATAGAACACATCTTCTTGTTTTTCACCGTACATACGTTGAATACCGTCTTGAACGATGACCGCCACTTCAAAGGCAAAAGACGGATCGTAGGTAATACAGTTAGGGATAACACCCGCTTGAATATGGCTGTGTCCATCTTCGTGTTGTAATCCTTCACCGTTTAAGGTTGTACGACCGGATGTTCCACCGATCATAAAACCACGAGCCAATTGATCGCCCGCTAACCACATCATATCGCCCACACGTTGGAAACCAAACATAGAGTAATAAATGAAGAATGGGATCATTGGACGATTACTCACCGAATAGGATGTTGCAGCGGCAACCCAAGAGGCAGTCGCGCCCAATTCGTTGATCCCCTCTTGCAACACTTGACCATCTTTCGCTTCACGATAGTATGCCACTAAATCACGGTCAGAAGGCACATAGTTTTGTCCATGCGGATTGTAAATACCGATTTGACGGAATAAGCCTTCCATACCAAAAGTACGGGCTTCATCAGCGATAATTGGTACAATGGTTTTACCAATATTTTTATCTTTTAATAGGATATTTAATACACGAGAAAACGCCATTGTCGTTGAAATACCGCGAGGTTGGGCATCCAATAATGCTTTAAACTCATCTAATGCCGGTACCGGATATTCCACATCAAATTTCGGTTTACGTGCCGGCACATAACCGTCTAATGCTTTTCGTTGACTATGTAAGTAATTGTATTCCTCAGACCCTTCCGGGAATTTGATGTATTCAAGATTTTCAACCTGTTCGTCTGTGAGGGGTAAATGGAAGTAATCACGGAAACCTTTAAGGCTCTCATAAGACATTTTTTTAGATTGGTGAGCGGTATTTTTACTTTCCGCTTCAGGAATTTTATAGCCTTTTACTTGTTGCGCTAAAATCACAACCGGTTTTGTCGCATTTTGTGCTTTTGCATAAGCGGCATAGAGTTTTTCTGCATCATGGGCACCACGACGTAACGCCCAAATTTCATCATCGGTCATATCCGCAACTAATGCGGCAGTTTCCGGATAACGCCCGAAGAAATGTTCACGAACATAGGCACCATCTTTGGATTTGAAGGTTAAATAATCACCATCAACCACTTCCATCATTAATTGAGTTAACTTACCTGACGTGTCTTTCTCAAAGAGTTTATCCCAGTTACCTGCCCATAACACTTTGATGACTTCCCAACCCGCACCGGTGAACAAACCTTCTAACTCTTGAACGATTTTACCATTACCGTTTACCGGACCGTCTAAGCGTTGTAAATTACAGCTTACAGTGAAAATTAAGTTATCCAATCCTTCACGGGCGGCAAAAGTTAATGCGCCTTTAGACTCAATTTCGTCCATTTCACCATCACCTAAGAAGGCATAGACTTTCTGACTTTTCGTATCTTTTAAACCACGATTATCTAAGTATTTTAAGAAACGCGCTTGATAAATCGCATTAACAGGGCCTAATCCCATAGAAACCGTTGAGAACTGCCAGAATTCAGGCATTAATTTCGGGTGAGGGTATGAAGATAAGCCATCAACAAAGGCTTCTTGACGGAAATTGTCCATTTGTTCTTCCGTAATACGTCCTTCTAGGAAAGCACGGGCATACATTCCCGGTGCAGCGTGACCTTGGAAGAAAATTAAATCACCACCATTTTTCTCCGTTGCCGCTTTAAAGAAATGGTTGTAGCACACTTCATACATAGTCGCAGCAGATTGGAAAGTCGAAATATGACCACCTAAGTCGAGATCTTTTTTCTGACTACGTAAAACCATCGCAATCGCATTCCAACGCACCGCAGAGCGAATACGACGTTCAATTTCACGGTTCCCCGGATAAACAGGTTGCTCTGAAACAGGAATAGTATTGACATAATCGGTAGTGACACCTGTCGGCAATGAAACACCGTTGCTACGGGCTTGACCGATTACCTGCTCAATAATATATTGCGCACGCTCAACGCCTTCTTCACGAATCAAAGAATCTAATGATTGTAACCAATCTTGTGTTTCGATTGGATCAACGTCATTTTTTAAAATCTCAGACATAGGTTTTCCTTATCTGTTAATCAAGTGAAAATTAGTTCGACTTAAAGCCAAACACGAATATAGAAATGCCTGTTTCAATTTACAAACATTTAACAAATCTTATAAATTTTAGAAGATTTTTTTAAATAAAGATAGTAAATTTTCATCAAAGTGAGGCTTTTCTCCGCAAAATCGTTAAGCGCATTAGAAAAAGTGCGGTGCTTTTCTGAAAAGTTTTTACAAAGTAATTAAAGCGATAATCAAAACCTTGCATCGTCCTTCCCTTTAATTTAAAGTTTTGTCATCTTTTAAAAATAAGGAAATCACGATGAAATCAACAACTCGCCCACTCTCTCAACATAAACGCATTGCTTTAGTTGCACACGACAGTTGCAAACAAGGACTTATTCAATGGGTAAAAAAACACCAATCTGCGCTCACTTCACATCAGCTTTATGCAACAGGAACAACAGGGCATTTACTGGCACGGGAAACCGGTTTAATCATTCAGCCTTTATTAAGTGGTCCGATGGGGGGCGACCAACAACTTGGCGGGCTTATTGCAGAAAAGAAAATTGATATGATGATTTTTTTCTGGGACCCAATGAATGCCGCCCCTCACGATCCTGATGTGAAAGCCCTTATGCGCATAGCAACCGTTTGGAATATTCCGGTTGCTATCAACCAAGCTTCGGCTGACTTTTTACTCACCTCATCACTTTTTGAACAACGTATTGATATTGAAATTCCGGATTACGAAGGTTATTTAAAAGAACGTTTAGGATAAAACACAGTAAAAATTAACCGCACTTTAAGAAAGCGTTTCAACATTATGTCACAAATAAACAATGTTTATTTTCCACGCCATACAAGCCGTATGGCGTGACTTTATCTGATCGGCTTTGTAGCGATACTCCCCTCATAGAGCCAGGGTTAATCAGCCTTGCAGGGCTTATACAAGGTAAAATTTGGTTGTACAACGGCAACATAATGCACCCCATTTCTATTTGTAGCGTTTTTTCACCGCACTTTTATCTACCTCACGCAGGCGATCTAATTTTTCTTTAATTTGAATTTCCATTCCCCGATTTGTTGGGAAATAATACTGCGTATCCTTCAATTCTTCCGGAAAATAATTTTCCCCGGCGGCGTAAGCATTGGGCTCATCATGGGCATAACGATATTCCTCACCAAACCCGAGATCTTTCATCAGGCTAGTTGGGGCATTGCGTAAATGAGGCGGCACGTCGTAATCAGGCAGATTTTTGGCTTGCGCTTTTGCGGTATTGAACGCGGTATAAACCGCATTACTTTTCGGGGCGACAGCAAGATAAATAATGGCTTGTGCAATGGCACGTTCCCCCTCATAAGCCCCGACACGGGTGAAGCAATCCCAAGCGGCAAGTGCCACTTGCATCGCTCGGGGATCAGCATTTCCAATATCTTCCGAGGCAATGGCTAGCAATCGTCTTGCCACATAAAGCGGATCGCCCCCTGCCGTTAAAATGCGGGCATACCAATATAATGCGGCATCCGGCGCAGACCCTCGAACGGATTTATGCAAAGCGGAAATCAGATCGTAGAACCGATCCCCTTGCTTATCAAAACGGGCTTGTCGCTCACCTAGCACGGTTTTGAGTAAAGTGCGGTCAATTTTTTTGCCTTTTTCCGTTTCATCTGCCATATCCACCATCATTTCAAGGCAATTTAAAGCCAAACGGGCATCACCATTGGCATATTCGGCAAGCATTTGTAATAAATTCTCTTCTAAAATTAACCGCTCTTTTGCTAATCCTCGCACAGGATCTTGTAACGCTTGTTGCAGCACCGCTTCAATTTCATTAACGGTTAAGGATTTCAGCACATATACCCTGGCACGGGAAAGCAAGGCATTGTTCAGTTCAAAAGAAGGATTTTCCGTTGTTGCGCCAATAAAAATCACCGTGCCATCTTCAATATGAGGAAGAAAAGCATCTTGTTGGCTTTTGTTGAAACGATGCACTTCATCCACAAATAAAATGGTTTTTCGGGAGGTCAAACGATTTTGTTTGGCACGATCAATGGCTTCACGAATTTCTTTTATTCCACCGGTAACCGCTGAAATACGTTCAACATCAGCATTAATTTGATTGGCGATAATTTCGGCTAATGTGGTTTTGCCGGTGCCGGGTGGGCCCCAAAAAATCATTGAATGGATATGACCCGATTGAATGGCTTTGCGAAGTGGTTTACCTTCACCGATAAGATGTGATTGACCAAAATATTGATCGAGATTTGTCGGACGCATTCTGGCAGCAAGGGGACGAAAATCATTTTCCGAAAAATCAAAATCAAGATTAGCCATAAACTTATTCCATTAGAGAATTGAATACAAAAATTGAGGGCGTCATCAATACGCCCTGAGGATTATTTTTTGCGTTGATCGTCCAATTCTACCCCTTTTGGCAGTTTGAATTGGAATAAACTCTCGGAAAGAGAGACATTAGTAATATTGCGTAATACATAGAGGTTGGTTTGCCCGTCTTTCTCTGTGGTGCTGAAATTTTTCAATACGCCATTGGCATCCACTCGAATATCAAATTGTTTAATATTACTTTTCGCCGATTTGGGTTTTAACACAAAGGTATCAGCCTGTTGTGTCACCGAATATTGGTTCCAATGGCTTTTATCATCACTGGTTAATAAAACAAAAGGGGTATTATTTATCGCATCTTTTACCCATTGTGCCGTGACTTGTTGTACAAAAGGATCGTAATACCAAAGAGTTTTACCATCAGCGATAATCTGAGTTTCCTGTGGCGATTTGGTTTCCATTCTAAATAAATTCGGGCGTTTAATTTGAATTTTCCCACTGCCCTGTTGCACATTTTTCCCCCCAGCAGAGGTGACGGTTTGGGAAAAATCGGCACTTAATACATTCACTTGGCTTAATCGTGATTGTAATTCACCGGTGACATCGGCAAAGGCGTTATTGGCAAACCCAATTAGCCCTAACCCCATCAAACTAAGTGCGGTCATAAAAAAGGTTGTTTTTTGAACCTTGGCTTTGCCAACAGCCTCGTAAGAGGTGAACAAACGAGCGAGCGAGTTTGTGAATAATTTTAACGATGTTTTTTTCATTTAACTTTCCTTTTTAAAAGCGAAATTAATAATCCGGTCGGCGTGCAAGAATTTCACGTTTTCCATTTTGCATAGCACTCACAATCCCCTGTTCTTCCATTTGATCCATAATTCTGGCTGCTCGGTTAAAACCTACGCTAAATTTACGTTGCAATGCAGAAACAGAGGTGGTGCCAGTGGTTAATACAAATTCCATCACTTCATCAAACAACGGATCCAGCTCCCCGCTACTTCCGGCAGATTTTTCCACGCCCTCTTCTTCATCTGCACTTTCCAAAATACTATCAATGTAATCCGGTTTTCCACGAGCACGCCAATCATCGGCAATACGCACCACTTCATCATCGCTCATAAATGCCCCATGAACACGGATGAGATCTGAGGAGCCTTGCCCCGAGTAAAGCATATCACCACGCCCCAATAAGGCTTCTGCGCCCCCTTGGTCTAAAATCGTGCGTGAATCAATTTTACTTGCCACGGTAAAGGCAATACGGCTTGGTACATTAGCTTTGATAAGACCGGTAATCACATCAACAGATGGACGTTGGGTTGCCAAGATTAAATGAATGCCTATCGCACGGGCTTTTTGAGCAAGGCGGGCAATAAACTCTTCGATTTGCTTTCCTGCCACCATCATAAGATCGGCAAACTCATCGACAATCACCACAATATAGCTTAATTTTTGCAATGCCGGTGGCATTTGATCCATGGTATCACCCGGTTTCCAAATTGGGTTCGGGATTGGCATTCCCATTTTTTCATACTCATCAATTTTTTCGTTAAACCCTTCAATATTTCGCACACGAAGAGCGGAAAGTAATTGATAGCGGCGTTCCATTTCATCCACACACCAGCGTAATGCATTGGCTGCTTTTTTCATATCGGTCACCACCGGGGTGAGCAAATGCGGAATATCGTTATAAACGGAAAGCTCTACTACTTTCGGGTCGATCATAATAAATTTCACTTCTTCCGGTTGAACACGGAAAAGCAAACTAAGAATCATAGTATTCACGCCCACGGATTTACCGGAACCTGTTGAACCCGCCACCAATAAATGGGGCATTTTGGCGAGATCCACCACAACCGGTTTACCGCTGATGTCTTTCCCCAATGCCATTGGTAACAAGGCTTGAGAATCCCGGAATTCATTACTGTCCAACACATCACGTAACGGCACAATTTGACGATGGGCATTCGGTGTTTCAATCCCAATATAAGGTTTACCCGGAATGACTTCCGCCACACGAATGGAGCGGAACATTAACGCTCGCGCCAAATCCGTATCAATATTGGTCACTTTTGAGGCTTTTACCCCCGGTTGTAATTCCAGTTCATAACGTGTCACTACCGGCCCAACCAGCACATTTTTCACTGTTGCTTTGACGTTAAAATTCCGCAACTGCTGTTCAATGCGCTGGGTGGTATCATGAATTTCCTCTCGGGTAATGTCTTGCGCTTGGGTTGGGCGATATTCCAATAAATCCAAACTTGGTAATGGCGTGCTTGGTTTCTCACGTTTTGTTGTCGGTTGTTGAAATGCCGGATGGATTAAGGAATCCCCATAAGGCTTATAAATCGGTGTGATTTCTTTCTCTTGCGTTTCTTGCAGTGAGGTTTGTGGCTCAGCCAAAATGACTTTTAATGCCTCTTCCGCATTCAAGGCTTTCGCACGAACTTCCATTTCTGCAAGGCGTTGTTGTTCTTGTTCGGCAAATTGACGTGCCAAGTCATTCATTTCGTCAGAAAGTGCGGTCGATTCTGACAATGAATTTTCCATCATTGGTGCTAACCTTACAGTTGGCATTGCCGGTTCGTTTAACGTAGAAACAGAAACCAAATCAACCGCACTTTGCGTTTCTTTTAGATGACTTGTTTGGCTTGCCCCCTCCCAAGTCGGAACGGCTGTTTGCGATGTGGTTTCACCATAACCGGTAATGCTTACTTTCGGTAATTCATCAAAACTTTCTGTTTTGAAGGATTTAAAATTTTCGTTAAATTCGGATGTGGTTTGTTGGATATCAGAAGGGGGAAGCGCCGATGACGACAAACCGCTGATATTGATCAGCGTTTCCGGTTGAACAAGGGGATTTTCAACCTCTTCATTCATTGTTGAATGTATTTCTTCATTTTGAAGCACTTCTTTCGTCACATTATCGTTGTTTTCCCCAAATGATCCCGGTTTTTGAATGACAATTTGTTCTAATTCTTCAACGGATTTTTCAGATTGTTCTCCATTTGTCGGGCGCTCATTTTTCATGGTTAACCAATGATAAAAACGGATAATAAGGCGAATCAAAGATGCTCCGGAACAAAAAATAAAGCCCACGATGGAGAGGACAAAGCCCAGCAGAATGCAACCGAATTTTCCTAAAGTCGGATAAAGCCATATAACAAGGCTACCGCCCAGCACCCCACCGGATAAATAATAATTTGTGTTGGAAAACAATAATGTTGCTATCATGGTCAACCCCATCAGCAACGTGATAAACCCAAAGCTACGTAACAGGATTTTAGTCGCAGAAAGAAAACGAACGGCTTTCTTTTTCAATAAAAATACAGGGACAAGAAAAATCAAAAAAGGAAATAAATGACCCACATAACCGAAAAACACAAAAAAGATATCAATAACCCACGCCCCAAAAGCCCCGGCTTTATTGATGGTTTCAGTTTGAAAACTTGCGGTTGACCAAGCGTTGTCTAGCGGTGTATAACTTGACCAAGCCACAATCATATATAAACCGAAAAGTGCGGTCAAACCTAGAATCAATTCAGCAAGATATTGTTTTGGTGTAAATCGTTCAGTAATTCGTTTAATCATTTTTATTTTAAAACAAGATAGTTTGTTTGTTTGACTTCTTCCATGACAACATAGGTGCGTGTATCGTTCACACCGGGCAAACGAAGCAATGTTGTCCCTAATAATTTTCGATAAGCCGCCATATCTGCCACTCGGGTCTTCAACAAATAGTCAAAATCACCGGATACAAGATGGCATTCTTGAATGTCATCAAGGGCTTGAATGGCGGCATTAAATTCTTCAAATACATCGGGTTTCCCGCGCACAAGGGTAATTTCAACAATCACTAAAAGTGGTGCATCAAGCAACTCCGGATTAAGCAAGGCACGATAGCCCATAATCACTCCTTGCTTTTCCAAGCGTTTTACCCGCTCTAAACAAGGTGTGGGAGATAATCCGACTTTTTTGGAGAGATCGATATTTGAAATTTTGCCGTTGCGTTGTAGTTCATTAAGAATTTTAATATCAATGGCATCCAGTGGTTTTTTCTTTTCCATTTTGTTCCCTCCCCATTTCCAAGCACGCTATTTTAATCCATTTTGCCAAGGTTTCCAGTATGACAATGCATTTCTAGAAATTATCCAATACGGATAACGCATCCGCTAATTTTTTCACCGTAAAAACCTGCATATTTTCAACCGCACTTTTCGGTTTATTACCAAAAGGAATGATCGCACGTTTAAATCCGTGTTTTGCCGCCTCACTAATTCGCTCTTGTCCACTTGGTACCGGACGAATCTCACCGGCAAGCCCCACTTCGCCAAAGATCACTAAATCTTGTGGCAAGGGACGATTACGAAAACTGGAAATCAACGCCAACAATAGCGCAAGATCCGCACTGGTTTCGGTGACTTTCACCCCCCCCACCACATTGACAAACACATCTTGATCCGCCATTTGTAACCCACCGTGGCGGTGTAACACAGCAAGCAATAATGCCAACCGATTTTGTTCCAACCCAACTGCCACACGGCGTGGATTTGATAGCATAGAATGATCCACCAAAGCTTGAATTTCCACTAAAAGCGGGCGTGTGCCTTCCCATAGCACCATCACCGAGCTGCCCGAGGTTTGCTCATCGCCACGGCTGAGAAAGATTGCGGAGGGATTTTTCACCTCACGCAAACCTTGTTCCGTCATTCCAAATACCCCTAATTCATTCACTGCGCCAAAGCGATTTTTATGGCTACGTAGGGTACGATAACGAGAATCCGCTTCCCCCTCTAAAAGCAAGGAACAGTCAATGGCGTGCTCTAAGACTTTAGGGCCGGCAAGCGTGCCATCCTTAGTGACGTGCCCCACCATAATAATCGCCACTTGACGGGTTTTCGCATAACGGGTGAGGAAAGCGGCACATTCCCGCACTTGGGCGACACTCCCCGGAGAAGATTGAATATCCGCCAAATGCATCACTTGGATGGAATCAATCACAATAATTTGTGGCTTTAACTGATCCGCCAGATTGCAAATTTGCTCCACCGAAGTTTCGGAAAGCATATTGAGCTTGTCATTCGGTAAACCTAAACGATTCGCCCGCATCGCCACTTGCTGTAAGGATTCTTCTCCCGTGACATAAAGTGCGGTCATTTTTTGCGCCAAACCACACATCACTTGCAATAATAAGGTACTTTTTCCTGCACCGGGATGCCCCCCGATCAAAATCGCACTTCCCGGTACAATCCCCCCCCCTAACACGCGATCAAGCTCTTTAAATCCACTGGTAAAGCGTGGCGTTTCTTGCAAACTGATTTCCGATAAGGTCTGAATTTTTGCTTGTGTTTCGCCGGCATAACCACTGAAACGATCATTTTTGCTTTTTACCGCAGAAATCAACCGTACTTCGCTAATCGTATTCCAAGCTTTGCAAGCGGAGCATTGCCCTTGCCAACGGGAATACTCCGCACCACAATCATTACATACATAAGCCGTTTTAGGGGCTTTCGCCATGTTATTTCTCCATAAAATAAAATTATTTCAAACTAATGATATACACTTGATTCGCCTGACACCGCTAAACGCATTAATTTCATCATTCGTTCAAAATACAAACGTGTCGTAAAAAGTGCGGTTAATTTTTCAATGGTTTTTTCATTGTCTTTGGTTTCACTGTGAAAGCGAATCAATGCCTGAATTTTATTAAGAAAGGTTTGATTGCTTTCAAGCAATTGCGGCAATATATCATCTTCTATTATTGCGCTTCCGCTTGCCTGTTCCAGAATCTGCTCAAACAATGCCTTATTTTCATCATAATAATGATACAAATTGAAAAATGCCCCGACCCGTTCCACGGTTTTCATAAAATCTTGGCTAAAAAGCGAGGGCGGTAAAGACAGCGTTTCTTCCACCAAGGCTTGCTCCATTTTTAAAAGGCGATGAAATTTTGCGTTAAAATCGACCGCACTTTCTTCTCTCTCTTGATTCAAGAAATCACGCCATTTATTTAGCCAATCCGTTAAAACTACCGGATGACTGAGTTGATAGCCACGCTTCGCCTTGCTCGCACTGCTAAAATAAATATCGGTCAAAACGGGTAATTCTTCCACAAAATAGAAAAGATCACTGACTTTCCCTTCTTTTAATTCAAACTCAATTTCACAAATAGGCTGTGAACGCTCGCCGCTCACAATCTCCCCTTGATCAAAGGCAACTTCAATTTTGGCATCTCGAAATTTAACTAACCAAAAAGTGCGGTTAAAATCCGTGGAGAAAATGGGTTTTAGCGATGTCGCCGGCAGTTGCTCAAAAGGATATAAAGTGCGTAATTGATCGTTCGTTGGCACGTCTTTTTTATCGAGCGGTAAATGATATTCAGGGCGGTGATGCAAGCCGCCAACGACCTCTCCATTCGTTTTTAGCGTTAAGGTAAGCGTTTGATTTTCTTGACGAATACGCAAGCCCATTTTTTGTTTGGCGAGAAAATGATCGGGATAATCATAATAAGTATTACCTAAGCAGATGCTTTCACGCACTAATGGGTTAAATTGTTGGAGGTGCTTTTCAAGCAAGTGAAATGTTTCCGGAGAAACGGCAAGTTTGAGTTCAATTTCATTGATCATAGGGAGGAATCCTTATTAATTTAACTGGTTAAATATACAAGTAAATATAAATAAATCAAGGTTTTTGTGTGTTGCCTTACACCCTGATGTGCCGTACAAGATAAAATTGATTTCTACCTGTCAGAAAATGCGTTGAATTTTTCATTCATAAAAAATACCTGTATCCGAATAATTTCGGATACAGGTATTTTCAAGTTATGGGAGAGTTATCCGTTGATTTATTTTATAAGTTTATTCACACAATACTCGGCGGCTTTTTCACCTGTTTTTCCCATTTCCCGCTCAAATTGGTTAATGGTAATATTGCCTTGATTTAAGCGTTCCTCAAGGTTGCGTTGTTCAAATTGTTGTTGAATTTGAGAAATTAAGCAACCACACCATTTGGGCTTAGCAACATTCATCACATTTGCTAATTTTGCCATCTCGTTATTTTCATCGTTACATTGTTGATAGATGCCATATATCACTCCGCTTTTAATTTCTGTGCCAAAATTTTGTGCATTAGCTGAAAAAACGAAAAGCGTGCATAAAATCAAAAAATATTTTTTCATTGGTTGATGCCTTAATAAAAATAACCCATTATCAATGAAAGAAAAAGATAACTCATCTTATTTTGATCAATACTAATATCCGCCTATACTCAGCAGAAGAGGAAAGCTATTTTCATCCTTAATGAAGTCTTCAATATTAGGATATTTTTGAATACTTTTATACAATTCACAACCTCTATGCTCCCCATTTTTACAGGCTAATTTCGCATAATCCTTGGCTTTATCAAGATCAAGAATAGTTATATCTCCTCGATAATATTCAGCAGCTAAACCGAATTGAGCCACCGCATATCCCTGATCTGCGGCTTTCTTAAGCCATTTTATGTTTTTCTGCCGTCCTAACCAATATTGGATTTGTGGATCCCCCGTTCTTTCTTCTGCCATTTCTAACCAAAATAGCACTTTATCCTTCCCCCCTTTAAACTCATCCCGCTCAAAAGGCACATAAGGATAAATAGAGGCATCAACAACCTCATACATCGCTCCCAGTATTTTCATCGCTTTAAGATCGCCCTGCCCTGCTCGTTTTAACAGTGAAGAAAACTCAAGTTTTTCTCCGGCCTTCTCTTGCTGAAAAAGATAAATAATTTGGCTCTCTTTACCTATATTACGATTACGACTGTTATAAAGTTGTATAACTTTATCATAGTTTTTTGGCACACCTAAACCTCTATGATATATCTCAAATACTCTCCCTTTCTGAGCACAACCTTCATAATTCCTAGCAACATTTCCACTATACCCAAAGTAATCGCTACCCTTTTTAGTCTCATACCAATAAAGCGCCTGTTGATAATGTTGCTTGTCCCAGTAATAATCGCCAAGCCGACAACTTGCCTCTTTATCTCCCGCTTCACCCGCTTTTTGATACCACTCAAATGCAATATCAAAATCTTTTTTCTGATTATCTACCGGATGAATATCCTTAAATACAGGATCAAACTGCTTAGCAATTTGTAACATTGAATATGTAAAACCTGCTTTTGCCATTCTCAAATCATGACTTGAGGCAGAATAGGTTTTGGCAACCATTGTGGTGGGATAGCCCGCCAATATGCCTGACACGATAAACAGTGCTGAGATTTTTTTCATTATTTACTCCTGTGGTAAAAATTGTGATTTAATTTCTGATAAATACTGTGCTATTTTGCCCTGCTCTGCGAAAAAAATACCTTTAGCGGTTGGCGAAAAATTCTCAATTTCACCTTGATAAAGTTCCGCTGTATCATTCGGTAATCGCCCAAATTCTTCTAATGAAAATTCATTAAGATGCTGAATAGATTTCAATAACTGATACTTAATAACCTGTTCTTTTAATTTTGGATCTTGATTTTGAAATAAATAGAAAGCTATCAACCATAACCATTCATTAGAAAAGTTGTTTCTTAATACATCAATGATATTTTGATCACCATTTAACAATATTTTATTTAGCATTGATGATTGTTTCTCTACCAAAGCAAGCAAATCATTTACCGCACTCATTAAGCGATTTATCTCTGATTTTTGGCTTAAATTGATCATATTCATATCACTTTGAATCAGTTCAGAGAGCCACATTCTTACAGTATCTTCAGGGATTTTTCCCAAGATTGTTTGAATAACCTTTAGCTGTTCTTGATAACAAAAAGGAATTAAAACTTGTCGATAAGATCGGGGAAAAATCTTTATTATGCCCTTCATAATGAAAGATAGCCCCGCTGCTGAAAAACTTTCCATTATTTTGATTAAACCTTCTTTCATAATCCTAACGCTGTGCTAGTAGTACAAAAAATGATTATATATTGTTTTTTTTTTGAGCAATCTTTTATGATAGCTTTACAATTTCTAGATAAAAATGGAGGAAATAGGAATGCAGGTTAAAGTTAGGCTAAATTTAAGATTTGATGTGCAGATTATTCTATCCAAAAGAATAAAACAGGGATATGCTTACGCCATATACATTTTAAGCATAAGGCGTAAAAATGACTGCCGCGATTATTATGACGAACCGTAGCCAAGCAATCCGTTTACCGGCGGAAGTTCGATTTAGTGAAGAGATTAAAAAGCGTTCTGCTCGCATAGTAGGCAATGAAGGGTTAATTCTTATCCGTAATAATCTAAGAGAATTTGAACAGGTAAATGCCTTAAGAACAGAGAATTAGATTCTCTAAATAATTTACTATCCCAATATACTAGGAGTCATAATGCCATTTACTCTTGTCCATCCCGCTATTATTTTCCCCCTATCCCGGTGCTATTTTTGCTTTCCGGGTCTTGTTTTAGGCTCAATGTCCTCTGATTTTATTTATTATTTGTCGGGTAAACCGGCTGACGGTGGGCATACTGTTTTTCAGAGTGAATGGTTGAATTTACCGCTTTGTTTACTCTTTTATGCTATTTATCTTACTGTATTAAAAACACCGCTCTGGGCAAATTTACCACAGCGTTTCTCACATAAGCTCCCAGAAACACGCCCTCTCCCTTATTGGAAATGGCTAATGATCTTCTTATTTTCCACTTGGATAGGGATGCTTTCACATATTTTCCTTGATAATTTCACGCATAGCACAGGCTATTTTGTCCAAATCTTCCCCTTCTTACAAAAAGAAATTTACATCCCGATTTATAAATGGCTTCAATATGTCGGTAGTGCTATGGGGTTGATAGCAATTGGAACTTATCTTCGCATTATGGCAAGACGCTACCCTCATCCACAAATCAGAACCGTCAGACAAAAACAACGATTTTGGATGATGGTTCTACTCCTCTCAAATTTAGCCTTTATTTGTTGGAATATCATTTCACCGGTAGCATTAAAACAAACGGGTATTTTGATCATACGGTCAATAGATTGTCTTTGCATTGTGCTGTGCTTGATCGGATTCTTTGAAAGTAAACGTTATTCGTAAATTTTATGCTCAAAAAAACCTCATTTCCTCCCACAGCGAATCACAACCCGTAAGATTGAAACATAGATCAACAAACCGATGTCTGTTATCTATAAAATCAATTCTATTTCAAATAAAAATCAGGTAATATGCGCACGAATTTTAACCCCCATTATGGAGTAAATGAGATATGGCAATGAATAATATTCTTGGATTATTTGCCCACTCGCCCTTAAAACCTTTGCAAAAACATTCCGATAAAGTAACGGAATGTTGTGATCTTTTAATTCCTTTTTTTGAAAAAACCTTCTCAAAGGATTGGGAAAATGCGGAAAATATGCGTTTAGAAATTTCCCAGCGCGAGCGTGAAGCAGATAGCCTTAAACGCGAAATTCGTTTGAAATTGCCACGCGGTTTATTCTTACCTATCGACCGCACCGATTTACTTGAATTGGTGACACAACAAGACAAACTCGCCAACTTCGCCAAAGATATTGCCGGTCGTATGATTGGTCGTCAGTTTGGTATCCCTGAAGAAATGCAGGAAGATTTTTTAAGCTATGTTCGCCGCAGTTTAGATTCCATTCATCAAGCGCATTTAGTCATTGCAGAAATGGATAAACTTTTGGAAACCGGTTTTAAAGGCCGTGAATTGCAACTCGTGAACAATATGATTCAAGAATTAGATAGCATTGAAGACGATACGGATCAAATGCAAATTAAGTTGCGTAAAATGCTTTACACCATTGAAAGCCGTTACAACCCAATTGATGTGATGTTCTTATATAAAATCATTGAATGGGTGGGCGTCCTTGCCGACCAAGCACAACGTGTCGGTTCACGTATTGAATTAATGTTAGCGCGTTCATAAAACTCATATACATAGGAAAATACGATGGAAATAATTCATCAATATGGCACATGGTTGGTATTGATCACCGCTGTGTTTGGCTTTTTTATGGCGTTTGGTATTGGCGCCAATGATGTATCAAATTCAATGGGAACCTCTGTGGGTTCAGGTACAATTACTGTAAAACAAGCGATTATTATTGCATTAATTTTTGAATCAGCCGGTGCTTATCTTGCCGGCGGTGAAGTGACAGAAACCATTAAAAGTGGTGTCATCGATCCAATGCAGTTTATCAATACACCGGATATTCTTGCACTTGGCATGATCTCCGCCCTCTTTGCTTCCGGGGCTTGGTTATTTATCGCAACAAAAATGGGTTGGCCGGTTTCCGGTACACACACCATCATTGGGGCAATCGTTGGCTTTGCTTGCGTCACTATTGGCCCCGGCTCCGTAGATTGGTCAACCATCGGTAGTATTGTGGGAAGCTGGTTTGTCACCCCGGTGATTGCCGGAATTTTGGCTTACGCTATTTTTGCCAGCACACAAAAGCTCATCTTTGACACCGAACATCCGCTTAAAAATGCACAAAAATACGGTCCTTATTATATGGGGATCACCATTTTTGTGCTCTGTATCGTCACCATGAAAAAAGGCTTGAAACACGTAGGGTTGCACCTTTCTAACGCTGAAACCTTATCCATTTCATTGGCGATCAGCCTTGTTGGTATGATTTTCTTCCATTTCTACTTCCGCAGCAAAACGTTTGCCCAATCCGCCACAAAGGGGACATTTGGTGCTGTGGAAAAAGTATTCAGTATTCTAATGCTTTTAACCGCTTGTGCGATGGCGTTCGCTCATGGTTCTAATGATGTCGCCAACGCAATTGGTCCACTTTCAGCCGTGGTATCCATTGTTGATGAAGGCGGTAAAATTGTGTCGGGTGGCACATTAGCTTGGTGGATTCTACCATTAGGGGCGTTAGGTATTGCCGTAGGATTAATTTCTATGGGGCAAAAAGTGATGGCAACAGTGGGCTCCGGTATCACAGATTTAACTCCAAGCCGTGGTTTCGCCGCTCAATTTGCAACGGCAATGACTGTGGTTGTGGCTTCCGGCACCGGCTTACCGATCTCGACCACACAAACCCTTGTGGGCGCAATTTTAGGGATTGGTTTTGCCCGTGGTATTGCTGCGTTAAACTTAACGGTAATCCGCAATATTATTAGCTCCTGGGTCGTCACCCTACCGGCCGGGGCTTTCTTTGCTATCGTGATTTTTTATATCTTGCGAGCAATTTTTCACTAATTAAAAAAAGTGCGGTTAAATTTGACCGCACTTTCTTTCTCAATTAAGGTCACACCCCAAGTGACTAAAAAATTTTAAAGGATAACTATGCCAAAAATCGCCTCAATATTAACTCAATTTTTACTCCCGACTATTTTACTCGGCTCTGCCCTCAATACCGCTTATGCAGAAACGCAATATGTTACGGAAAATCTGAATACTTATCTTCGCCGTGGTGCCGGTGATCAATTTAAGATTGCGGGAGCCATTCAATCGGGAGAACAAGTGAATGTATTGGATCGACAAGGTAAATACAGCCTCATTCGTGACAGTAAAAACCGTGAAGCGTGGATTTTAACGTCCGAACTCAGTAATACACCAAGCAGTAAACTCGAAAACCCGAAATTAAAAGCACAAATTCAGGAATTAACCTTAAAACTCAACCATTTAGACAGTGACTGGCAACAACGGACGGTGGAAATGCAACGCCGTACCAAACAATCAGAACAACAAAGTAGCGAATTATTAGAACAAAATTCTCAGCTTAAACGTGAATTAGAAATCGTCAAAAATAAAAATCGGGATTTGGAAGCGATGCTTGATGTAGGCAAACGTGAAATTGCTATTCAATGGTTTATTTATGGCGGCTCCGTACTGGGCGTAGGCTTATTACTCGGCTTAATCATTCCGCATATTTTACCAAGACGTAAACGTCGTGATGGTTGGGCATAATCAATAACACCGAGCCTCCGTTCGGTGTTCTTTTTAAGGAAAATTCATGGAAATCTATTTAGTGGGGGGAGCCGTTCGGGATCAGCTCCTCGATTTGCCTGTCAAAGATCGGGATTGGGTGATCGTTGGAGCGACACCGCAACAGTTATTGGCGCAAGGCTATCAACAGGTGGGCAAAGATTTTCCTGTTTTTCTCAATCCCAAAACCAAAGAAGAATATGCCTTGGCGAGGACAGAACGAAAATCCGGTCACGGTTATACCGGGTTTCTCTGCGATTTTTCAGAACATATCACGCTAGAACAAGATCTTATCCGCCGAGATCTCACGATCAACGCTATGGCGCAAGATAAACAGGGCAATCTTTATGACCCCTATCAGGGCAAACAGGATTTAGATAAGCGAATTTTACGCCACATTTCCCCGGCCTTTGCAGAAGATCCCTTGCGGGTTCTACGGGTTGCCCGCTTTGCCGCCCGTTTTCATCATTTAGGCTTTCACATCGCCCCGGAAACCCTTCAATTAATGGAAAATCTGGTACAAAGTGGTGAACTCTCACATTTAACCCCAGAACGGGTGTGGCTTGAAACTGAAAAAGCACTCAATGAAAAACACCCTGAAATTTATTTTGAGGTGTTACGTCAAATTGGTGCCTTAAAAATCCTTTTCCCGGAACTTGATGCCCTGTATGGGGTGCCAAATCCCCCACAACATCACCCGGAAATTGATAGCTTTGTGCATACGATGTTAGTGTTACAGCAGGCAGTGAAACTCACAGAAAATCAACCTCAACTCAACAAAAGTGCGGTGCGTTTTGCGGCAATTTGTCATGATCTTGGCAAAGCCCTCACGCCGAAAGAAATCCTGCCTCATCATCATGGGCATGAACAAGCGGGCATTAAACCGACCCGAACTCTCTCTAAGCGATTAAAAGTGCCAAGCTATTACCAAGAACTTGCAGAGCTGAGCTGTGAATATCATACTCATATTCACAAAGCCTTTGAACTTCGTCCGGAAACCGTGATGAAACTCTTTAACCGTTTTGATGTATGGCGTAAACCGCAACGGTTCCAAGAATTTCTTTTCCTATGCCTTGCTGATACACGGGGAAGAACCGGTTTTGAAATACGGGAATACCCACAATGGGATTACATTAACGCCTTATTAGAAGCGGCTAAAAAAGTGGATGTTCAACAAGTACTCGCAGAGGGATTTGAAAAACAAGCGATTCGGGATGAATTAAACCGCCGCAGAACTCACGCCATCAGCGAGATGAAAAAAGCCTATCAAAGACAATGAAAACAGCCTTTACTAAATAGCGATGAGATCTTACAATAACCACAATTTTTTGGCGAAATATCACCTATGAAATCATTAAAATTTTTAACCGCACTTTTTATTGCAACAATCCTTAGTGCCTGTACCTTAGATGCAGAGCGTCCAACCAATGTGCAATATCTTGATAAAACCGATGCCACTTGGCAACAACACTTACAAAAAATCGAAAAAATCCATCAATATCGTGCCAAAGGGCAAATCGGTTACATTAGCCCGACAGAACGTTTTTCCAGCCGTTTTGAATGGCAATATCAACATCCACAATCCTATACCCTTAAACTCTATTCGCTTATCAGTAAAGCCACTTTACTGATTGAAATGCAACCACAGGGAATGACGATTTCAGACAATAATGGCAATCGACAATCGGCACGCAATGCCAAATTATTACTGCAAGAAATGATCGGGATGGATATCCCCCTCGAACATCTTGCTTATTGGCTGAAAGGACAACCTGCTATCCATTCTGATTATAAAGTGGGAATGAATCATTTACTCGGCACTTTCAGTTATCCTTTCGAGGGATCTACTTGGACAGCGGATTATTTAACTTACCACGCAGAAAATGCTATGCCGGAAAATATCTTACTGAAAAACCAAAATACCGCCCAAACCCTAAAAATCCGTGTGGATGAGTGGGTGTTTTGATGAAAACCCATCAATTTTCGACCGCACTTTCTTCACTCGATTTACTTGGAAAACCTCGGCGCTTTCCAAGCCCTGCAAAACTCAATTTATTCCTTTATATCAACGGAAGATTGCCCAACGGATACCACGAATTACAAACCCTCTTCCAATTTCTTGATTTTGGCGATTGGCTTCATATTGAAGTTTGTGAACAAAGTCGCGATATCCTTATCACACCGGAAATTCCTCATTTAAAAACCGAAGATAATTTAATTTACCGAGCGGCAAAACGTTTGCAGGACAAAGCCCATATCACCCGAGGTGCAACCATTCATTTAGAGAAAATCCTTCCTATGGGTGGCGGTGTCGGGGGCGGATCTTCCAATGCGGCCACCACACTCCTTGCCTTAAATGCGCTTTGGGGAGCGAATTTATCCCTTGATGAACTGGCAGAAATAGGATTGGAATTGGGGGCCGATGTACCTATTTTCATCCACGGCCATGCAGCTTTTGCTGAGGGCGTAGGCGAAAAAATCACTTATTGCCATCCGCCGGAAAAATGGTTTGTCGTGCTAAAACCGGAAAACGCAATTTCCACAGCAGCAATTTTCAATGATCCGGCTCTCCCCCGTAGCACACCGAAAAGAACCTTAGATAAGCTACTGAGTTCGCCTTACGAAAACGATTGCCAAAAAATTGTGTTAAATCACTATCCAGACGTTGAAAAAGCCCTGAACTGGTTGCTACAATATGCGCCGGCAAGATTAACCGGAACCGGTGCTTGCGTATTCGCCGAATTTGATAACGAGGCAAACGCCCAAGCATGTTTTCAACAAAAACCAAAAGAATTATTCGGTTTTGTTGCGAAAGGACTCAATGTTTCACCGTTACATCAACTGTTGAAACGCCACAATCTCCCTAACTCATCGACAATTTAACCTGAGGTCATAAAAAAATGCCAGACATTAAACTCTTTGCGGGTAATGCCACTCCTGAACTTGCAAAACGCATTTCAGAACGTTTATATATTTCTCTTGGCGATGCGACTGTTGGTCGTTTCAGCGATGGAGAAATTCAAGTTCAAATCAATGAAAACGTACGGGGAGCGGATGTCTTTATCATCCAGTCAACCTGTGCCCCAACCAACGATAATTTAATGGAATTAATCGTGATGGTGGATGCATTACGCCGTGCTTCCGCAGGTCGCATTACTGCGGTGATTCCTTATTTCGGTTATGCACGCCAAGATCGCCGTGTCCGCTCTGCCCGTGTGCCTATCACCGCTAAAGTTGTTGCAGATATGCTTTCTACTGTAGGAATCGACCGTGTCCTCACCTGCGATTTACACGCAGAACAAATCCAAGGTTTCTTCGATGTGCCGGTAGATAACGTATTCGGATCTCCGGTACTCATTCATGACATTTTGAAAAAAACCGACCTTGAAAACCCAATTGTCGTTTCTCCGGATATTGGTGGTGTCGTACGTGCCCGTGCAGTGGCAAAATTGTTAAACGATACCGATATGGCGATTATTGATAAACGCCGTCCACACGCCAATGTGGCTCAAGTGATGCATATTATTGGGGATGTTGCAGGGCGTGATTGTATTCTTGTCGATGATATGATCGACACCGGTGGCACCTTGTGCAAAGCAGCAGAAGCCTTAAAAGAGCGTGGCGCAAAACGTGTATTTGCTTATGCCACCCACGCTGTCTTTTCCGGAGCGGCGGCGAAAAATCTAGCCAGTGATGCAATCGATGAAATCGTTGTGACCGACACGATTCCGCTTTCTACAGAAATGAAAGCCCTCGGTAAAGTACGTATTCTCACCCTTTCTTCAATGCTTGCCGAAGCCATTCGCCGCATCAGCAACGAAGAATCCATTTCAGCGATGTTTAGCTAATCTCTCCTAAAGTGCGGTCAACATTGACCGCACTTTTTCTATCCCTATATCAAAAATTCATTTATTCCATTTCATTATAATTAATTCACTTCAATTCTTTCCCGATAAGAAAATTCTTTTCTACTATATGCCAATGGAAACGATTATGTGATGCAAAAAAATGAATTGGGACTATATTATCAGCGTGTTACCACGTTTTGCTGATGCCACATTGATGACGCTTGCCCTCTCGTTTTGGGGAATTTTATTCTCCTTTATCATTGGGACGATTTGCGCCGTCATTAATACTTATCAGATTAAGCCATTGAATTGGTTAGTAAAAAGTTATATTGAGCTTTCACGCAATACCCCATTACTCATCCAAGTTTTCTTCCTCTATTTCGGGCTTTCAAAAGTCGGTATCAAATTAGACGGTTTTACGTGCGGCATAATCGGTTTAGCTTTTTTGGGTGGAAGCTATATGGCTGAAGCAATTCGTGGCGGCTTAAAAGCAGTGTCCAAAGGTCAAATTGAATCCGCTCTCAGCATTGGTTTAACGCCATTTCAAGCCTTTCGTTATGTGATTTTTCCACAAGCATTGGCAATTTCCATACCGGCAATTGGGGCGAACTGTCTGTTTTTAATGAAAGAAACCTCTGTTATCAGCGCTGTTGCGGTGGCTGAACTGATGTTTATGGCAAAAGAAATTATCGGGATGGATTATAAAACCAACGAAGCCTTATTTTTATTAGTAGTGTTTTATTTAGTCATTTTGCTACCTATTTCAATTTTTATTCGTTATGTAGAACAGCGCACACGGAGAGCAAAATATGGGGTTTGAATTATTATTCCAAGGCAATAATTTCACCAGACTGCTAAGCGGTCTTTGGGTGACGGCTGAAATTGCCTTTGTTTCCGTCTTTTTTGCCTGTCTTTTTGGGGTCATTTTAGGCGTGGTAATGACAAGCAAAAATACCGTCGTTAAAGCCATTTGCCAAGTTTATTTAGAATTTGTCCGCCTCATTCCTTTGCTCGTTCTCCTGTTTATCACCTACTTTGGCTTAGCAAAATGGTTTGGCATACATTTAGATGGCATCACTGTGTGCATTTGGGTATTTATTTTTTGGGGCACCGCAGAAATGGGCGATCTCGTGCGTGGTGCGTTAACTTCCATCGAAAAACATCAGGTTGAATCCGCTTATGCTTTGGGTTTAACACCTTTTCAAACCTTTATTTATATTTTGCTGCCGCAAAGTCTAAAACGTGTGACCCCAAGTGCCATTAATCTTTTCACCCGTATGGTGAAAACCAGCTCCCTTGCGATGTTAATCGGTGTCATAGAAGTGATTAAAGTCGGTCAGCAAATTATTGAACATTCATTGTTTAGCAATCAATCGGCGGCCTTGTGGATCTATGGCATCATTTTCTTGCTCTATTTTATGATCTGTTATCCGCTCTCATTATTTTCCCGTTATTTAGAAACCCGTTGGGAAAGCTAAGGAATATCTATGGCATTATTAGAAATAAAAAATTTGGTTAAAAACTATGGTGAGGTTGAAGCATTAAAAGGCATTAATCTTTCCATAGAAAAAGGGGAAGTCGTGGTGATTTTAGGCCCGTCCGGCTGTGGAAAAAGCACATTACTCCGCACATTAAACGGCTTAGAACCCATAAAGATCGGTCAATTATTACTCCAAAATGCCGGCGAGCTGGGCAAAGACATCAGTTGGGTCAATGCTCGTCAACGCATTGGTATGGTGTTTCAAAGCTATGAATTATTTGCCCATTTATCGGTGATCGACAATATTTTGCTCGGGCCTTTAAAGGTTCAAAAGCGTGATCGGGCTGAAGCCGAAAAACAGGCGGACGAATTATTAAAACGTGTGGGATTATTTGATCGGAAAAACGCCTATCCTCGTGAACTTTCCGGCGGGCAAAAACAACGGATCGCCATTGTGCGTGCGCTTTGTATGAATCCTGAGATTATGTTGTTTGACGAAGTCACTGCCGCGCTCGACCCCGAAATGGTACGCGAGGTACTAGACGTGATTTTAGGGCTTGCCAAAGAAGGGATGACAATGTTGATCGTCACCCACGAAATGGGGTTCGCCCGCCAAGTGGCAAATCGCATTGTTTTTATGGATAAAGGGCAAATTATCGAACAAGCCAAACCGGAAGATTTTTTCACCCATCCCACCACAGATCGGGCAAAAACATTTTTAAACATCTTAAATTATGAACCGAGAGGAACAAACTATGAAGAAAACATTTAAAAATTTAACCGCACTTTTTGCCACTGCGACCCTCGCCCTAGGGCTTACCGCTTGCGGTGACAATACGCCAAGCAAAGAGGCTTCACAAACAGCCTCAACCATTGAGCAGTTGAAACAAGCCGGCAAAATCAGAATTGGCGTATTCAGCGACAAACCGCCTTTTGGCTATGTTGATGCCCAAGGAAAAAGCCAAGGTTTCGATGTGGAAATCGGCAAAGCCATCACCAAAGATCTCTTAGGTGATGAAAATAAAGCGGAATTTGTATTGGTGGATGCCGCCAATCGTGCGGAATATTTACTGTCCAAAAAAGTGGATATTATCCTCGCCAATTTCACCGTCACCGCTGCGCGAAAAGAGGTGGTGGATTTTGCCAATCCTTATATGAAAGTGGCGCTTGGCGTGGTTTCAAAAAATGGTGAAGTGATTACGGATCTTGAGCAATTAAAAGACAAAACCCTCATCGTTGATAAAGGCACCACGGCAGATATTTTCTTCACAAAAAATTATCCGAATATCAAATTATTAAAATTTGAACAAAACACAGAAACCTTTGAAGTGCTGCGGGACGGCAGAGGGGATGCCCTATCCAATGACAACACCTTCTTATTCGCTTGGGTAAAACAAAATCCGGGCTATACCGTGGGCGTGAAAAGCTTCGGCGATCAAGATGTGATTGCGCCTGCCGTTCGTAAAGACGCAGCGGATTTATTAAATTGGCTCAACGCTGAAATTGAAAAACTGTCAAAAGAAGGTGTACTCAAACAAGCCTACCAAAAAACCTTATTGCCGGTTTATGGGGATAGCGTAACTGAAAATGATATTTTGGTGGAGTATAAATAGTTTCATACCAAATAAAGGCAAGTATACCCTTGCCTTTTCATCATTTTAAGTCAAACATTAAATATATCGTTCTGAAACGATGTTTTCCTAAAAGCAAGAATTACTTTTTCAATCATCATTTAAAAATTGTGATCTTATTCACATTTGCAACATTTTATTAACAAAGTCATTTGACATTTTTCATTGTTTTTTTACACTGTTTACGACACAGTCTAATATAGAGTTTTTCTTAATAGGTGCTGTTCAAGTTAACCATTGTGTTTTCAAGGAATGAATAGACATTACAATTCAAGAGGGATTTATGTTTAAGAACGGAGCTGAATTTAGAAGTTATTTACTATAGATGACCCTTCTTTGTCCTTACTTGTTCATGAATCTTTATCTGATATTTTTAATTTAATGGATATAAAATATCCATACGAAGATCATAAGGCTTTATTTTTAAAGAAATCTGCACATGAAATTAGCGAATGGGGAAATGGTTCAGGTGATATTTCATTACATTCTGACGATTTATATGAAGATATAAGCTCCGATTATTTATCTCTAACCACTTGTAGGGATTTAAGTAATACTCCAACCTCTTACTTGCAATCTAAAGACATTTTAGATCTTTTAACTGATAATGAACTTGATATTTTATTAAATATTGAAGCTAATTTCATCTCAGGGAAAAATGTAAATGGACTAAAATTAAAAAAAGCTAGAATTGTAGAACCTTGCAAAGAAAGAGGATTCTTATCTAGGCTAGATTTTAGAATAGACAATGTAAATGGTCAAAGAATGACTATTGCAAATGACACTCCTTCTAAAGAAGAAATTTTTGTTTTTGAAAAGCTATTTGAAATTGCAAAAAACATAAAGAGTCATGCAATAGATAACAGATTAGGTAGCTTCCTTATAATTGATAACTATAAAGTTCTACATGCTAGAAGTAGTGTTAAACACTATCCAAGTTCAGGATATGATCACCCCAAAGATGCTTTTAGACTACTCTATAGAAGTAAGGGTCCAAGAAAGCGATTTTTTGATATAGAACAAGCGAGATATATCTAATGAAATTATTGTCCAATAAATCATTTAATGCAGGTCTAAAAGATTCAATATCTTTTGGGCTTGCATTTATTTTTCTATATGTCCCTATTGGGGCTTTAGGCGCTAGCCAGGGTTTAAGTTTATCTGAAGTGATGGCTACCAGTATTTTTATTTTTTCAACACCATTACAATTCATGCTAATTCAAAGTTATGGCGCCGGAATATCTCTAATACCAATCATTTTGGCATTAAATTCTCGATTTATTTTAATGTCATCTGCACTATCGGGATATTTTAAGAATATTTCATATAAAAATATTTTTTTATCAAGTATTCTCATTGTTCCATCGGTTTTTTCAGCTTGTATCTCTCGATTTAAAAATAAAGAAGAAAACTATTTTTTATATTTTCTGGGTGTTGGCTTACCCATTTACTTTGTTTCCGTATTATCCACATTTATCGGTTACTATACCGGTTCCGGAATCACCTCACCGCTATTTTATGAAATCGTTAAAATAGTTTTACCATTACAATTTACTGCTCTAGCAGCAAAACATTGGCCTGATTATCTTGATATTAGCGCCTATTGGATCGGCTTATTATTCGCACCGTTGTTTATCTTCTTATTTAAGGAATATACGATGATTATTGCCCCTTTTTTAATTGGTATTTCTTTAGCGCTCATTGAATATATAGGTAAGAAAAAATGACAAATATTATCCTTTTAATTCTTTTCTCAGCCATCACTATTTTTATCTTTAGAATATCGCCTTTCTTTTTGAAAGAGAATAAACATTTAAATAATAAAGAGGGATTTATATATAAATCCATAAGTTATAGCGCTCAAGCGATGATTGGAATCATTGTTTTTAATAGCGCATTTTCTAGCAAGAATATCCTTGAGCTCATTGATAATTTCAGCTTAAAAATGGTTATTATATTACTTCTATTGTTAGGAACATTTATGATGACGATTCTAACAAAAAAATCATACCAAGTTTTATCATCACATTGGCATTATACAGTTTAATACTCTATTATTTCCCGATGTAAACACCGCATTTTCTACTTTGCTCTACTCCCCCATCACAAATTGTTCCCGTAGTTGGTGAAGTTGATCTCGAATTGCAGCCGCTTTTTCAAATTTGATCGCCAAAACGCCTACCCTCGTGAACTTCCTAGGGGACAAAACAACGAATCGCTATTGTGCGAGCGCTTTGTATGAACCCTGAAATTATGTTGTTTGATGAAGTCACTGTTGCGCTAGATCCCGGGGTTTCGCTTACCAAGTGTCCAACCGTATTATTTTTATGGATAAAGGGCAAATTATCGAACAAACCAAACTGGAAAATTTCTTCACAAATCCAAATTGAAAAACTTTCAAAAGAAGGGGGGCTCAAACAAGCCTACCAAAAAACCTTATTGCCGGTTTATGGTGATAGCGTAACTGAAAGTGATATTTTGGTGGAGTATAAATAGTGTCAAAATATTGAATACGTTTTTAGTGCAGTGCTACTCTCTAAGTAAGAGGGATTTTATTAAACTAAACCTCTAGGAAAAAACCTAGAGGTTTGTTTGTATTGTTAGCGTTATTCTTCAAATTGGAATTTATTCTCTTCTAATTTTTTCCCCACAAATAATAAATAAATCAATGCATACTCTATATCTTCGTCAACAACTTTTTTATTAACTTGAGCCTTATTAAATAGAATATACCTCAACAAAAGCATGTCTTTATCTTCCGATAAAATAAGATTCGGAAATAAACTGCCATCCTTCAATAGCCAACTATTTAGCTTATTCAATGAAAATACTTTTCCTGTTGAGGCTGAAATGGAAGTCCAAAACTTGAATGGTGGCTCAATACCCTCAATCATTACCTTAGCTCCACCTACATCAGCGAATACCCGATCAGCCTCATTCGTAATAATTTTGGCATCAAGCTTTTTTAAGATTCTAATCAGCTCGGCGCGAGGGTTTTGTGGTGCTTTAATACTTGAAACTGTAGTCTGATTATCTTGAGCGACAACCTGTGATGAAATGATACCACCCATTGTTAAGGACAACACTGTGGCATATATGCCCGCTTTTAAACGTTTATTCATAAATCCCACCTCCATTTGAATTTCTTGTTGGCGTTGTCGAGAGCTGATCTCTTTGTTGAGCATCTAAGTCTGTTGAATAACTCATTTGATCTATCGGATTGGATAGGTCATATTGATATTTATTGCCGAAGCTATCTTGATATAGTTTCTGACCATTGATGAAAATAGGGGTTAACACTTTTATTCTCCTGTTATTATTTTTTAATCAAGGATATTGCTTTATATGCAATATAAAGCAATATAAAGCACGAGCATTGTACAATGCTGCAAAAATCAATATCTTATGAAAATAGATGGGGAAGATAGAGAATAAAAGTTGGTAAATATTTATACTTAATATAGAGAAAGAGAAACATTAATAATGTGAAAAATAAAAAATGAAAGTGCGGTCAAAAATCACTGAGATTTTCGGTATTATGCAGC
>NZ_MLHJ01000150.1 GCF_001998965.1 Rodentibacter rarus
TTGTGCAACTGCGGCATAACACCAGATTTTTTTAGGAGGATTTTATGAAAAAATTACTTTCATTATTGACGATCATTGCGGTATTAGTCGGCATCGCCGCTGTACAACCTTCTGCAACCGCTGACAATATCGATGACGGCAAACGCAATTTTGTGGTCTCGCTCGTTGCAAAATATTTTCCTTTTGAAGCGGAGGAGTTAGTAGCGTGGTATGACAAAAATATTGTTTATGCGGATAATCCAACAGACAGCGCCATTACGTTCAAGTTAGATGAAAAAGAAATCACCCTTGCCGCTCATCAAACCCAAAAACTGATTTTAGAACCGGGACAACATCGCCTCGTTTTGGCTGATGGAAAAGAGATTGAATTAACACTAAAAGAAGGCACTAATCGTTCCATTTTAAACCCGACCGCCTCGCCTTATTTCTTTTGGAAAACCGTTTATGGTTCGGTGAATTTACCTATTGAATACAAAACGGTGGCTATTGCCGGCAAACCCTATGAGGGGCCTTTTGAAGTAAGCAATGAATATTTGATTACACGCATAGGCAATCAACCTTGGCGTTTTGGTTTGGATGAAGCCATTCCTGATACGGTTGCCGTGAATAATGATCGGAATACTTACACCTTAATTTTTAGCAAAGCCTATCGCTTACCGGATTTTATCAAGGCTTATCCTATGCTATCAGCACAATAAACAAAAAGGGTTGATACCATTTCTGATATCAACCCTTTTGCTTTTTATTAAATTAGAGTAAGCCGCCTTGACCTAAAGCCGGATCAGTATCACGGGCTTTTAACGCCTCTTCTACGGTTAAACCTAATGCTTTTGCCACACCCTCACCATATGCCGGATCACACCAGTGACAATTACGGATATGACGATATTTGATGAAATCAGGCGCATCACCCATTGCACCCGCAGTATTGTTAAATAACGCTTGTTTTTGTTCAGCGCTCATTAAGTTAAACAAGGCACGCGGTTGACTGAAGTAGTCATTATCATCTTGACGATAATCCCAGAATGCCGCATCACCGTTAATGCGAAGTGGTGGCTCTGCAAAATCCGGTTGTTGTTGCCATTGATTAAAGCTGTTTGGCTCATAATGCGGTAAGCTACCGTAGTTACCATCGACACGGCCTTGACCATCACGTTGGTTGCTGTGAACCGGGCAACGAGGACGGTTTACCGGAATTTGACGGAAATTCACACCTAAACGATAACGTTGTGCATCGGCATAGTTGAATAAACGGGCTTGTAACATTCTATCCGGGCTTGCACCGATTCCCGGTACTAAATTGCTTGGTGCAAAGGCAGATTGCTCAACATCGGCAAAGAAGTTTTCAGGGTTACGGTTAAGCTCAAATTCACCCACTTCAATTAATGGATAGTCTTTTTTCGGCCATACTTTGGTTAAATCAAACGGATGATAAGGCACTTTTTCTGCATCGGCTTCCGGCATTACTTGGATAAACATTTTCCATTTCGGGAAATCACCACGCTCAATAGCTTCATATAAATCACGTTGATGACTTTCACGATCGTTGGCAATAATAGCGGCAGATTCTGCATCGGTTAAATTTTTAATGCCTTGTTGTGTATGGAAATGGAATTTCACCCAGAAACGCTCGCCGGCTTCATTCCAGAAGCTATAAGTATGTGAACCGTAACCGTGCATATGACGATAACTTGCCGGAATACCACGATCACTCATTACGATAGTGACTTGGTGTAACGCTTCCGGTAATAATGTCCAGAAATCCCAGTTATTGGTTGCTGAACGCATATTGGTGCGTGGATCACGTTTTACCGCTTTGTTAAGATCCGGGAATTTACGGGGATCACGCAAAAAGAAAACCGGTGTATTGTTCCCTACCATATCCCAGTTACCTTCTTCGGTATAGAATTTTAACGCAAAACCACGAATATCACGCTCTGCATCCGCTGCACCACGTTCACCGGCTACGGTCGTAAAACGCGCGAACATTTCTGTTTTTTTACCCACTTCACTGAAGATTTTAGCACGGGTATATTTGGTGATATCATTGGTTACAGTGAAAGTCCCAAATGCACCTGAACCTTTTGCGTGCATACGGCGCTCAGGAATCACTTCACGCACGAAATCCGCTAATTTTTCATTAAGCCATAAATCTTGTGCAAGCAATGGACCACGAGGGCCTGCGGTTAAGCTGTTTTGATTGTCAACAACCGGTGCGCCATTTCCCATCGTTAAAAGGGTGGTGATATGAGAAAACGGACATTTTGATGTCATAATATGCTCCTTTAGATTGAGTTTAGATAAATTTCGTACGCATCATATCAAAAGGTTTCAGCGATTAAAATCTATTAAATTAATCCAAAAAACCAATTTAAAAATACTCTCGATAAAAAAACCGCACTTATTTTCTTTAATAAAGTGCGGTTATTTCTTGATGTATTTTTTGACTTAATGTTTTGCGACTAATTTCATCACCGGCAGAACAATCGCACAAATTATTGCGCCAATAACAATACCTACAACCAATGCGGCAAGATTGCTTATCCAACCCTCAGTGAGCTGATATTGTTCAAGAAAATGATGAATAAAATCAACATAATGGACAAAAATCCCCCCACCCACAAGGAACATTGCGATTGTGCCAATCACACTTAATGCCCGCATAAATTTTGGCATAATCATCAAAATAGCTTGTCCAATATTTTTTGCAACACGCCCTTTTTTCATCAGAAATAAACCAAAATCATCGGTTTTTACAATCAAGGCAACTAAGCCATAAACCAAAATCGTAATGCCAACCCCAATAATTGAGAGCGTAATAATACGTGTAATAAGATCGGCTTGTGTCAGTTCGCCAAGAGCGATAATAATGATTTCTGCTGAAAGGATAAAATCGGTACGAATAGCCCCTTTAACTTTTGCCTGTTCATTAAACTCAACGTTTTCTTCTAACTCGCCTTCAGGTAGGAATTTATGCAATAATTTTTCAACACCTTCAAAACAAAGATACGCCCCACCTAACATTAAAAGTGGAACAATCAACCAAGGCAAAAAAGCGGAAAGCACCAAAGCGAGAGGAATTAAAATGAGTTTGTTGGCAAAGGATCCCTTCATCACCGCCCAAACAATCGGTAGTTCTCGTTCAGCGCTGGCACCGGTGACTTGATTTGCATTCAAAGCAAGATCATCCCCAACCACTCCCACCGTTTTTTTGGCTGCCATTTTAGTCATTAATGCCACGTCATCAAGAATTGAGGCAATATCATCAATTAATGTAAAAAGCGAGCTAAACGCCATAACACATCCTTAATAAATTTAATTTGAATAAAAGTTTACACCGGTCGAATACTCTCTACATCAAGCTTTGCATCAAATTCTTTTTGTAAGAGATGTAATTTTTTATCTTGCTGAAGTTCATCACGAGCTTGTTCACAGAGATCTTGATACACTTGTTTGCGATAATCTGTAGGCGTAACAACATCACGATCATCCAATTGAATATCAACACGCATCTGAGATCCATAAAGTTGGCGGAGCGCTTCGGTTAAAACCTCAATATTTCGAGTTTGGCGTAAATGGGCTTTTTCCGAATGGAGACCAAGCTGAATATTCGCTTCGGTTTTACTGAGTAAAAAGCAATTTAACGCCAATTCCTTTGAAAAACCGGTGACCCCGGAACGCTCAACAATATCCGTCCATTCATCCCGTTCCTGCGCGATATGAATAATACGTAAGCGCAATTCCGGTGTCATCTCATTTAAGATCGCCTGCTTAATATCGGAAGGGCGAATCGCCTCCACTTCCTTTGCCAGCTCAGGATTACGCCATTCCCAACGATAGGTTTGTGCATCCAACATTTCTTGATCTTCCTGCTCTAGCGCCGCATTATCCTCTATGGTGTTTTCCATCGTCTGAATATGCTGAGGTAGGCGAGGAACAGGGGAATGCTTTCCTCCCGTTTTCTTTGGCGGTGTCATTTCCCGCACCGGAAGTGCGGTCATTTTTCTTTCTGTTTTTTGCCCATCAAGTGCTTGAATATGGTGAAGTGTTTCATTCACAGCGTCATCCATTTCTTTTTGATGGGCTTGCCGTTCTCCGGCTTCAATTTGATTCAGTTGCTTTAAGGCATCTAACGCCGCAAGGCTGGCAAGATTGAGGGGTTGATTTGAAGTGGGAATGGAATGGGTTGATTTTGCCCCATAACCCGCTTTGATATTTTGCGACAGCACCGGCACATCAATATCATTTCCCTGATTTTCAACCGCACTTTTTTCACTTAAAGGCGGATTGGACTCAGATAAATTAGGCTTGGGTGCTGCCGACAGGAACTTTGGGTGGAATGCTAACGCCCGTAATAATGTCATTTCCGTACCAACACGATAATTTGGTGCGATACTCAATTCCTTTCGACCGGAAACAATGACTTGATAAAAAAACTGCACGTCTTCCGGTGCAATATGTTTTGCGAGGAAAGCAAGATGCTCATTTTCATTGGCTGAATGTTGTGGTAGCAACTGCATTAAAGCGATTTGATGCAATTTCTCTGCGAGGTCTGCCAACAAGCGATCCCAATCGCCCGCCTTTTCTGCAACATTCTGAATACTTTTCATTAATGCCTCACCATTGCCTTGGTGTAGGGCATAAATAATATCAATGGCTTGGGTATCATCCAACAGCCCTAGCATCGCATTGACCACATTAACCGTAACGTGGCGATTTCCCATCGCAATCGCTTGATCTGTAAGACTGAGACTATCCCGAATACTCCCCTGTGCGGCTTTTGCCAATTTATCTAAAGCCGGTGGCTCAAAAGGGATGTTTTCTTGATTTAAAATATGAGCAAGATGCCGTGAAATTTGCGTTTCATCTAAGGCTTTAAGATGAAATTGCAGACAACGAGATAAAATCGTGACCGGCAGTTTTTGCGGATCCGTTGTCGCAAGCAAAAATTTGACATATTCCGGGGGTTCCTCCAAGGTTTTTAGCAAAGCATTGAAAGAATGGCGTGAAAGCATATGCACTTCATCAATCAAATACACTTTAAAACGCCCGACCACCGGTTTGTATTGCACGTTATCCAACAATTCTCGGGTATCTTCAACCTTGGTGCGAGACGCTGCATCAATTTCAATCAAATCAATAAATGCGCCCTGTTCAATGGCTTTACAGTTTTCACATTCGCCACAAGGGTGAGCCGTAATACCATTTTTAATACAATTTAATCCCTTGGCAAAAAGACGGGCAATGGAAGTTTTCCCCACCCCACGTGTTCCGGAAAAGAGATAGGCGTGATGGAGTCGCTGTTCTTTTAACCCATTAGAAAGTGCAGTGAGAATATGACCTTGTCCCACCACATCTTCAAAGGTTTGGGGTCGCCACTTTCGGGCTAAAACTTGATAGCTCATAAATTATTCGATTAATGACCTTCAAAATTCACTAAGGTATAGCAAGTGACACCTAAATCATTCAAACGTTTTTCACCGCCGAGTTCCGGCAAATTAATCACAAATGCCGCGTGTTTGACCTTTCCGCCTAAACGTTCAACCAGTTTAACGGTCGCCTCAACCGTGCCTCCTGTTGCGAGCAAATCATCAATAATTAGGACATTGTCCCCTTCAGAAATCGCATCAACGTGAATTTCCAGCGTATCTTGACCATATTCCAATTGGTAAGACTGCGTAATGGTTTCACGAGGGAGTTTTTTCGGTTTGCGCACTAATTCAAAAGGCAACCCCAATGCAAGGGCAACCGGCGCACCAAAAATAAAACCGCGAGATTCAGTGCCAAGCACTTTCGTCATGTTTTTGTCACGATACTGCTCAACAATTAAATCAATGGCGGCTTTAAAGGCTTCCGGGACTTCTAATAATGTCGTGATGTCACGGAAAATAATGCCTTCTTTTGGATAATTTGGGATAGATTTGATGGAAGATTTGATCAGTTCAAGTTTGGTATTCATAAATAAGCTCAATAAAGTGAGATAAGTTAGATATTTTGGGTTGGTATTCTAGCATAAAATATGAGGAAAAATGGAAGAGCCTAGAAAATTGTGGAAACGGATCAGCGAGCTAATTCATTAGCTGTTGAAAGAACTCCCCCTAGTTACCAATATACATCTCCTTGATAGATACTACAGAATGTTAATAGCTTAATGATTTTATGTTACAATGCCAAGCCTAAGTTTGACATTTTAGTTTTTTTATATAACACTGTATGACAACTATTATTCATGTAGATGGAGACTTCTTAGCTTGTGATAGTAAGTGGTCCACAATTCATGGTTTAGATGTCAATACTCCCATTTCAAAATATTTATACGTAAAAGATAGTATTGTTTGTTTTGCAGGCAGTGAGTTTGCCATTGTATGTATGCAAGCTGTATTTAAAAAGCTTATTTCGATAAATGAATACGAAAACCTATTAAATAAACAGGTGAGAAATGGTGATTCGCTTGATTATATAGTTGTACAAGTTAATAATGGAAAATTGCAAACTCATAATTTGCCCTTAAGGAACTTTTTGCATAACGATATCCTATATTTAGGATCTGGTGGTGAATTTGCTGCAAAATTTTTCTATTATGCTAAAAAGGTCAAGTATAAAAGCATATATGGTAAGAATAACGTTGAAGGGGCATTGAATTATGCTTATTTTAAAGATAAACAATATTCTGGTAAGCCTACAATCATAAAATCTTGGAATCCAAAGTATCCAATAGACTTAACTATAAATAATGATAATCAAATTTATGATACTATTATTTATCAAAGACTTAAGGAGTTAAATATGCTTATTCATAATGTGGTGGCTAATAAAAAAATAGCACAACAATCATTATCTCATCTCAGTGCAAGTCTTGAGTTGGCATATAAACCAAATCAGCATTTAGTCACGAATGTATCTTGCAACTCGTCTAGAATGACCCCTAAGCGTGCCGAACAAATCTTAAAAGATATCAAGGCTTTTTTGAAAGATTAAAGATGTAGAAGCTCAAATCTAGTCTGACAGTCTCCGTTTAAAACTACAGTATCTGTCAGATTAATTTAAGCTTAAGTTCTTTTCTGCCCAAATGTCGGTTTATCCAATGCAAACTGCACTACTCAAGCCGGCATCTCGACTACTTTTTTACATTCCTTGCATAATGTTGCTTTTTTGTTAT
>NZ_MLHJ01000151.1 GCF_001998965.1 Rodentibacter rarus
GTACTCATAGTTAAACCTCCACGACTATTCTAAGTAGAGGTTTAGATTTTCACAGGATTTTTCTATCCATCGCTTAAACTATTTGATTCCATACGCTATGCGTATGGTTTTTATAGACAGACGTAGTCTGTCTATAATCAAAATGACCGTACTTTTTAAAGTACAGCTATTTTTTAGAAAGATTGAAATAAAAAATTAGGCGACTTAATAAAGTCGCCTAACTTGAAATTATTGATTGTTTTGAACGTAGTCAATCGCAGATTGAACAGTTGTGATTTTTTCAGCTTCTTCATCTGGAATTTCAATATCGAATTCTTCTTCTAAAGCCATTACTAATTCAACTGTGTCTAAAGAATCCGCACCTAAATCTTCAACGAAAGAAGCTTCAGGTTTGACATCTTCTCCTTTAACACCTAATTGTTCAACGATGATTTTTTTTACGCGTTCTTCAATACTCATTTGTTTTTCCTATGTTGTCATAACTCATTGCTGAGGGTTAGTAGTGTATGGATTTTTAATCGCTTTGCAACTTTTTGAGAGGTGGTAACACCACAAAAGCGCAAATAAAAAACCATACAGAAAAAATAGTTACATACCTTTACAATACGCATAAGGCGTAACCAAATCAGGTTGCGGGGCAGATTTTAACATTATCTAAAATCTTTGGCTATGATTTTATAAGGGAAATCCCCCCAGACAAACAGCGAGTGCCAAAGCACTAGCTCATATACAAGCCGCCATTGACATGTAATGTGGTGCCTGTGATATAGGCTGCGTCATCAGAAGCTAAGAAAGCCACAGCTTTTGCAATGTCTTTTGCTTTACCCAAACGACCGGCAGGAACGTTCGATAAGATCCCGGCTTTTTGCTCGTCCGTTAACACTTCTGTCATATCTGTGGCAATAAAACCCGGTGCGACCACATTGACAGTAATCCCTCGAGAGGCCACTTCTTTTGCCAATGCTTTTGAAAAACCAATGACCCCGGCTTTAGCCGCACAATAATTGCTCTGACCCGGGTTACCCATTGAGCCAACCACGGAGCCAATGTTGATGATACGCCCAAAACGTTTTTTCATCATAGAACGTAACATCGCTTTAGAAAGATGATAAATCGAGGTTAAATTGGTTTGCATAATGTCAAACCATTCTTCATCTTTCATACGCATAAGGAGATTATCACGGGTGATACCGGCATTGTTGACGAGAATATCAATATCCCCAAAATCGTTTTTGATTTGCTCTAATACCGCTTCAATAGAAGCACTCTCTGTCACATTTAATACTAAACCTTTACCTTTTTCACCTAAATAGGCCGAGATCGCTTCCGCCCCTTTTTCAGAGGTTGCCGTACCAATAACAAATGCCCCTTTTGATGCCAATTCTTCGGCAATAGCACGACCAATTCCACGCGTTGCCCCTGTTACTAACGCAATTTTATTTTGCATGTTTTCTTCCTTTTTACGCTAAAAATTCTTCAATGCTATTAAGTGAAGCAAGATCATTCACTGATGTCGCTTGTAGGTCGCCCACAATTCGCTTGGTTAAACCGTTTAACACTTTACCCGACCCTATTTCTACTAAAGCTTGAACACCCTCTTGGGCCATCTTTTCTACGGTTTCTGTCCAACGTACCGGGCTATAAAGTTGACGAATCAGTGCATCACGAATAGCAGCACTTTCTACTTCTTTCGCTACATCAACATTATTAATAACCGAAATTTCCGGCGTATTGATAGCCATTGCATCTAACGTCACAGCTAACTTATCCGCCGCCGGTTTCATTAATGCACAATGTGATGGCACGCTTACCGCTAACGGCAATGCACGTTTTGCCCCCGCTTCTTTACACAATGTAGCCGCTCGTTCTACCGCTGCTTTTGCACCGGCAATCACCACTTGTCCTGGTGAGTTAAAATTCACCGCAGACACCACTTCGCCTTCCTCTGCTTGCTGACAAGCCTTAATAATCGCCTCATTATCCAAACCAATAATGGCATACATTGCACCGGTGCCTTCCGGTACCGCTTGTTGCATGAGTTTTCCTCGTAATTCCACTAATTTAATGGCATCTTGAAAGTCTAATGCGCCCGAACAAACTAAAGCGGAATATTCACCTAAACTGTGCCCTGCCATCACTTCCGGTTTTAAATGAGGATACTTTTCTTGCCATACCCGATAGATCGCAACAGAGGCAGCCAAAAGTGCAGGCTGGGTTTGCCATGTTTTATTCAGTTCTTCAGCAGGGCCTTGTTGCACAAGTTGCCACAAATCATAACCTAATGCTTCAGAGGCCTGCTTAAATGTCTCCGTCACCACAGGATAGGCGGTGGCAAGTTCGCTTAACATTCCTACGGTTTGTGAACCCTGTCCAGGAAATACCATTGCAAATTTTTTCATTTTTTTCCTACTTTTATTTTTAATTGAAATATTTCTTTGATAAAAACCGGTATCCACGATGGTACATATTAAAAAGTGCGGTCAAATTTAACCGCACTTTCCAATAATTCCACGGCGATTCTAACAGAATTGTCAGAAACGCACCAATGCCGAACCCCAAGTCCAACCACCACCGAAAGCTTCCAGTAGTAACAACTGTCCGCGTTGGATACGCCCGTCACGCACAGCTTCATCTAATGCCACCGGCACCGTTGCCGCACTATTATTAGCATATTTATCAAGGGTAACCACCACTTGAGACATATCCATATCTAATTTTTTCGCTGTTGCAGCAATAATGCGCAAATTGGCTTGATGTGGTACAAGCCAATCCAAATCTTTTTTATCCAAATTATTGGCAGCTAGGGTTTCTTCCACCACATTAGAAAGTTCACGCACAGCAAGTTTGAACGTTTCATTACCCTGCATTTCAATATAGCCGGATTTTTCAACACCACGCTCAGGCTGTGGCAATACCAAGGCATTATGTTTATCCGCAGAGGCATGTAAATGGGTTGAAATGATCCCTTCTTGCTCACTTCCTTCTAAAATCACTGCGCCGGCGCCATCACCAAATAACACAACGGTGCTGCGATCCGTTTCATCTAATTTACGGGAGTTAAGATCTGAACCAATCACTAACGCTTTTTTTACTTTGCCGGTTCGGATAAATTGATCGGCGACACTTAATGCATAAACAAATCCCGTGCAGGCTGCGGCTAAGTCAAAGGAAATGGCATCATCAATCTCCAACAGACCTTGGATTTGGCAAGCGGCACTCGGGTAAGCGTGGGAGCTACTTGTCGTGGCGACAATGATAAGATCGATATCTTGAGGATGAAGTTTTGCACTTTCAATGGCATTTTTCGCCGCCTCAAAACCCATTGTTGCAACGGTTTCATCTGGCGCTGCAATACGACGCTCACGAATACCCGAACGGGTGACAATCCATTCGTCTGAAGTATCAACCATTTTTTCAAGATCCGCATTGGTACGGATTTGGCTTGGTAAATAACTACCGGTAGATAAAATTCTGCTATTCATAATCAATAAGTTAAGTCATTAATAACGGGCCAAACCCGCCAAAATTTTTTCAGGGAGTTTCTGACGGGCTTGGAAAGCGGCATCAGCAATAGCCTGAGCAAAGGCATTCACATTTGCACTACCGTGGCTTTTGACAACCACTGCGGTTAATCCAATTAGCGAAGCCCCATTATATTCATCGGGATTAATACGTTTTAAACGTTGATAACGGGTTTTAAATAAATAACGCATTCCCCAAAAAACAGGTTTTAAACAATAATGTTTAGACTGTCCTTTAAATAAAGATAAAACATTTTTGGCCGCCCCTTCTAGGGTTTTTAAGGCAATATTACCGGAAAAACCATCACTGACGATCACATCAGCTTTACCGTTTAATAATAAATCCCCTTCAATAAACCCGATATAATTCAGTGCAGTCGATTTTTCTAACAAATGGGCGGCATCACGAATAAATTGATGCCCTTTAATTTCTTCCACACCAATATTTAATAATCCGATTCGGGGATAAACTAAATTAAGGCGATGCTCGGCAAAAATGTTCCCCATTATAGCAAATTGATAAAGATTTTCCGCACTACATTCAAGGTTTGCCCCCAAATCCAACATCACCGATTTTTCACCGTCAATAGTGGGTATCATCGATATCAAAGCCGGTCTGACAATGCCTTTTAGGGGTTGCAATAAAATCTTTGATAGCCCCATTAATGCCCCGGTATTCCCTGCACTGACGCAACCTTGAGCAATCCCCTGTTGAACCGCCTCAAGCGCTAAACGCATCGAAGTATTTTTACTATGGCGGAGTGCGTAGGAAATGCCTTGATGATTATCAATCGTTCGAGTGCAATGATGAATTTGAATACGCGCTAAACTGGCTTTCGGAATATTTTCAAGAAAAGGGGAAATTTGCTGGCTATCACCAAACAAAATTAAAGAAAGCATTGGATCTTTTTCCAACGCCAAAAGTGATGCGGGGAGAGTAATACGGGGACCAATGTCCCCGCCCATCACATCTAACGCTAAGGTTAGACGGTTCAAGTGAATACCTATAAGTAAAAATTACTTATTAATCACTTTACGACCACGATAGTAACCATCAGCGGTTACATGATGGCGTAAGTGAGTTTCACCACTTGCTTTATCCACAGATACGGCAGCAGTAGTTAATGCATCATGTGAACGACGCATATCACGACGTGAACGAGATTTTTTATTTTGTTGAACAGCCATTGGCTATACTCCTAAATTTAATTTACTTTTGTTTTAAATTAGCTAATACAGCGAACGGGTTCGGTTTTTTTGCCAATTCTTCCGGCAATTCGCCAAAAACCTGTTCCTGCGCGGACACTTCACAGTGTTCAGATGAATGCTTTGGTACCAGTGGTAAAGTTAAAATTAACTCATCCTCCACCACACCAAGTAAATCTATTTCGCCAAATTCATTAAATTCAATCGGCTCATAAATTTCCGGCAACACATCAGCCTGATCCCAATTAGCCACTGGGCTGTAAAGAAAATCACATTCCAGTGTCTGTTTGAACGGTTTACCACAACGCTGACATTCTAACTCGACATCAACTCGGGCTTTCCCTTTCATCACCACTAATTTTTGTGGATCAATATAAAACGATAATGTTACCTGTGCATCGCTAAGCACATTTACCACGGATTCCGCTAACCGCACTAACTGATTAATCGCATAACAACCTTCATAATCAACACGTTGTTGTGCGCTTTTAACAGGATCAATGGTGAGGGGTAGTTTTACCTTTTGCATAGGGCGTGAATATTACCCCTTGTAAAGAAAATAGTCAAAGGGAAATCACACTTTTACACAATAAAAAACAAGCAAATTTTAGATAAAATTAACTTTTACAAGAATTCCCTTTTTTCATCGCTTTGCCAAAGTCATTTTTAGCATCAGGTTTTGAATAGTTATTCGGCACACCTTTTTGAATGGGATAAATCGAATCCATTTGCCATTGATTCCAACCGCCATCATAAACAACGGTATTCTCCCAACCTGCGAGTTGTGCCATAAACCAAGATACGCCTGCACGCCATCCTATTCCACAATAAAAAGCTAATTTGTCATTTTTTTCAATTCCTTGACCTTTCCATAAGGCAAAAATTTCATTTGGATTCCGTAATGTTCCATCAGGATCATAATAATCAGCCATATCGCTCCTTGAAGTTCGCCTTTTCCCAGAATATAGTTATAACCACTGGTTTTCCCTACATATTCATCCCCCCAATTACTGATTAACTTCAAGCTCTGTTGCTGAGCAGCGATAACTTTTTAGGGAGGACAATGTTAATAGAGGAATTAGCCGGAATTTTTGCTCCCAAAACAATTTTTGTTGCCAACATATTAATTGTGGTTTCTGTGGGGAAATCAACTTCCATCCAAGTCGAAATATTGCTGTTTAATACTCTCACATCTTTCATGCGAACCCGTTTCAACGCCCAAAAACATGACAGGCGGCTAATTGATTATCGGAATATAAAATAATTGTTTTATCGGCAGTGATCCCATTTTTTAATAAATGTTGTTCAATCACTTCCAGTGAGGATAAATTCTAAATCAAGCCGTTTTCAACCCAATCTGGATCAGAATCGTAAAAAAACAAGCTCTTATCTTTTGTGATACCTTTATCTGCCACGCAAGATTCAAATTTGTCCGGTGCAATGATATCCAACCACGTACAAGAAAATGATACTACACTCGGGATATACCCGCCACGCGTTGCGTTTTATCTTTGAACCCGTTGCAAAGGCTGTATTGACGAGAGTCAATAATCACATAATTCATAATTATTTAAATTATCTAAAAGTGCTTTGGTTTCAGTTTTTTTACTTAGTTATCATCACAGGCAGCGAATACAAATAATATACCGATGCCCAATAAAGTGCGGTTAAATTTCAT
>NZ_MLHJ01000152.1 GCF_001998965.1 Rodentibacter rarus
CCTTGGTTTGTCCTTTTTTGTTTTTGGGCAAAATTTAGCAAAAATCACAAATCTCCAGTATTTAAAGATGGAAGAAGTGATGAATGGCTATAAGGTAAATAGCTTATCGCTATTTTAATAAAAAATTGAATTATTGGAGTTTTTTTGTATGAAAAGATCCCTTGCAGCGGTTGCCTTAGGACTTGCTTTAACGGCTTGTTCTACCCAAGGTTTGAATGATCGACCTCTTGAGGTCTGGAGTAATTTTAAACAGTCTTCGGTAAGTAGCCAACAACTTGAAGAAAATCAATCTTTAGTGGTGTTTTATCGTCAAAACGATGTACAAGGATCCGCTGTTAATGTGTATGTGAATGGGGATTATCAAACCTCATTACTACCAAATGCATATAGCGCAGTTTCAGTATGTGCAACGAAGAATTTATTTACCTCATCTTTTAGTACAACTAAAGATTTTGGTAATCGTACTCAAGGTATGTATTACACCTTACCGGCTAATGAAATTGTGTATGTAAAAGTTAAGCAAGAAACCAATGGAAAGTTAAATTTCGTACGTATTGAAAAATCGGTAGCAGAAAACGAAGTTGCCAAATTACCAAAGGAAAATCAAACACTTTCTCGTGTCAGATCAAATAATTGTAGTGATAAGTAAGAGGAATAAAGAATTATGTCAACAACATTAAAAGTATTAAGTGCAAAAAAAGTCGTTGCAACTCATCAAGTTAATCAGGGTGAAATGTTGATCATTGAGGCTCAAGATAAGTCAAATTATCAATTAATTGATGATAAAACAGGTCTAGGTCCTCAAAACATTGTGACCAAGCGTGAAGGAAAAGATTTAAAAATTTTCCTTAATGATGGTGATATGAACGAAGATATTATCATCAAAAATTATTATGATGATGAAGCGGGTGAAACAACAAACTTAATTGTAGGTCAGCACGAAAATAGCAATATTTACGCCTATGTTCCAGAGTCAGGCGTTCAATCTGATGCGGTAAGTTTGCTTGCTGATCAATCTATTGCACCACAAGCATTAGGCGGTGAAGAGCTTGCCGGTGCTTTTTGGGCATTTAACCCATGGTGGTTATTAGGTCTTGCTGCTTTAACTGGCGGTATTGCTGCGGCAGCAAGTGGTGGTAGTAGCGGTGGTTCTAGTAAACATAACCAAGAGTTAGCCGACGCCAAAGACGCAGCGAAGAAAGAAATCGACGAGGCGGCGAGTGCTAAGAAAGAGGCGATTGATAAGGATGAAAACGCCTCTCAATCGGACAAAGACGCTGCGAAAGCGAAAGTTGATGAAGAAGCGACAAAAGCGAAAGATGCTATTG
>NZ_MLHJ01000153.1 GCF_001998965.1 Rodentibacter rarus
ATCTAGTACAGCCCCTATATTTATGCATATAAAAGCAATAATTGATTGGAAATGAGGTTTATAGATTACAAAGAGCGGTCTGATTTTGAGGCGATTTTGCAAATAGAAAAATAGGGGCTGCAACCGTGTTTTCTGCGAAACACAGTTGCTGTTGTACAAACTACTTCCCTTTTCTTTGCGACATCAGCCAATTGCGGGCGGGTTCAAGCAAATAGGCGTAGTCAAAGGAATACATATGTTCTGCACCTTTGTGGGTGGAGTTTTCAGGATTCACTGTGTTAGGCGTGAAGCGGATAAAGTTGATTTTTTTGCCTTGTGTAAGCATTTTTTGCACTTGTGCATCTTGTTCTGTTTGCGGCAGTTTGGCGGAAAATTCCGTTTCAGCATAGGCAATGCGATCTTTTTTCAGCATTTCTGCCACCTGTGTCATACCCGCAGAGGCTTTTTGATCGGCTGCAGAAACGGTGTAGATGAATTTCGCTTTTTCTAACGGTTTCAAGACGTTAATGTCCCATTGGCTGCCAACGAACATTGATGCCGCAAACAGTTTTGGCTCGATGCTGTTGAGATAGAACGAAATCATACCGCCCATCGACTGCCCAGTGGTGTAAACGCAGTTGGCATCAATCGGTTTTTCAGCCATCAATGTTTTGACGAGGCGTAAAGTCATTCCCACTTCTTCGGTGGTTTGCCATTGGTCGTTCACTGCCGTTTCCGTGTAGGACGGCACAAGAACAAAAGCAGGGTGTTTTGCCTGTGCTTCATCGGTCGCCCAAATGATGCCGCCATAACCTTGCTAACTAAACGCAGCCACAGGATCTTTCGCCACGCCTTCGCCGTTCAAATACATCAGCCCCAAATAACGCCGTGCTTTCATATGCCCCTCATGTTCTGCCTGTGTGAAATAAGGCAGGGCTTGGGCATAATCTTGTTTTTTATAAAAACTAATGCCTTGCTATAAGCATTATTGCTAATCGAACATTATTTTCTATATTCCTAAGTTGGCTTGGAAAAGCATTAATTTCTTTTGTGTTTGTTATTACCCTACCAATTAGTTTAGGTTTGAATATACTTACAATTGGCGTTTTTTTAGCTGGAGGATTTTTCTTTATCGGTGCAAGAGCGAAACGTAAGTATGAAAAACGAGGCTAATTTAACAAAAAAATGGAACGGGCATTTTTACTTAATATATTTCTAAGCTTTTTTATCATTAGATAGCTTTTACGTTGGATCACCACGAATTTATGCAAAAAGCCGGTTTTTTGGTAGTTCCATTGTTTAAAGCCTCTCTTTCAAATAGAGCTATGGATAAAAAGTATTAGCCTTCCTATCTGTATTAAATATTCTTAATATTCTCTTCCCAAGTACCCATCTTTGATGGGTATTTTTTGTTTAAAGCTCCAGCGATAGGGAAAATAAACGGTATTATGCAGCAGTTGCACAACATTACTTTTTTGGTATCTTGTAGGGACACACTGCGTGTCCGAATCTTAACCTATTGAAATAATTTGATTTTTATAACGGACACACGCAGTGTGTCCCTACGTTCTGTTAAAATTTCTGTTTTTGTGCATTT
>NZ_MLHJ01000154.1 GCF_001998965.1 Rodentibacter rarus
GACCGCACTTTTTTCCGTTTTTTCAAAATAATCTCGTTAAAAACCTATATTTTTTTGTACTAGCGTAGTAGTATAAAAACGTTCTAATATTTCAATGAGGAGATGACTATGTCTAGACTCGCATTAGTCACCGGTGCAACAGCCGGATTTGGTACAGCAATTTGCCATACATTAATAGATGCCGGTTACCGTGTCATTGGTACAGGTCGCCGAACCGAACGATTAACCCTTCTCCACGCCGAACTTGGCGAACAATTTCTTCCTCTTGCTTTCGATATTTCTGATCGTGAAAAAACACAACAAGCCATTCAATCGCTCCCCATTGAATGGCGTAATATTGATTTGCTCGTCAATAATGCCGGTCTTGCTCTTGGTTTAGAAACTGCCGATCAAGCCAACCTTGATGATTGGGAAAAAATGATTGATACCAATATTAAAGGTCTTATTACCATTACACGTTTTGTTTTGCCACAAATGGTAGAGCGCAATACCGGTCATATTATCAATCTTGGTTCAATTGCAGGCAATTATCCTTATCCCGGAGGCAACGTGTATGGCGGAACAAAAGCCTTTGTGAAGCAATTCAGTTTAAATTTACGTGCCGATCTGGCGGGGAAAAATATTCGAGTGACGAATGTCGAACCGGGGCTTTGTGGCGGCACGGAATTTTCTCATGTACGTTTTAAAGGTGATAATGAGCGGGCTGAAAAACTCTATGAAAACGTTCAATATGTGACATCACAAGATATTGCCAATATTGTGCTATGGCTTAACCAACAACCTGAATATGTCAATATTAACCGCATTGAAGTGATGCCCACTGCACAAACCTTTGCCCCCTTGAATGTCGCAAAAAATTCAAATTAATAAAAAAGGAAACACAATGTCAGAGACCTTATTAAATCCCTATTTTGGTGAATTTGGCGGTATGTATGTACCGGAAATTCTTGTACCTGTGCTTAAGCAATTGGAAAAGGCCTTTGTTGAGGCTAAAGATGACCCCAATTTTCAACAGGAATTTCAAGATTTACTGAAAAATTATGCCGGCAGACCAACCGCATTAACCCTTTGTCGCAATCTGACAAAAGGCACAAAAGCGAAAATTTATCTCAAACGTGAAGATCTTCTACATGGTGGTGCACATAAAACCAATCAGGTGCTCGGTCAAATTTTACTGGCAAAACGGATGGGGAAAACCCGTATCATTGCCGAAACCGGTGCCGGTCAACACGGTGTTGCGACTGCACTTGCCTGTGCAATGCTTGATATGCCCTGTCGTGTTTATATGGGAGCAAAAGATGTAGAGCGCCAATCGCCTAATGTATTTCGTATGCGTTTAATGGGGGCTGAAGTGATTCCTGTACAAAAAGGTTCTTGTTCCTTAAAAGATGCTTGTTGTGAGGCGATGCGTGATTGGTCTGCAAATTATGAAACCACGCATTACTTACTTGGCACGGCCGCCGGTCCTCACCCTTTCCCGACCATTGTGCGTGAATTCCAAAAAATGATTGGCGAAGAAACGAAACGTCAAATCATAGAAAAAGAAGGTCGTCTACCGGATGCAGTAATTGCCGCCGTTGGGGGGGGATCTAATGCTATTGGTATGTTCAGTGATTTTATTGATGAGTCAAATGTCCGTTTAATCGGTGTAGAACCGGCAGGAAAAGGGATTGAAAGTGGTGAGCACGGCGCACCTTTAGGCCATGCTAGAGTGGGTATTTATTTCGGTATGAAATCGCCTTTAATGCAAACAGAAGATGGGCAGGTGGAAGAATCTTACTCCATTTCTGCGGGATTAGATTTCCCTTCTGTCGGCCCGCAACACGCTTATTTGCAAAGTATCGGTCGGGCGGAATATCCTTCCATTACCGATGATGAAGCCTTAAATGCCTTCCAAGAACTTGCTAAGCATGAAGGGATCATTCCGGCGTTAGAAAGCTCACACGCCCTTGCGCAAGCACTCAAAATGATTCATCAAGAGCCTGATAAGGCACAGATTCTTGTGGTGAATTTATCCGGTCGTGGTGATAAAGACATTTTCACTGTGGACAAAATTTTAACTGAAAAAGGAATAAAATAATGAGCCGTTTTAATCGTCAATTTGCCACACTTAACGCTAAAAACGAGGGGGCATTTGTTCCTTTTGTCACTCTATGTGATCCCACTTTTGACCGCTCTTTTGAGATTATTTGTACTCTTATTGATAATGGTGCTGATGCCCTTGAGTTAGGTTTTCCTTTCTCTGATCCGCTCTTAGACGGCCCGGTCATTCAAGCCGCAAATAATCGGGCATTAGAAGCAGGACATAGCACGGAAGATAGCTTTAAATTGCTGGAAAAAGTGCGGTCAAAA
>NZ_MLHJ01000155.1 GCF_001998965.1 Rodentibacter rarus
TGGAAGATCATTGACAACAGTGACAGAGGATGGAGGTTTAGCCCGAATGATTTAGCCATTATCTTTAAAAAGTGAAGACGGCGACACGGTATATAAATTCGCCAAATATTTTGCATAAAATCAGATTCTATTTTTTCTGTTCCATCCCGATTGTTATGCAAAATAAACAACCATTTAAGGAAAACAAAACGCCTTTTAAAACACAATGGCAATTTAATTTATTTAACGAGGAATTTATGCGCATACAATTATCTCAAGGGGATTGTTTAGAGTTACTAAGTGATATTCAAGATCGTGCAATTGATTTAATTCTTACCGACCCACCATATGGGATAGATTATCAATCATCCTGGGTTAAGGATAAATCAAAACGCTTTCCCAAAATTCTTAATGATAAAAAGCCATTTATCGACTTTATCAAGCACATAGATAGGATTTTATCTCAAAAAGGGTGTGCGTTTATCTTCACAAGATGGGATGTTCAACAAAATTTCATCAATGAGTTGAACGCAAATGGACTAAATCCTAAAAACGTAATTATCTGGGATAAAGCTGTTCATGGTATGGGGGATTTGCAGCGGTCTTTTGGATCGAGATATGAAAGTATTATTTTCGTTTCTAAGCTAGAATTTCGATTTAACGGTAAACGCCCTACAGATATCATTCAATTTAACCGAGTTCCAGCTAGTAAATTAACCCATCCAAATGAAAAACCTGTTGCGTTATTAGAATATTTAATCACAAAGTGTAGTCATGACAATGATATTGTACTTGATTGCTTTATGGGCAGCGGCTCAACTGGTGTTGCTTGTATTAATACAAATAGACGATTTATCGGTTTTGAGTTAGATGAACATTATTTTTCACTTGCTAAAGAGAGAATTGAAAACTGCAAGAATCAAATAACGAAGTAAACCTATGCCTAAGAAAAAAGACGAGATGAAATTCACATCTAAAGGGCGTTTTTATTTTCCTTAAATGATTGTTTATTTTGCATAAAAGTTGGAAATGGCTTATGCAAAATAAAATCCTAATTTATGCAAAAAATTTTGCGAATTTATA
>NZ_MLHJ01000156.1 GCF_001998965.1 Rodentibacter rarus
TTGCATGATCATTAACAGCCTATACAAAACAACAGTATTTTATATAATGAGAAATACTGATTAATTTTGTGTTTTTGGGGAAAATGGCAAGAACAACAGATATTTATTGTAAAGTCTGTAATGCGAAATCAGTGATCGAAAGAACTGAACGAATACACAGCGAATTTGCTCGCTATTATTGTGTTTGTAAAAATCCCCAATGCGGTCACCGTTTTGTGATGAATATGGAATTTAGTCACACGACAAGAAGTAGCAAACTGACAAAAGAAAATCTACTAAAATTGACATTGCAACAGCTTTCACAAGAAGATAAAGATAATTTAATGAGGCTGTTAAAAGAAGAAAGCCGCTAGAAATAGCGGCTTTTTTTATGCGGAAAGTAATTTATTTGTGGCTAATTGCGCCAAAAAGTTACTTCTGTTTTTGTATTCCGGATGGGTGGCGACAAAGTTATCAATGCGTTTAATCAAAAGGCTTGGTAAGGTTACATTGATTTTTTCTGCTTTCCCCATTAAATGGGTGAGATCGACATCTACAACAGTAAATGTAAAACCTTCATAATCAGGGTTTTTAACATGATTTTGTAATGAGGTTGGTTGCGGAATATCCTCACCATCTTCTAACATTCCCTCTATATGAAATGCGATAGCCTCTTTTGCATTGATAAAAGCCTCTTCTAATGTATCCCCGGCAGAAAAACAGCCCGGTACATCCGGCACGATCACACCGTAAGCGTGATTTTCATCGCCCATTTCAATACCAATTGGATATAACATATTCTTCCTCTTTGTTTATGAAGGGGGATTAAATCCCCGCTTGTTTTAATATTGATTTTACCGTTTTTATGTTTAAATCCTTTTTCGGATGTGGCACGGTAACTCGCCCTTTCTTTGTTGGATGTTTGAATTGGTGGTGACTACCGACTACGTTTACAAGATACCAACCATCATCCTCTATTTTCTTGATTATTTTTGCACTGTTCATTTTGCCTCTTGTTTATTAATTATGGGGTTATTATAACTCTTCACTATGTATTGTCAACACTTTTAGAGTTATATGGGTTATTTTTTATTAATTTCTTTCATCTCATGCAACGACACATAAGACGATTTCAAACTGCCGTAAGGGGCTTTTGGCTCAAATAACACAAGCATTTGTGGCTTGTTATTTTGGTCGGTTTCCTCGCCTGTTTCGTTGTTGATAAAGGGAATGCGGGAATTAGTGATATACACAATTTCTTTTGCATTTCGCACGCACATATCGAACCATTTTGTAGAGCTATCCACATTCAGCAACATCACCACGGTTTTATTGTGTAGCACACTTTGTTGTATTGCACGCAACACAAAAGGCAACGGATTTGAATAAGGCGGGTTCATCCATACATAACGACCCTTCCAATCGGCGGTTAGCGTGTTTTGCTCCGGTGTGATGAAATTTTTGACTTTTGCATTGTGCGCCATAGCGCACGCATCGAGATCAAATTTGATGTTGAAATATGATTCGGCATAATAAAGCACCCACCAAGGTGTCGCCCATAAATCCTTGTCTGATTTTTTGGTGTTGGATTTGTTCATAGGACCACCTTAAAGAATCCACAAAATCCACATAAATACGGCGAACGCACCACCAAGCATTCCCCCAAGTAAATTGAGTAAGGTATCGCCAATGCGATCCGCTGTGATGTGTTTTTCCAATCGGTTAATTTCTTTCAAGAAAAATCGGTTAAGGAGTTTTATTGTCTCGCTCTGTGTTTTGGCAAGACTGACGGTCTGTTGGGATTGCACGGCAAGATCCCAAACTTGCCCTTGTAGATTTTTCAGCTCAATTTGACCGCACTTTTGTGCATCCTTTTCGGTGCGTTTTGCCGCCAAAATACGCTGAATTTGTTTTTGTTTACGTTTTTTCATGGTGTTTTCTCCTATTGAATACGTTGATTTTTGTGTAAGGCTTTGAGTTTTTGGATATTTCTTGGCACAGGGGCGAGGGTCGCCATCATGTTTTGATTGCGTTTCACTAACTGCACGTCGTTATCTTTCAGTTCGAGGGCGGTATATTTATCTATTACCAGCCGTTTAAACTTAAATAAATAGTCTAATTTTTGTTCATTTAACGGTGCACAAATCGGGATCAATAACTGTTTTAATTTTTGTTCAATTTTTGAACGGTTACAGTTATTGACACAAGTCCAAGGCGGGCAAAGCCCGCTGTTTGCGGTTTCGCTGCGCTCAACCGAGTTAGATGTAAAATCTTTCGGGCGTTTTTTGATGATGTATTTTTTAAGACGGGTTTTAATGGCATATTGGGTGAATTGGTTTTTGACACCGATCACCGATTTATGCACTTCGCCGTATTGGTTCGGGGCTTTCTCTTCGTAGTCCAGTTTCAAAGGCTGTTCACTGCGAGGGGTTTCTGCGCCACCTTGTAAATCAAAGAAAAAGGCATAATCGCCCAAGTCGCAACCTAGGCGGGCTTTTTCGGTGATTTCGTCTTCACATTGTCCGTTGATGAGTCGGCGTGTCAATGATCTTCCAAA
>NZ_MLHJ01000157.1 GCF_001998965.1 Rodentibacter rarus
TTGCATGATCATTAACACCAAGCCACAATGATTTGCAAGCAAGCAAGCAAGCAAGCAAGCAAGCAAGCAAGCAAGCAAGCAAGCAAGCAAGTAGTCTATCCTAAACTTAGATTTCCGCAATTTAAAAAATGTAAAGGTTGGGAGGTTGTTGAATTAGGGGATGTATTTGATTTTTTGCCAACAAACTCTTTATCTAGAGACAAGCTTGTGGAAGAAAATGGCTTAATTAGAAATATTCACTATGGGGATATTCATACTAAATTTTCTACCTTGTTTGATATAACAAAAGAAAATGTCCCCTTTATTTCTAGCGTATTTACAACAAAAATTAAAGAAAGTCATTATTGTCAAGAAGGTGATTTAATTATTGCAGATGCTTCCGAAGACTTAGATGATATTGGAAAAGCAATAGAAATTGTTAAGTTGAACAATGAAACTCTGGTTTCAGGCTTACATACTCTATTGGCAAGACCGATAGAAAGTTATTTTTCTACCGGGTTTCTTGGTTATTTATTCCAGGCAAATTTTATTAAAAAACAAATACAAATAGAATCTCAAGGAACAAAAGTTTTAGGCATTTCTGCAAAAAGATTAAATAATATTTTTGTTATATTTCCATCTAAAAAAGAACAACAAGCCATCGCCGATTGCCTGTCTTCGCTGGATCAGCTAATTAGCGAAGAAAACGAACAGATAGGTCGTCTGAAAACCCATAAAAAGGGGTTGATACAGCAGTTGTTCCCCAACATTTAGGAACTCATATGAATAATGCTCAAATAAAAATTACAACCTATAAAACCATGGGAGGACTTGCCAATAAAATTCGGGATGATTTAAATAATAAAGATTTTGTCTTGCGCTATGCTTACAATGGCACAGGTAAAACCTGCCTATCTATGGAAGTAAAAAAGCAAAACCAAAGGAAGAATAACAACCAAACCAACACCCTTTATTTCAACGCATATACCGAAGACTTATTTTATTGGAATAATGATTTTATTAACGAGGGACAAGAACCAAAATTACTACTCACTTCTGATTCAAAATTCTTCAGCGGATTGAAAGAACTCGCATTAGAAGAAAGAATTTCATTTTATCTAAATCGGTATGCAGATTTTTATTTGGCAGGTATTGACGATGAAGTATTGTATGCTCGCGCTTTGAACCTACTTAGTCATGGCAATCATTCTATTTATGAACCACGAGAAATGAATCAAGATAATAAGGATTTATTTAAAGAAATTTTTAGTAATTTCTTAGCTAAATACCATTTTCACTTACCTCAATTAATCGAGAAATAATCATGACCCAAGAACAATTAAACCAACTCGGCAAAACCCTGTGGGCAATCGCTGACCAATTGCGTGGGGCGATGAATGCCGATGATTTTCGTGACTATATGCTGTCGTTTCTGTTTTTACGCTATTTGTCCGATAACTACGAGCTTGCTGCGCAAAAAGAACTGGGTAGGGATTATCCACAGTTGACAGATGATGACAAACGCACGGCGCTTGCGCTGTGGTATGCCAATAATGAAGATGTTGTCGCCGACTTTGAAAAACAAATGCGGCGCAAGGTGCATTATGTGATTAAGCCCGAATTTTTGTGGGGCAGTATTACCGAGCTGGCGCGTATTCAAAGCAATAAGTTATTAAATACCTTACAGGACGGCTTTAAATATATCGAAAACGAATCCTTTGAAAGCACCTTTGCCGGCTTGTTTTCCGAAATCAATCTGAATTCGGAAAAGCTGGGCAAAAATTATACAGAGCGCAATGACAAGCTGGTACAAATCGTAAAAAGAATCGCTGAAGGTATCAGCGAATTTTCCACCAGCAGCGATGCTTTGGGTGATGCTTATGAATACCTGATCGCCCAATTTGCCTCAGGTTCGGGAAAAAAAGCGGGGGAATTTTATACGCCACAGCAGGTTTCCACGATTTTGTCACGTATCGTTACTTTAGACACCCAAAACCCTGCCACCGGCAAAAAGAAAAAACTGGACAATGTGCTCGATTTTGCCTGCGGTTCGGGTTCTCTGCTGTTAAACGTGCGCCATCAAATGGCAGAAGATGGTGGAACAATCGGCAAAATCCACGGGCAGGAAAAAAACATCACCACCTATAACCTGGCACGCATGAATATGCTTTTGCACGGTATGAAGGATACGGAATTCACCATTCACCACGGTGATTCGCTGTTAAACGATTGGGATATGCTCAACGAAATGAATCCGGCGAGAAAGCCGCTATTCGATGCCATCGTTGCCAATCCGCCGTTTAGTTACCGCTGGGAACCGAAAGAGGATTTGGTAAATGATTTCCGCTTTAAAAGCTATGGACTTGCGCCCAAGTCTGCGGCGGATTTCGCCTTTCTGCTGCACGGTTTCCATTTTTTAAGCGACAACGGCACAATGGCCATTATTTTGCCGCATGGCGTATTGTTCCGTGGTGGTGCGGAAGAAAAAATCCGCAAAAAACTGCTGCAAGACGGCAATATCGATGCAGTTATCGGCTTGCCTGCCAATCTGTTTTATTCCACAGGGATTCCCGTCTGCATTTTGGTGTTGAAAAAATGCAAAAAGGAAGACGATGTTTTGTTTATCAACGCAGCCGATGGTTTTGAAAAAGGCAAACGCCAAAACCGCCTGACGGTCGAACATATTGATAAAATCGTTGATAGCTACCAATACCGCAAGGAAGAACAAGGCTACACCCGCCGTGTTTCTATGCAGGAAATCGAAGATAATGACTACAACTTGAATATTGCCCGCTATGTCAGCAATACACCTGCTGAAGCAGAAATTGATTTGGCTGCTAATCATCAGGTTTTGATGGATTTAGATAGAAAAATCAAGGAAGCAACAGCAAAACATAATATGTTTTTAAAGGAATTAGGGTTGCTACCTTTACCGTAGGTAACACAAAAAGTGCGGTCAAAATCCATTAAGAATTTTCGGTATTATGCAG
>NZ_MLHJ01000158.1 GCF_001998965.1 Rodentibacter rarus
TACATAATACCGGAAAAAATCAAAAAAAACCGACCGCTCTTTTTGTAAAAAACGCCCCCAAGACGAATCTTAGGGGCGTTGAGTTAAGCTAAGCCATCAAAAGAAATTAGATGATTTGAATACCTTGTTGGATATAGACATATTCCTCACTTGGCGCACCGGAGGCTGCCGTGTGGGTATATTTATCATATGTAATTCCCTCTTTGGTATCGGTGCCAATTTTTTCCCAGTAATCCCAATTTTTCTCAAGCGCTCTCCCACCATCCTTGTAGCGTTTTCCAGTCACGCCACCTAAGGTATAATCTTGTGAAGAAATCGCCTTATTGTTATTACCAAGATCCACAACATCCGCTGCTGACCCTTTAATATAAAGGTGTTTCGTAGTGTCACCCATACCATTTTTAATGTAGTCAACAGAGAGACCGATACGTTGTGAACCGGCGGCACTGAGATCAATGGTTTCAAAATTGATCACGTGATTCATCTGAATTACGCTACCGGTGTTTGTGATCACCAATGTGTCATGACCATCTCCGCCACCATCAATGACGTTATTACCCAGTAACCGACCTGTTAATGTCACGATATCATCACCGTCACCCATTCTGAATGCGTATAAACCACGCAAATCGCCCACGGTCAATCTATCATTCCCCGCCCCAAAGTCCATCGTACCTGTTGCTTGGTCATCTAAGGTATAGCCGATAATCATCGTATCATTCCCTTTACCAAAATTGATATTGGTTTTATATGACATTGAGCCAACTTGGATCAGATCATTTCCATCACCCATATCTATATTGGATTCGACACCCGAGATACCATTCCACATTCTACCACCGACAACAATTTGATCATCGCCATCTCCCATGTTAATGGTTTTTCCGCCGGAGAAATTACCGGAAACCCGGATAATGTCATGACCTTCGCCCATATCATAAATTGCCTTAGAGTCACCGGCGACACTGTTATGAATCTCAAGAATGTCATTTCCTTCACCAAGTTTGAAATGATAATGCGCAGCAGTGAGTAAAGAACCCCCAATACTGATCTTGTCATTCCCTGCGCCCATATCAACATAACCATCACGAGAAAAATCGAGTACATTTCCTCGAATATGGAGAGAGTCATCACCTGCACCGAGTTCAACAAGGGCTTTTCTGATGGTTCCACCGGCTGCTCTTGTCGTAAATCCAAGGGCACCATTACTCAATTGAGCACCACCAACATCTTTTGGCGCTAATGCACCCGGATAATTATCTAAGCCCAAATAAACCGATTGATTGGTATCATTCCCGACTAAACCACCGTTTGCCGCACTCGCAACTTTTTGCTGATTGTTTCTGACAGGATTAGCGCCGGTATCTTGATCAACATGAAGATTCAGTCCCAATGGTCTACCCGGAGGATCATTGACTTTCACGCCCTCGGTTGGCGTAATCGCCGTCCATAAGTTACGCAATGCCGTAATATCGGTTTCACCGGTATTACCTGCGGCATCCACGGTGACAACTTTCACACTGCCAACATGGAAACGATTCCAATCCGGCATACTAATCGTATATTCACCCACCCCGGTTTGGGTCACATTTTTAACCGTAGAATAATTCCCCGAGGCATCTTTAAATTGGAAACTAATAATCGCACTCAGCTCGGACAGATCGCGCGCTTTCAATGTCATCGTTTTTTGATCAGAGTTCATATTAATCACATCCATTTGTTCAACCAAGGTATCTAAACGGAAATCAAAATTTGAACTGCTTAATTCTTGACCTGTCACTTTATCAACAATAACGGTTTTATAGCGATACGCTGCATTATAAGTATCCCCTAATGGAGTTGTCGGTGTAAGCGTATAAGTAACGGTTCCATCTGCTTGAACAGCCGGTGCACCGAGTTGTCCGCTAACATCCGTATCACCATATTCCACTTCAGTTTTGTTACCATTTTCAGCGGTTAATGTCCCGAGTTGATAGCGATAGACTTTTATAGATTGAGTATCATCTAAAGCTTTATCCAATGTGAAATGGAATGTGGCATCTTTATCATTCGTTAAGCCTGAAGCTTTATTTAATGCGCTATCAAAATTTGTCGCAGAATCAATTCTTCCGATGTAATCGGCACCTCGTACACCTGCTTGCGCATAATATTCATTGACTTTTGGTGCTTCATCCGTTAAATCATCCATCAGATATTTATCCACCACTTTTGGTGCTGCAATGGTGCTATCCGTATCGGTGACCGTTTCGCCATTAATCCGTGCAGCCGCCTTAATTTGATATGACACCGTTGGTGAATAATTTTGAAGACCTTGTACGACCTGCGCCTCAACACCCAATGTTGCATCAGCGGCGGTTGCCTGGGTGAATGGTAAAACATTATGCGTCCATGTCCCATCTGCCCCAACCGTTGCTTTACCGGTATAATCCACACGATTTGTTTCCGGATTTGTGATGGTGACTGTAATCTCCGTTCTTTCCGGTAATAATTCACTCTTACCGGAAATCACAAAGCCATCTGCAACATTTTCAGGCTTAATCTTCGCATAAGGTGCATCTGCACCGGTGGTTTCATTATTTTCAGGCTCTTCCGTCCCCGCAATCTGAGTAATTTCGATCTTCGGTGTTGGAACAGTGGAGGTATCATTCACCGTGA
>NZ_MLHJ01000159.1 GCF_001998965.1 Rodentibacter rarus
TGCATGATCATTAACAGGTCAAGGGGATTATTGGCTGGCGCTAGGACTTGGCAGCTACTTGCCTTTTGAACATTTTCCGTTTTTTTTACTCATTTCATGTTTACTCGGCATAGTATTTGCACTCATCAGCCAAAAAAGAAACGCTTTTTTACCTTTTGCACCTTTTCTCTGTGTTTCAACTTTTGTAGTATGGCTACTTAATTATTCTTCATAGGGGGTTGTTATGACTTATATTGTCGGACTCACCGGTGGTATCGGTAGCGGCAAAAGCACCATTGCCAATTTATTTGCCGAACTGGGTGTGCCTATCGTAGATGCCGATGTTGTCGCTCGTGAAGTCGTTGCGAAAGGAACACCTTTACTTAAACAGATTACCAAACATTTTGGCAGTGCTATTTTACTGGAAAATGGTGAACTCAACCGACCCGCGTTGCGTCAACGGGTATTTTCTGATGAAGAGGAAAAAAATTGGTTGAACAATTTGTTACATCCCGCCATTCGAGAAGCAATGTTAAAACAACTTTCTGCTCAAACTTCGCCCTATACCCTGTTTGTTGTCCCACTGCTGATTGAAAATAACCTGACTGAGCTTTGTCAGCGAATACTTGTGGTTGATGTCACCCCACAAACCCAACTTGCTCGAGCAGCGAACAGGGATCAAAATAATATTGAGCAAATTCAACGTATTATGAACGCACAGGTGAACCGGGAAGAGCGGTTAAAATGGGCGACGGATATCATTAACAATGACAAAGATCTCGCTGAAAATCTACCGCACTTAAAACAAAAAGTGCTAGAATTACATCGTTTTTATTTACAACAAGCACAAACATCCCATGTCAGAAGAAATCCTTGAAGTACCTTGTCCAATTTGTCGCAAACCCGTTCCTTGGCACGATCAAAGCCCATTTCGTCCTTTTTGTAGTAAGCGTTGTCAACTTATTGATCTCGGTGAATGGGCGGCGGAAGAAAAAGCCATTCCAAGTGATACTGCTGATTTTGCCACCGATCCTAATTTCAGCGAAGAATGGAGCAAAAAATGAAAATCCAGCATCAGGAAGTAAATCAACAAGGTGAATTTTTTATTCTCAATGAACAAGGCGAAAAAATCGCCAAACTCACTTATTTTTACGAAACAGAAAACAAAATTAACGCCAATCACACTTTCGTATCCAACCAACTGCGAGGACAAGGCATTGCGGATAAACTTTATCAGGCCTTGATCGCGTTCATCACAGAAAAACAATTGGAGCTCCATCCGACTTGTAGCTATATCGAAAAAAAATGGGCTAGGAACTAATTCCTACCCCATTACTTTCTCTTTCATCATTGCAAATCAATCTTACCCTACCATCCCGCTTTTTCTAATTCTTCTTGCGGAAAAAAGTGGTACGGAACTTCAATGCTAAGCCCGCTATCATTCAACCATTTACACAAAATATTTGTGCAAATATCAATGCCATAAAACCACATTTTTTTCTGCATATAAAGTGCATTTTTATGAGTTAATACTAAACATCCAAATGTATGCACGCCAAACACATCATCCAAAGAAACCCCAAGTGTCGAATGGATAGCGTCAACGCTTTCACCGGCAAAATAGGCTGCAATCTTAGGAGGGGCAAATTGAATCCCTTGGCTTTCCAACAATTTTCTATAGATAATCGTTAAAATAATATCTTCATTATGGTTGGGATCATCATATTCCAATGCAACTGGCTGTCTTCCCATCTCTAGTTTCTTAGGGTGCGATATTAAAACGTTCATATCAAGTTTGCGTGGCATTCCGAGTAATTTTTTACTACGTAGTGAAAAACCGCCATTTTGCCCAATAAATACGTCATCCGGTACTGATTTATAATAGGGAAGACAACCCTCCCAATTTACGATGGGTTCGATGACACCATTCTCTTTTGCTCTTCCCATATAAAGTAAGGGGCTGTAC
>NZ_MLHJ01000016.1 GCF_001998965.1 Rodentibacter rarus
AAATATGGCATTTCATTTGGTTGAATATTTAGAAGAAGAGCCACAAGACATTCTAGGGCAAATTTATATGAATCTAAATATTGCAAATAAACAACGAGGGCAATGCTTTACGCCGTTGTGCATAAGTGAGCTGATGGCAAAAGCAAGTATTGAAATGGAAAAGCAAGAAGGGATTTATTGTATCCACGATCCATCTTGCGGCAGTGGCGCACTCCTTATTGGCACAATCAAATCATTGATTAACCGTGGAATGAATCCAAACAACGACATTTTTGTGACGGCAAACGATCTAGATCGGAAGTCCGTTATGATGTGCTACATCCAGCTTTCACTTCTCGGAGCGACTGCCATCATCACGCACGGAAACACGCTCACGGGTGAAATCTTCGAACAATGGAAAACACCATTATATTATCTTAAAAACAAAGACAAGAAACCAGAACAGCTAAACGTTGTTGAAGTGCCGGATATTTTGAAGTGAGGGAGGAAATATGGAACAAACGCTCACCATTCAGGAGGTGGCAAAAGTGCTCAATATTAGCGAAAGCTCCATACGAAAACACCTCCTTGAATGGGGATTTTTTAGAATGGAAGGATCTCGAGTTTGGCGGGTTTATCCCTCGGATCTTGTCAAAAATCGTAGAAAAGAAAATAATATACGCCGTCTATGTGTGCAGGTCGGCGATTCGGAGAAGAAAAAATGTCGATCAGAAAAAACAAATTCGGCGTATGGCAAATCGATTTTACCACGCCGAGCGGCGAGCGAATTCGATGCAGTAGTCAAACGACTGAAAAGAAATTAGCTCAACAGCTCCACGATAAACTTAAGCACGAGGCTTGGCAGGTTGAAAAACTAAATAAAAGGCCTGAAAAAACCGTAGAGCAAGCTTTAACCCGCTTTCTTGAGGAAGCAGAAAATCAAAAAGATCTTGATTCTAAAATTCGTCATGCGATGTATTGGCGAGAGGTAATAGGTCATAGATTAATTAGCTCTTTAACAAGTGATGATATTTACAATAATTTGCCAACTCACATTACCAAAAGTGGCAGAAAGTTATCACCAGCAACGCAGAATCGATACCGAACGTCAATCATGCGTGCGCTAAATTTAGCAAAACAAGCCGGCTGGGTGGATTCAATTCCGCATGTAACGAAAAATGCAGAGCCTAAAAAGCGTATCCGATGGATCACGAAGGAGGAAGCGGAGCGATTATTAAACTGCATGACACTTGAATGGTTAAAAGATGTGACGTTATTTGCGCTATTGACCGGTGCAAGAATGACCGAAATTCTTACCATGACGTGGGACAAAATCAACTTCGATCAGCGCATAGCCGTTGTGAGTAGTGATATTGCGAAATCCGGTCATGCAAGACCGTTACCACTTGGAAAAGAAGCGATTGCTTTGCTTCGCAGACGGGAAAAAATTCGGGTTTCACAATACCTCTTTCACCGGGGCAAAGGTAAACTCATTTCTGAAATAGATCGTGAATCTTTTTATCGAGCTACCGAAAAGGCCAACATTCAAGATTTCCGATTTCATGACTTGAGGCATACTTGGGCAAGTTGGCATGTTCAAAGCGGTACACCTTTAATGGTTCTGAAAGAATTGGGTGGTTGGGAAACGATTGAGATGGTGCAGAAGTATGCTCACCTGAATGCCGACCATTTGCTGGAATATACAAATCACGTCAAACTTACGTCAAACTCATTTTTTATCAATCAAAATAGAGTGGCAGAGAACGACGAACAGGAGGATATGAAAGAAAATAAAAAAATCGTAAGCTACTGATTTTCAAGGAATAACTTACGACTTTCTAAAGATTTGATGGCGGAGGAAGTGAGATTCGAACTCACGGAGGGCGTAAACCCTCGCCGGTTTTCAAGACCGGTGCCTTCAACCACTCGACCATTCCTCCGTGATTTAAGCGAGGTGAATAATACGTTTTTTGTTTAAGCTCGTCAAGAATAAAACAATAACATTTTATCGAATGATTAATTTTACCTCAATTTCAGATGAAAAAATTGGCACACCACTATGCCAATTTTATTTTTTTACTCAATCTTCGCTCGAGTCGGCTCGGAATAGACATGGCTTATCGCACTGTGATGCCCCGCAGAACCTTTACCGTAGAAGTAATAACGGGATTCAATCCATTCAACAACCGGAAAAGGCTTGCCCATTTCCTCACTCGCTTTTGCAGGTGTCATTTCCGCTTTTGTATGAGCAACTGAAGAGACTGTTCCCAAGCGACCATCAAATGTATAAGAGCGGACAAATTCCACGCTATTTTCTATTTCAGTTTCAGGCTGCCTCCACACTGCTGAACGTTCTTCATTCTGGGCTTTTTCCTCAGCTTGAAGGCGTTCTAATGATTCCTGTACTTTTTTCTGTACCGATTCATTTGCGGGTTGAGTAATGAAATCCAAAGCCGGTTTTATTTCCACCGGATTATTTTCAATCACAATACCGGTAGCCGGTGTAATAAATCCTTTTTTGGTTTTCTCTTGCTCAAGTAATTCATCCACAGATAAGAATTGGTTTTCTTTAGAGCTAGGTACATTTACCGTTGAATAATCCACCCATACTTTACCACTTGCCAACTCAGGTGAAACAACAGCCGCAAACAATGGCATTGGTGATTTAGTTTCGTAACGGCGACGACGTTGATTATTGGCTACACGCAAATGACGTGGCATACGACGCTGACGCTCTTGACGAGGTTGTTTTTCTTCGACGGTTTGAACAGTTTCAACACGCTCTTGATTATCATCAATGCGCACTCGTTTATTTAAATCACGACGCGGGCGACGTGGGGCGTTTTGCTCTACCTTCTCTTCCGGTTTATTCTCCAAAACAGGGGATAAATTAACCGCACTTTCAACGGGACTTTCATCGACAATATGATTACGATGAGAACGACGTTGATTACGCTCTCGGGTTAAGCGAACATTATCCTCTTCAGGTTTTGACGAATCATTACTTTCCACTTTAGCACGACGTGTCACATTACGATGTTCTTGCGAGCGCCGTTGATTTCTATGATGACGAGTGCGGTTACTTTTGTTTTTATTTTTTTCTTCCTCTACAGGCTCCGAAACAAACAAGCGTTTAATTTTAGCCATAATTTTTGCAAATAATGATGACTCTTTCGATTTACGCTCTAACGGTGTTGGTGCGGCTTCCGAAATAGAAAGCGATACCGCAGCACTTTCCACCGCTGCTTGTTCCTGCATCACTATTGTTTCAACGTGTCGAGAAGTAGACGTATCTTCTCCTGTTTCATCTTGCAAACAATGGCGCTTCGCTAAATTGTAGCTGAGTTCGTTGACCTCTTCACCATCACGCACCCGGAATACACTAAAGTGAGGTGTTTCCATAGTTTCATTTGGTACCACAATCACATCAACATCGTGGCGTTTTTCAATGTTACTGATCGCTTTACGTTTTTCATTTAAAAGATAAGAAGCAATTTGTACCGGTACAATAGTATGAACTTGTTTGGTGTTCTCTTTTAATGCTTCTTCTTCAATTAAACGTAAAATAGATAGGGAAAGGGATTCATTATCACGCACTTTGCCCGTCCCCTGACAACGAGGGCAAATATGGTGAGAGGATTCACCCAGTGACGGACTTAAACGCTGACGAGACATTTCCAATAAACCGAAACGGGAAATTCGGCTAATTTGAATACGCGCACGGTCTTGACGTACGGCATCACGAATACGATTTTCTACTTCTCGTTGGTGGCGAACAGGGGTCATATCAATAAAGTCAATGACAACCAATCCCCCTAAATCTCGCAAACGTAGTTGTCTTGCAATTTCATCCGCCGCTTCAAGATTTGTATTAAGGGCGGTTTCTTCAATATCGCCACCACGAGTTGAGCGGGCAGAGTTAATATCTATCGCCGTTAACGCTTCTGTCACATCAATGACAATAGATCCGCCGGACGGTAAACGCACTTCACGTTGAAATGCAGACTCAATTTGAGACTCAATCTGATAATGGCTAAAAAGCGGCACCTCACCTTGATAAAGTTTCACTCGATTAATAAAGTCAGGGCGAACCAGTTTGATATGCGCTTTTGCCTTTTCAAAAATTTTCGGACTATCAATTAAAATTTCACCAATATCTCGGCGTAAATAATCACGAATCGCACGAACGATCACATCACTTTCTTGATGAATTAAGAAAGGAGCCGGGCGACTTTGTGAGGCTTGTTTTATCGCTTCCCAGTGGTGTAACAAGACTTTTAAGTCCCACTGCAATTCCTCCGGTGATTTACCCACCCCGGCAGTGCGAACAATTAACCCCACATCTTCCGGAACATCTAAAGAACTTAATGCTTCTTTTAATTCAGTGCGTTCATCCCCTTCAATTCGACGAGAGATCCCCCCTGCACGTGGATTATTTGGCATAATCACCAGATAGCTCCCGGCAAGAGAAACAAATGTTGTGAGCGCCGCACCTTTATTACCACGCTCTTCCTTGTTTACTTGAACAATAATTTCTTGGCCTTCGCTCAAAATATCACGAATATTCGGACGACCTTGAAAAACATAATCCGCAGGAAAATATTCTCGGGCAATTTCTTTTAACGGTAAAAAACCGTGGCGCTCTGCACCATAGTCCACGAATGCTGCCTCAAGGCTAGGCTCCACACGAGTGATTTTTCCCTTGTAAATATTCGCTTTTTTTTGTTCATGACCCGGACTTTCAATATCCAAATCAAAAAGGCGTTGCCCATCGACAAGCGCCACACGCAACTCTTCTTTTTGCGTTGCATTAATTAACATTCTTTTCATTGTCAATTCTCTTTTTTTAATATAGTAAAAACAACCTCAAAATAAACCGCACTTTGCTTCGCTATCGACCTCGTGTTTCTCGCGCCAGTCAATCTCACGATTGTATGTTGCTGGGTGCATTGATAACGTTATGAAACAATGAAAGGTTTGTTTTATAAAACAATGCGATATTTCCCACGCATTGCAAGCGGCACATTTATTTAGAGAAAAATGTTGATTATCAATGTCTTATGCCAAATGCTGCATTGAGTTTCCACCAACTAAAGTTGTCATTTCTTATGCTAAATTTTACGCATAAGAAGACGCCCTATTATCCATAGAAACCGATAAATTAGCAAGGTGAGAATTACCCTCAAAACGCTTTTATGATATGATCCGCACCGATTTTCAAAAGGTGAAAAAATGACAGAACAAAAAGAAAATATCATCAATGCCTCCGTAAAAATGCTTACCATTAGTGAAGATGAATCCGGTCAACGCATTGATAATTATTTATTGGCAAAACTCAAGGGCGTACCAAAAAGTTTGATTTACCGCATTGTTCGCAAAGGTGAAGTACGAGTAAATAAAGGGCGAGTTAAACCGGAGTATAAATTACAAATGGGTGATGTAGTACGTGTTCCACCGGTGCGAACCACGGAAAAAAATCATATCCCTATCTCCAAAAATTTAAATAAAGTGGCTGATCTTGAACACCAAATTTTGTTTGAAGATGACTGTTTAATCGTGCTCAATAAACCCTCCGGCATTGCGGTACATGGCGGTAGCGGATTAAATTTCGGTGTGATTGAAGCCCTACGTGCATTACGTTCTGAGGCGCGTTTTTTAGAATTAGTACATCGTTTGGATAGGGATACTTCCGGTATTTTACTGATTGCCAAAAAACGCTCCGCACTTCGAAATCTGCATGAACAACTTCGCCTAAAAACGGTACAAAAAGATTATTTGGCGTTGGTACGAGGACAATGGCAATCCCACGTAAAAATCGTGAAAGCACCATTACTTAAAAATGAACTGTCCGGTGGCGAGCGTATTGTACGTGTCAATGAACAGGGCAAACCTTCCGAAACCCGTTTTACGATTGAAGAACGTTATCCGAACGCGACATTGGTAAAAGCTTCCCCCGTTACTGGGCGAACTCATCAAATCCGTGTGCATACCCAATATGTGGGACACCCTATTGCGTTAGATGATAAATATGGTGACAAAGATTTTGACGAAAAAATGCGAATGCTGGGGCTAAATCGTTTATTTTTGCACGCTTTCTCTATTCGTTTCGATCATCCAAAAACCAATGAAACATTGCGTTTAAATGCCCCTCTTGATGAAAAAATGAAAGTAATACTAAAAAAGTTACGAGAAAGCAAATAGACAAATTTGGCATTTATTGTTATATTTGTGCGCGGAGACAACTCGTTTCTATCAACACTTTTTCATAATAACAACAACGAAAGGATAGCAAAATGGCAAAAGGACAATCTTTACAAGATCCTTATTTAAATGCATTACGTCGCGAGCGTATTCCTGTGTCAATTTATCTCGTCAATGGGATTAAATTACAAGGTCAAATTGAATCATTTGATCAATTTGTGATTCTATTAAAAAATACGGTTAACCAAATGGTATATAAGCATGCCATTTCTACTGTAGTGCCGGTCCGTTCTGTTTCTCACCACAATAATAACCACCATAATGTGCAAGCGGCAGAAGTCGCAGAAGAAACGGAAACAAAAGCTGAATAATCGGTTGAAATATTTTCTCAAAGTGCGGTTAAATATTTATCTTAAATTTTAACCGCACTTTTTTATTTCAAATATAACGCTCCTTTACAACGTTCACGCGTTATTCGATACTTTTATTATTGCCCAAATACCCCACCGGCACAGTCTGATAAATATTTGATATCTACTTCACAAATTTACAAAAAGTCCTTCTTTATAGCTAGACATTTATAAGATATTTTGCTATTTTCGGGCAGCTTTGGAGACGTTTCCCTAAAGGATTTTACAATGAAAAAAATTTCTATCATTTTAGCCGCACTTTTTTCAACGGTGTCGTTTTCTGTCTTTTCAACCCCCCTGAAAACGAATGAAGCATTACCAGAACAATGTGTACAATTATTTAAAGAAACAGAGAATTTAATTGCCCAAGCAGAAAAACAACCGGGCACCCACACGCAAGTGAGCAAGATTAAAAATAAACTCAATCAAAGCAAAAAACAGATCCTTGAAATGGAATTCGCAACCCAGTTAAAAAGTTGCAATATTGGTTTAGCAAGATTTAATAATATGAAAAACTATTCTGAAGAGTAGTAACTAATTTTAACCTCAAATTGAAAAAGCTTATTGGCTATCCCAATAAGCTTTTTTTTTTTGCAACTAATCCGTTAATTTTTGTAATCCAAAATGACGATAGGTTTGTGAGGTGGCGATTCGCCCACGAGGTGTACGTTGTAAAAAACCCTGTTGAATGAGATAGGGTTCTAACACATCTTCAATGGTATCGCGCTCTTCACCAATGGCGGCCGCCAAATTATCCAAGCCAACGGGCCCACCATCGAAACGCTCAATCACGGCGGAAAGTAATTTTCGGTCTAAATAATCAAACCCTGCATCATCCACATCCAACATTAAAAGCGCTTGTTTGGCAATATCCACAGAAACCACACCGCCATTGCGCACGTCGGCATAATCACGCACCCGGCGTAAAAGGCGATTGGCAATACGCGGGGTGCCACGGGAACGGCGGGCAATTTCAAAAGCGGCGGCTTTTTCTAACTCAAGGTTTAAGCACCCCGCACTTCGTGCCACAATGGCGGTTAAATCTTCAACAGAATAAAATTCTAAACGTTGCACAATGCCAAAACGATCACGCAAAGGGGAAGTTAAAGAACCTGCTCGAGTAGTTGCGCCCACCAAAGTAAAGGGCGGAAGATCCAATTTAATCGAACGGGCTGCCGGCCCTTCACCAATCATAATATCCAACTGATAATCTTCCATTGCCGGATAAAGCACTTCTTCAATAGCAGGAGAAAGGCGATGAATTTCATCAATAAATAAAACATCATAAGGTTCAAGGTTTGTTAACATTGCGGCTAAATCCCCTGCTTTTTCCAGTACAGGGCCGGAAGTCGTCCGAATATTCACCCCCATTTCATTGGCAACAATATTTGCCAAGGTCGTTTTTCCTAACCCGGGTGGACCAAAAATCAAGAGGTGATCCAACGCATCTTGACGCAATTTAGCGGCTTTGATGAAAATATCCATCTGTTCCCGTACTTGAGGCTGCCCTACATAGTCCGCCAATAATTTAGGGCGAATAGCACGATCAAGCACTTCTTCATCAAATTTAGCCTGACCGCTAATAATTCTATCGGTTTCAATCATCATTCAACTCTAATTATAATGCGGCTTTTAGGGCTTCTCGAATAAGTTGTTCGCTGGTTAATTCCGCTTTTCCAACACGTTTCACCATTTTCTCTGCATCGGTTGGTTTATATCCGAGGGCAATCAATGCCGCAACCGCTTCATCAATGGCGTTTTCTTGTACAGATAATGGGGCAGATTCCGTTGGGATATGCGAACTTTCTACAAAGAAATCACTTTGTTTCATCCCTTTGAATTTCCCTTTTAATTCCACTAGTAAACGTTCTGCGGTTTTCTTCCCTACTCCCGGAATTTTCGTCAGTTTAGAAAGCTCTTCCCATTCAATGGCATAAACAAATTGCTCCACCGACATTGCTGAAAGGATTGCTAACGCCAGTTTGGGCCCGACTCCATTGGTTTTGATCAGTTCACGGAATAAAGTGCGGTCAGTTTTTTGCGCAAAACCAAAAAGCAAATGCGCATCTTCACGCACAACAAGATGGGTAAATAAGGTGGTTTCTTGTCCGATTTCCGGCAAATTATAGAAACTTGTCATCGGCAAAAGCAATTCATAGCCCACGCCTTGAACATCAAGTAAAATTTCGGGTGGTTGTTTTTCTAACAAAACCCCTTGTAAGCGACCAATCATAGTTTATCCATAAGGCACAAAATTTGCCCCATAGCATAAAATAAAACTGGACGAATATCCAGTTAAATTTTTAATCGAAAGCGACCCCGACTATATCGGGTCTTTAAAAGTGCGGTCATTTTTTCCTGTGTTTCGGTTATCTTAACAGAACCAGCAATATGCAATGAATGCTGTATTGAGTGGGCGTGTGTAATGGCAATAGCTAAAGCATCGGCAGAATCTGCTTGAGGTTTATCGGATAATTTCAAAATACGCATCACCATATCTTGAACCTGTATTTTGTCCGCAGAACCGATCCCCACCACGGTTTGTTTTACCAAACGTGCAGCATACTCAAACACCGGTAAATCATAATTGACGGCAGCAACAATGGCCGTCCCCCGAGCTTGCCCCAGTTTTAAGGCTGAATCGGCATTTTTCGCCATAAAAACCTGTTCGATTGCAAACATATCCGGCTGAAATTGCGTGATAATTTCCGTAACGCCGGCATAAATACGTTTTAAACGGGTGGGAAGATCCTCCACTTGCGTGCGAATCACCCCACTACCGAGGTATTCCAAATGGCGACCGGTTTGGCGAATCACCCCATAACCTGTCACTCGAGAACCGGGGTCAATACCTAAAATAATACTCATTACTTTCCATAAAAAAATGGGTAGTCTTTCTACCCATTTAGATTAAAGTTGTGCGGCAACTTCGTCGCTAATTTCACCATTGTGATAGACGTTTTGCACATCATCACAATCTTCTAACATCTCAATTAAACGAAGCAGTTTCGGTGCGGTTTCCAGATCAAGGGCAACCGTTGTAGAAGGGATCATAGTGACTTCCGCTTCTTGAATTTTAAAACCGGCTTTTTCAATGTTATCACGCACGTTACCTAATTCTTCCCAAGCCGTGTAGATTTCAAACGAACCGTCATCTTGCGGCTGAATGTCCTCTGCACCGGCATCGATTGCCGCTTCGGTTAAAGCATCTTCATCGGCTTCATTAATTAAAATTAAGCCTTTTTTGCTGAACAAATAGCCTACGGAGCCTTCTGTGCCTAAGTTACCGCCACATTTGGTAAAGCTCGGGCGAACCTGAGAAATGGTGCGGTTGGCATTATCACTTAAACATTCTACCATTACCGCCGTGCCACCCGGGCCGTACCCTTCGTAAACTTTGGTTTCCATATTGGTGTCATCGCCACCACCGATACCCCGATCAATCGCACGATTAATCGTATCACGCGTCATATTATTACTCAGTGCTTTATCCACCGCAGCCCGTAAACGAGGGTTCGCACTCACATCGCCCCCGCCTAATTTTGCTGCTGTCACTAATTCACGAATTAGCTTAGTAAAAATTTTACCACGTTGTGCATCTTGTGCCGCTTTACGGTGTTTAATATTAGCCCACTTACTATGACCTGCCATTTGATTTCCTTCTATATTTTAATCTTTCAATAAATTGAGATACTGCTTTATTGCCGCCGCATTATTCGGCGATTTCGTCATTGCTATCGCCTCAGCGATAGAAACCCATTTAAACGCCAAATGTTCCGTTAACTGCGGCACAAATTCTTTTTCCACTGCACATAAAAACCAATGTTCACGACAGTGGGTCACATTCGGTGCGTATTTATAGCGGAAATGGGGAAAAATTTCAAATTCTACACATTGATGACAATCAAAAAGTGCGGTCGAATTTTCCGAAATTTTTAATCCCACTTCCTCCCTCAGTTCACGTTTTGCCGTCTCCCTTGGGGTTTCGCCCTCTTCCATTGAACCGGTAACCGATTGCCAGAAATCAGGATCATCACAGCGTTGCAGCATTAACACCCGCTTGGAATGTTTACAATAAACCACCACCAAAACGGATTGATTATTTTTATATGTCATTGTTAGATTATTCGAATACCTCTATTTTCATAGAAAAGATCTTACGGATTTTAAAACAAAGTGCGAGTCTCTTTTTATATTTTATCTGACTTTTTCTTTCCCTCACCTAGTCCTTGCTTTGATTCAATGATAGAATTCAGCGTTTTTATGGCTAAGGAAAAACAATGTCATTAGTTAAATTTATCATAGACACCCTAGAGGGGCTAAAAGGCAGTGATATCGTACATTTTGATGTGCGGGGGAAGTCCTCTATCACTGAAAATATGGTGATCTGTACCGGCACATCAAGCCGTCAAGTGGCGGCGATGGCAGACAATTTAATCGCTGAATGCAAGAAAGCCGGCATCGAAACCTTCGGGGAAGAAGGGAAGAATACCGCAGATTGGATTGTGGTCGATTTAGGTCAAACCCTTGTTCATATTATGCAACGGGATGCCCGAGAGCTTTATCAATTAGAGAAACTTTGGGCATAAAGTGCGGTCATAAATACCGTTAAATTTATCCCTCATTTTATAGAAGGAAACGTTGTGAAAATCACATTAATTGCTGTCGGAACCAAAATGCCTGCCTGGGTCACCACAGGATTTGAGGAATATCAACGCCGTTTCCCTAAAGATATGCCTTTCGAGCTGATTGAAATTCCGGCCGGAAAGCGAGGCAAAAATGCGGATATGAAGCGGATTTTGGAACAAGAGGGCAAGGCAATGTTAAATGCTTGCGGTAAAAGCAAAATCATCACCCTTGATATTCCCGGCAAACCTTGGACAACGCCGGAGCTTGCCGAGCAATTAGAAGCCTGGAAAAATGATGGACGTGATCTGTGCTTGCTCATTGGCGGGCCGGAAGGGCTTTCACCGGAATGTAAAGCGGCAGCAGAACAAAGTTGGTCACTTTCGCCTTTAACCCTCCCTCACCCGTTGGTGCGTGTGGTCGTGGCAGAAAGTTTATATCGTGCGTGGTCGCTGACAACAAATCATCCCTATCATCGAGAATAAAACGCGGTCAATTTTAGATGAATTTAAAAAAGTTCTTCATTGCCCCACCCCATGAGCCGATTCGTGATAAAAAAGCGGAACGAAATCTTTTTGCACGCCGAACGTTAGTGGCATTTATTGGCATTCTTGCCCTCACCGCCGTGTTATTTGCCAACATCTATCATCTTCAAGTCGTGAATTTTGATACCTATCAAACCCGCTCTAATGGTAACCGTATCAAACTTTTACCGGTTCCGCCCACCCGTGGGCTGATTTATGATCGTTATGGTGAGCTTTTAGCCGAAAATCTGACCTTCTTTGGGCTATATATCGTGCCTGAAAAAACAGAAAATTTAGACCGCACTTTTGATGAACTCCGTTATATTGTGGGGCTCACGGACGAGGATATTGAAAATTTCAAAAAAGAGCGCCGCCGTGGCACCCGTTACACTTCAATCATGCTCAAACCGAATTTAACGGAAGAACAAATTGCCCGTTTTGCCGTCAATCAATACCAATTTCCAAGCCTTGAGGTTCGCCCTTATTTTAAACGTAATTACCTCTATGGTGATGTGATGACCCATATTCTCGGCTATGTGGGAAAAATTAACGATAAAGATGTTGAGCGGCTGAAAAAAGAGGAAAAATTCACCAATTACGCCGGTTCTCACGATATGGGAAAACTGGGGATTGAACGCTATTACGAAGATCAATTACACGGCACAACCGGTTTTGAGGAAGTGGAAATTAACAATCGGGGGAAGGTGGTGCGTAAATTACGGGAACAACCAGCAATTGCCGGAAAAAGTATTCACTTAACCATCGATCTTGCGCTTCAACGTTACATCACCGATTTACTGAGCGGACAAAAAGGCGCTGTGGTGGTGTTAGATCCTAAAGACAGCAGTGTATTAGCTATGGTTTCCACTCCAAGTTATGACAATAATTTATTTGTAGATGGCATTTCTAGTGCAGATTATAAGCGTTTATTAGAAGATCCCGCCCGTCCGCTTTATAGCCGTGCAACCCAAGGAGTGTACCCTCCTGCCTCCACCGTAAAACCCTTTATTGCCGTGGCGGCACAAACAGAAAATATCGTCAATCAAAATACCACTATCTTTGACCCCGGCTATTGGATCTTGCCAAATACCACAAAACGTTTCCGTGATTGGAAAAAATCCGGACACGGTTATACGGATTTAAACAAAGCCATTACCGAATCTTCCGATACCTATTTCTATCAAGTGGCTTATAACCTTGGGATCGACCGCTTATCTTCTTGGATGAAACGTTTCGGTTTTGGTGTGCCAACAGGGATAGAAATTAATGAAGAAGTTTCCGCCAATATGCCCACCAAAGAATGGAAACAAAAACGCTATAAACGCCAATGGGTACAAGGGGATACCATTTCGGTTGGGATAGGTCAAGGTTATTGGACGGCCACACCACTCCAAGTTGCCAAAGCCACCGCCATTTTAGTCAATAACGGGAAAGTGAATACCCCTCATTTGATGAAATCCATTGAAGGGGCAACTATTGAACCTTATCGTGATCCCCTACTTTACGAAGATATTACCGAACCGAAGCAGGCCTATTGGGATGCGGCAAAACGGGGAATGTTTAATGTCGTAAATTCCGCTGCCGGGACAGGTCGAAAAGCCTTTGCGGGAACCCACTATCACGTTGCGGGTAAATCCGGTACAGCACAGGTGTTTAGCTTAAAAGAAAACCAAAAATACAATGCTGCGGGGTTGAAAAAAGAATTACACGATCACGCTTGGTTTACCGCCTATGCGCCTTATGAAAATCCACAAATGGTGGTGGCGATTATCTTGGAAAATGCCGGCGGAGGTTCAAGCAATGCCGCCCCTGTTGTGCGTCAAATTATGGATTATTATCTTAATACACGCTTGCCGGAAATTGTCTGGAAAACCACAGCGGATAAAAGCCCAAAAACATCGCAAGAATCATCACCGGAAAACGGACAAATTGAATAATGGAAGAAAAAACACCACTTTGGCTTCGTTTGTGGAAGTCGTTACACCTAGACTTTTGGCTATTACTCGGGCTTATCGCCATCACAGGCTATGGGATGCTTGTGCTTTATAGTGCCTCCGGTGCAAGTGAAACCATGTTCCGAAACCGAATTATCCAAGTTTGTCTCGGTTTTATCGTGCTACTTGTGATGGCACAATTACCCCCGAAGTTTTATCAGCGCATTGCCCCTTACCTTTATCTAATAGGATTTGTATTACTCGTCTTAGTGGATGCCATAGGGACAACCAGTAAAGGCGCACAACGTTGGTTGGATCTCGGCTTCGTTCGTTTCCAACCTTCGGAAATTGTAAAACTTGCCGTGCCATTAATGGTAGCGGTTTATCTGGGTAATCGCCCCCTTCCTCCTAAATTAAGCGAAACCTTTATTGCCATTGCGATGATTCTCATCCCCACATTATTGGTCGCGATCCAACCGGATCTCGGCACTTCAATTCTCGTTAGTGCTTCAGGTTTATTCGTGGTTTTCCTCGCTGGGATGAGTTGGTGGCTCATTCTTGCCGCCGTAGTAGGATTAGCAGGATTTATCCCCATTATGTGGCTTTATTTAATGCATGATTATCAACGCACCCGAGTATTAACCTTACTAGACCCGGAAAAAGATCCACTGGGCGCAGGCTATCATATTCTGCAATCTAAAATTGCTATTGGCTCAGGGGGGATCTGGGGGAAAGGTTGGATGCAAGGAACGCAATCCCAATTGGAGTTCTTGCCGGAACCCCACACCGATTTTATCTTTGCCGTGATGAGTGAAGAACATGGTATGGTCGGCTTTGGTATTTTAATTGCGATTTATCTGTTCATTATTGTTCGTGGGTTGATGATTGCTATCAATGCCCAAACCTCTTTTGGACGAATTTTAGCGGGGGCAACTACGCTAATTTTTTTCGTGTATTTATTCGTTAATATTGGTATGGTAAGCGGGATTTTACCCGTAGTCGGTGTGCCATTACCTTTATTTAGCTATGGAGGTACCTCTTATGTGGCGATTATGGCAAGTTTCGGCTTGGTGATGTCCATCCATACACATCGCACAAAATTTATCAACGGGAACTAATTGATGTTTTTAAGGTTCTTATACAAAACATAACTTGATGGAAAATTAACTTTATGACATTCAAAACACCGGTAAAATTGACCGCACTTTTTTTAACCCTATCAATGGGAATCTCGCCTGTGCAGGCAAAAAATGATACGGATAAATTATATGGCATAAAAGGCGCAAACCTGAGTCGAACGACTCCACATAATTCGCCTAAAAGCTATACGGTAAGAGGAAAAACCTATACAACACAAAGCCACACAGCGGCAAAAGAATATTCCAAGGTAGGAGTAGCAAGTTATTACCATCGAAAATTTCATGGTCGCCGAACCTCCAGTGGTGAAATTTATAATTCAAATCTCTATACTGCGGCACATAAAACTCTACCAATAAATTCTTATGCCGTTGTCACTAATTTACGTAATAACCGTAAAACCATTGTCCGCATTAATGATCGTGGTCCCTTTAGCTATGATCGAATCATTGATCTATCTTATGTGGCAGCGAAAGAAATTGGCTTGATTGCACGAGGCACTGGAAAAGTCAAAGTGGAGGTACTCCATATTGCACCGAATGGTAATATTTCAGGTGCAGGAACGAAAACCCTTGCTAAATATGCGAAAACAAAGGTTGCTTCCGAGCGCCTTGTCAACATAGAAAAAAATGAAAAAAAAGACCGTCCAAATGCTCCCAAAGCAGTTAAAGAGCAGTACACCTTAAAAATGCTCAATTTTCCTAGTGAAAAACAAGCGAATAACATCATTACACGCCTCGCACTGGATAATATTAATGCAGAAATCAACCATCGTAATGGCAAATATGAAATCCATTTCGGTCCTTTGGAAGATAAACAACGTACCACACAGTTAAAAGCCAAATTACAAAAAATTGCCGGTGAAAACCCGCTCATCGTTTATACCCATAAAAATTAAGATTTGATTAAGGAAATACTATGTTAAAGCAAAGTGCTAAACTCACGAAAACCGTTCTTCTTTCAGGTATGCTTGCTGCCTCTTCCGCAGCTATCGCCCAAGAAGAGATGCAATATGGCATCACGCCACCACAAGTGAATGCGCAAACCTATATTTTGATGGATTATTACTCTGGTGCCGTGCTTGCGGCATTAAATCCGGATCAACGCCAATATCCCGCCTCATTAACTAAAATGATGACAAGCTATGTGGTGGGACAAGCCTTAAGACAAGGGAAAATTCACAATACCGATATGGTGACCATTGGGGAAAGTGCCTGGGGACGCAATTTCCCGGATTCCTCAAAAATGTTCTTAAACCTCAATCAACAGGTTTCAGTGCAAGATCTCAATAAAGGGGTGATTATTGTTTCCGGTAATGATGCCAGTGTGGCATTAGCTGAGCATACCTCAGGCACGGTATTAAACTTTGTGGATACGATGAATCAATACGTCCAACAATTTGGTTTAAAAAATACCAACTTCACAACCCCCCATGGTTTAGATGATCCAAACCAGTATTCTTCTGCTCGAGATATGGCGATCATCGGTGCGCATATTATTCGTGATACACCGGAAGAATATAAAATTTATGCCGAAAAAGAGTTCACCTTCAATAAAATCAAACAACCTAATCGTAATGGTTTATTGTGGGATAAAACTATGAATGTGGACGGGATGAAAACCGGTCATACCAGTCAGGCAGGCTATAATCTTGTGGCATCGGCAACCAATCCAAGCAATATGCGTTTAATTTCCGTGGTGATGGGCGTGCCAACGTATAAAGGTCGTGAAGTAGAAAGTAAGAAATTATTGCAATGGGGCTTTGCCAACTTTGAAACATTAAAAACCCTTGAAGCCAATAAAGAGGTATCCGAACAACCGGTTTACTATGGCGATGAAGGCAGTGTAAAACTCGGTGTATTACAAGACAGTTTCATTACCGTACCAAAAGGCAAAAAAGCGGAATTAAAAGCCCGTTATGAATTGGATAACAAATACTTACAAGCGCCATTGGCAAAAGGTCAAGTGGTGGGGAAAGTGATTTATCAACTTGACGGCAAAGATGTGGCGGTAGTGAATTTACAGGCAATGCAAGAAGTCAAAGAAGGCGGATTTTTTGGCAATGCGTGGGATTGGTTAGTCCTCACCGTAAAAAGCCTTTTCTAAAACACCTTGAAATTTAACCGCACTTCCCCATTTTATGAGGGTACAGATGATCTCAAACGGGGCAGATTTAGGATCTGCCCTTTATCTCACTCAAAATAGAGCATAATTATGGCAACAGAACAAGATTACGAAAAACTGAAAGAATTAATGGAATTTCCTGCACCGATGACCTTTAAAGTAGCAGGCATTAATCGTGAAAATTTAGCACAGGACTTAATTGCCGTTGTGCAAAAATATCTCCCGGGGGATTATATTCCCAAAGAAAAACGCAGTAGCAAAGGCACTTATAATTCGGTTTCCATTGATGTGATTGCCCAAAATTTCGAGCAGGTGGAAACCCTCTATAAGGAACTCGCTAAAGTTGAAGGCGTTAAAATGGTGATTTAGTATGACCGAACGTCAACTTATCGTACGTCAATTAGGCTTACAAGATTATCAAGAAATTTGGCATAAAATGCAGGATTTTACAGATAATCGTCAAACCGCCACCCTTGATGAAATCTGGTTGGTTGAACACCCCCCGGTGTTTACCCAAGGCCAAGCCGGTAAACCCGAACACTTGCTACAAAGTAGCGCAATCCCCGTTGTGCAATCGGATCGGGGTGGGCAAATTACTTATCATGGCCCCGGTCAGCAGGTGATGTATGTGTTAATTGATATTCGCCGCCAACAAAACTTAAATGTACGTCAATTAGTGACCGCACTTGAACAATCGGTGGTAAAAACCCTTGCTGATTACGGCATTGAGGGTTACCCCAAAGCCGATGCGCCCGGTGTCTATATTGATGGAAAAAAAATTTGCTCATTAGGATTGCGTATTCGTAAAGGCTGTTCCTTCCACGGATTAGCTTTTAATATCAATATGGATTTAACCCCCTTCCATTACATTAATCCTTGTGGCTACGCCGGTTTGGAAATGTGTCAACTCGCTGATTTTATCGAGAAAAAAGAAGCAACCTTAGAAAAGGTCTCGCCCAAATTAATTAAACACTTTGCCGAGCTTTTGGGCTATAATGCAACGAAAATTTAACATCGACAAGAAAGAATGCCTCTTCTAGGCATTTTTCTTTAGGAAATAAATCATGTCAACGCCATTTAAAATGGAACGGGGCGTCAAATATCGTGATGCAGCCAAAACCTCCATTATTCCCGTTAAAAATATCGATCCAAACCAAGAATTACTAAAAAAACCGGAGTGGATGAAAATCAAGCTACCGGCCAGTTCTGCCAAAATTGATCGTATCAAAAATGGAATGCGTCGCCACGGCTTACATTCTGTCTGTGAAGAGGCCTCTTGCCCTAATTTACACGAATGTTTTAACCACGGTACAGCCACCTTTATGATTTTGGGGGCAATTTGTACCCGTCGTTGCCCTTTCTGCGATGTGGCTCACGGAAAACCTTTGCCTCCTGATCCGGAAGAACCTCGTAAACTGGCTGAAACCATCCAAGATATGAAGCTAAAATATGTGGTAATCACCTCAGTGGATCGGGACGATTTAGCCGATCGTGGTGCAGGGCATTTCGCCGAATGTGTAAAAGAAGTTCGGGCATTAAATCCGGGAATTAAAATTGAAATTTTAGTGCCTGATTTCCGAGGTCGCATTTCCCAAGCATTGGAAAAATTAAAAGACAATCCACCTGATGTCTTTAACCATAATTTAGAAAATGTGCCTCGTTTGTATAAAGAAATTCGTCCGGGAGCCGATTATGCGTGGTCACTTAAACTTCTGCGTGAATTTAAGGAAATGTTCCCACATATTCCAACCAAATCCGGTTTGATGGTGGGACTGGGTGAAACCAATGAAGAAATTTTAGCGGTGATGCAAGATCTACGTGATAACGGGGTGACGATGCTGACTTTAGGACAATATTTACAGCCAAGCCGCCATCACCTGCCCGTTGCACGTTATGTGCCGCCTGAGGAATTTGATGAATTCCGTGAAAAGGCTAATGCCATGGGCTTTGAACACGCTGCTTGCGGGCCATTCGTTCGCTCTTCTTATCACGCTGATCTCCAAGCGAGTGGTGGTTTAGTGAAATAAAATAGCTTCAGAAATGATCCGCACCCCAAAAATTGGATTAAACACCAACTGACTAAGGTGCAGATTTTTTATGATTAAATACAACTCACTTTTCAAATAGCAAGTATCCGAATGCTATCTTCAACAAAACATCAGCCACCGACACGCAAATATTTTCAACTCACAAAGCAATGAGATGATGGGGTGAGCAATTAAATCATTACGAAATACGTGAAGGCGGCTTATCTAAAAATGGTGGCATTCAATCATTCTAAATGAACCCCATTTTTTGCCTAATTCGATCTTCTCGTCATACCGTATTTTTTAACGACTTCACAAAATTTTGTGATGAGCATTAGCTTTAATATCTACAACCCGACTAATAATATTTCCATCAGCCATTTTTGTGGTGATGAATTCTTCCCTCTCTACATCCTTCACACTCGTGATTGGTTTCCCTTGGATATTTTGAGCAATGGAATAGCCACGACCCAGCACTTTTAAAGGGCTTAATCCGTCTAATTTCCCACATAATATCGCCAGCCGATTTTGGCATTCCGTCAGATGGCGGTTGGTGCTGAAATGTAATCGCCCTTGTAATTGCACGAAGTGTTGTCGATGACGTTGAAGTCGATAAGGTAAAGGGTTTTGTGCCAAACGAAGAGAAAGTGCGGTCAGTTTTTGCTGTGTTTTTTCAAACTGACGTTGCATGGCAAAGCGCAAACGTTGGGCAAGTTGTTCATTTTTCGTTTGTTGAAGGTGTAATTGATTTTGTGGATGCTGATTTTGCAAACGCAACATCAGCTGTTTTAATCTTTGGCTTTTTTCACCAAATAAGCGGTCAAATGCCATATCCAAACGCTGTTGTTGGTGGCGAAGTTGCTGTATTAGCTCTTCTTGATTTCGGCTGACTAATTCTGCCGCAGCAGAGGGCGTAGGTGCACGGAGATCCGCAACAAAATCCGCAATGGTAACATCCGTTTCATGCCCCACGGCACTGATAATCGGCAGCTGAGAGCAAAAAATAGCTCGAGCAACGGCTTCTTCGTTAAAACACCATAGATCTTCTAACGAACCACCACCACGGCCTACAATCAGCACATCCACTTCTTGCCGTGCATTAGCCAGTTCGATCATCTGCACAATCTCAGCCGCTGCCTCTTTGCCCTGCACTGCCGTTGGATAAATCACCACTTTCAAACTCGGGTCACGGCGTGCCAAAATATGCAGAATATCTTGCAGTGCCGCCCCAGTTGATGAGGTAATCACCCCCACGGCTTTGCTAAAGTGCGGTAAATTTTTCTTGAGATTTTGAGCAAAGAGCCCTTCTGCCGCCAGCTTCATTTTCAGCGCATCAAACTGTTGCTGTAGCAGCCCTTCCCCTGACGGGTGCATAGATTCAATAATCAGCTGATAATCGCCTCGTGGTTCATACAAACTCACATTAGCCCGTACCAAAACTTGCATACCATTTTGTGGATGAAACGCCACACGCAAATTTTTCATTCGGAACATTGCGCAACGTACTTGGGCATTTTCATCTTTTAAGGTGAGATACCAATGCCCCGATACCGGTTGGGTAAAATTAGAAATCTCCCCGGTCAGCCAAATTTGGGAAAAATGATTTTCCAACATTTGGCGTGCTGCGTTATTGAGCTGGGAAACGGAATAAATCTTCTCAGACATCGTCATGGATTAACACCCAGCCATCGTCCAGCCAATTACAAATCGAATCTAACAATAATGTCATCGCCGTTTCCGGATCTTCCGTTTGGTTGGTTAAATGGGTTAAAAATACCCAATCTAAAGATTTGCCGTCTGCCAAATGTTTTAACACTTCCGTTTCAATGAAATTTAATTCATCTAACCATTCACCATTGGCATAAATGCGAAGGGGATTTTTCGTATAAAGCAGCTTGCAATTATTATCCTGACAAAGCAATGCACCTTCTTCTAAATCCGCACGAACCTCTTCCGGATCACTCATTTCTTCAGGCACCAAAATCTCATAACGGCGGGTACTCACGGCGCTTGCCACCGCTTGTTTGAATAATTTGTCAAAGGCTTCAGAATGGGCGAGTTTATCTAAGAGTTGTTGTTTCATCATCTGAATATTTTCATCAGCAAGTTTGCCGGTACGCTGCACCGATTGGGTTAAGCGAAGCGGCAAATCAAATTCGCTTAAATTCAAATCCGGATCTTGATGGCAAAAACCTTTACTGATGCCCTCAATGAGATGCGTTAAATTCGGATAACGCAAGCCAAAAGAAAAGGTTAAACAATCCTCCTCAGCCACTCCATAATGCGCCATTCGTGCTGGAATGTAGAGAATATCGCCCGGGTTCATCACTTCATCAATCACTAAATCGCCCATATCGTCAAAAATACGAATCGGCTGATTCGGTTTAAATTCCGTGCTGGAATCACACCATTTCCCCAACTGCCAACGGCGGCTGCCATAACCTTGTACTAAAAACACATCATATTCATCATAATGTTTACCTACCGAACCACCTTTTGGCGCATAAGACACCATAATATCGTCCCGTTGCCATTGGGGAATAAAGCCAAATTTGTTCCAAAGCTGCCCCAATTGTGGCGACCACTGTTCCAAATTTTGCACCAGCACCGACCATTTCTGCGGGAGATTTTTAAAATCTTTTTCCGTTAGCGGGCTAAAAAACACTTTCCAATCATCATCGGAAAAGGTTTTCACCAAACGTGCGGTGGCGTCTTCATTTTTCGCCAACTCAATAATATCTTGCGGTTCAAACTGCCCGACAATTTCAGGCAACCCGTTGCGGATAATCAACGGCTTTTTCTGCCAATAATCTCGCAAGAAAATTTCAGGGGTGATGTTTTCAGGTAAGCAAAAATCAGTCTGGGAAAGTGCGGTCATTTTTGAACTCCTTTTTCTTTATTGGCTTGAGCAGCTTGTTCAGCGGCACGTTTACGGCGGATTTCTTTTGGATCGGCCAGTAAAGGACGATAAATTTCAATGCGATCGCCCTCTTTTAAGAGATCGGTTAATTTTGCCGGACGACTGAAAATGCCGACTTTATTTTCACGCAAGTCAATGTCGGTAAATTGTTGCAAAATACCGGATTGCAAAATGGCACTTTGCACCATTGTGCCCTCTTCCACTTGAAAGGATTTTAAATAATAGCGTTCCGGCAAAGCATAGGCGATTTCAATATTAATCTGGCTCATCATGGATTTCTTCATCTTAAAATTTTGGGCTATTATAGCGGAAAAGTGCGGTTAATTTTAACGATAAATCAGGGAATAAAATGAACTGGGTATTTTTTGCTGTGGGGTCGGCATTTTTCGCAGAGCTTACCGCCATTTTAGGCAAACTGGGCGTAGTGATTTTGGCAGGTATGCTGGTGTTAGCGTTATAGATTGAGAATTTACCTGCATTTCGCTACAATACGCCACTATTTTTATCATTAGGCTTTTAATCATACGCAATATGTCTGAAATTAAACTCATTGTCGGCCTTGGCAATCCCGGGGATAAATATGCCGAAACACGCCATAATGCCGGAGAATGGTTAATAAAACGTTTAGCACATCGTTTTAACACCAGACTTAATCCTGAAAGCAAATTCTTCGGAAACACTGCCCGCACGTTGGTAAACGGAAAAGAAGTCCGTTTGCTTGTGCCTACCACCTTTATGAATTTAAGCGGTAAAGCGGTGGTGGCGTTGAGCGGGTTTTATCGTATTCAACCGGAAGAAATATTGGTGATTCACGATGAATTAGATTTACCACCGGGGAGTGCAAAGCTCAAACTGGGTGGTGGACACGGTGGGCATAACGGTTTGAAAGACATTGTGGCGAAATTGGGAAATAACAATAATTTCTATCGTTTACGCCTCGGGATCGGTCACCCGGGACATCGTGATTTGGTTGCCGGTTATGTCCTCAACAAACCGTCCCCAACTGATCGCCAAGCCCTTGAAAAAGCCCTTGGTGAAGCCACCGATTGCGTGGAAATGATTTTTAAAGACGGCATAGTGAAAGCCACCAACCGTTTAAATAGTTTTAAAATTTAAAAGTGCGGTCATTTTCGCAACTTTTTTGACTGAATAAGGAAAAATTATGGGATTCAAATGTGGTATCGTTGGTTTGCCGAATGTGGGCAAATCCACTCTTTTTAACGCACTCACCAAAGCCGGTATCGAAGCGGCAAATTATCCATTTTGTACAATCGAACCCAACACCGGTGTTGTGCCTATGCCTGACCCTCGTCTTGATGCCCTTGCGGAGATTGTTAAACCAGAACGTGTTCTCCCCACCACAATGGAATTTGTAGATATCGCAGGATTAGTAGCAGGTGCCAGTAAAGGCGAAGGTTTAGGCAATAAATTCTTAGCCAATATTCGTGAAACCGATGCCATAGGCCATGTTGTTCGCTGTTTTGAAAATGACGATATTGTTCACGTCGCCGGAAAAATCGATCCGTTAAACGACATTGAAACCATCAATACGGAACTTGCCCTTGCCGATTTGGATAGTTGCGAGCGAGCTATTCAACGTTTACAAAAACGGGCGAAAGGGGGCGATAAAGAAGCAAAATTTGAACTTTCTGTCATGGAGAAAATCCTTCCTGTGCTTTCTGAAGCGGGAATGATTCGTTCAGTTCCTCTCGATAAAGAAGAGCTTCATGCAATTAAAAGCTATAACTTCCTCACCTTAAAACCGACCATGTATATCGCCAATGTGAATGAAGACGGTTTTGAAAACAATCCGTATCTTGACAAAGTTCGTGAGTTTGCCGAAAAAGAAGGCTCGGTCGTTGTGCCGGTTTGTGCCGCCATTGAAGCAGAGATTGCAGAATTAGAAGATGAAGAAAAAACAGAATTTTTACAAGATTTAGGCATTGAAGAACCGGGTTTAAACCGTGTCATTCGTGCCGGTTATGCGTTGTTAAATCTTCAAACCTATTTCACCGCCGGAGTAAAAGAAGTGCGTGCTTGGACAGTTTCCGTGGGGGCAACCGCACCGAAAGCGGCGGCTGTGATCCACACAGATTTCGAGAAAGGCTTTATCCGTGCCGAAGTCATCGCCTATGAAGATTTTATCCAATTCAAAGGGGAAAATGGCGCTAAAGAGGCCGGTAAATGGCGTTTAGAAGGGAAAGATTACATCGTACAAGACGGCGATGTGATGCACTTCCGTTTCAACGTATAAATTTCATCAAACACGACCGCACCTTAAAGTGCGGTCTTTTTTTAGAAAATTTGGGTATTATGTAGCAAATG
>NZ_MLHJ01000160.1 GCF_001998965.1 Rodentibacter rarus
GCACAATACCAACATTCAAATAAAATTTTTACACATAAAATGGATAAATGTCACTTAGATTTCATCATATCGGATCTCTTTAGAGACTTAATACTTTCCTTCATTCGAAGCGATAGACAAAAATGAGCTGTCCATTAATAAATCACAGCATCTTACTAAGTATCCCTAGTGTTAAACTGACGGTTAACAAACTTATCCCTAATCAATACCTGCCTAAGAAATAGTAAATTGAGTAATTTTACTGAGGAGAATAAGCGCTACCCTTTACTCATAATTTTTAATAGTGTTTCTTTCAACCTTGCGCTCAAGATCACATTTTTCACGTAAAGATAAAAAATTTACTTGATACTGTATATCAATACAGATAAAATCTAGTTAAGTTACAACACATAAGTATAAGGTTAAAAAATGGCGACTCAAGAAGAGAAACAAAAAGCACTTGCTGCAGCATTAGGGCAAATCGAAAAACAATTTGGTAAAGGGTCTATCATGAAATTAGGCGATACCAAAACTTTAGATGTAGAGTCTATTTCAACAGGTTCTATCGGTTTAGACGTAGCATTGGGCATCGGTGGTTTGCCCATGGGTCGTATTGTCGAAATCTTTGGTCCCGAATCCTCTGGTAAAACAACCCTCACTTTATCTGTCATTGCACAAGCACAGAAAGCAGGTAAGACTTGTGCATTTATTGATGCAGAACATGCTCTCGATCCTATTTATGCCGCAAAACTAGGCGTGGATGTAAAAGAATTATTGGTATCTCAACCCGACAATGGTGAACAAGCATTAGAGATTTGTGATGCCCTTGTTCGCTCTGGCGCTGTTGATGTCATTATTGTAGATTCCGTAGCAGCTCTCACACCGAAAGCTGAAATTGAAGGAGATATGGGTGACTCCCATATGGGCTTGCAAGCGCGCCTGATGTCCCAAGCATTGCGTAAACTCACCGGTCAAATCAAAACTGCCAACTGTTTGGTGATCTTTATCAACCAAATTCGTATGAAAATCGGGGTAATGTTTGGAAACCCAGAAACCACAACCGGCGGGAATGCGCTTAAATTCTATTCTTCAGTTCGCTTGGACATTCGCCGTACCGGTTCAGTAAAAGATGGAGAAGAAATTATTGGTAATGAAACAAAAGTAAAAGTGGTGAAAAATAAGCTTGCAGCCCCATTCCGTCAAGTTGATTTCCAAATTCTTTACGGAGAAGGAATTTCCAAAATGGGGGAATTAATTGAATTGGGTGTAAAACATAAACTTGTAAATAAATCCGGCGCTTGGTATGCCTATAATGGAGAAAAAATCGGTCAAGGTAAAGCAAATGCAATGAAATGGTTACACGAAAACATAGAAAAAGCACAAGAGTTAGAAACTAAACTTCGTGCTGAATTGGTTGCGAATCCTGAACAATCATTAATGGCTGATATTGAACAATCTGAAGATACTTCCTCGGATGAATTATAAGCCTTAATCTAAAAATGATCTGCCCTCAAAGGAGGATATCTAATTTGAGGAGCAGGTCAATATTGAGGTGCACCAAACCAACCAAGCGTTCTCTATACAACCGAAACATTGCTTATATTCGTTAAGTTGTCCGTGTCACTGGATAGAAGCTAAAACATAAGATCAAAGGTTATGATAGTGCTGTAATTGCAAAGTTTTTGTTCTTTGAGATCTGAATGCTTTTTTACCTGCATATTTATAATATGGGGCTGTACTAGATA
>NZ_MLHJ01000161.1 GCF_001998965.1 Rodentibacter rarus
GGAGCATTACTGTTTCATTTAATGAGCCAACTTCATGAAAATATAGGTGTTATTACAACAAACCTTGAATTTTCTGCGTGGAGAACGCTGTTTACTGAGTCAAAAATGACGAATGTGCCTTTAGACAGGTTAATTCATCATTGTCATATTTTAGAAACAGGTAATGAATCTTACCGTATGGGGTGGTGACAATATTTGCATAAAGAAAAAGAAAAAATTTGGCTCGAAAAAATTCGGTGGGGGCTTGTGTGGTGGGGCTTTGGTGGCTTTTGATGGGAATTTTATGCAAAAAATAAAAATGGTGGGAATTGGGTGAAAATGGGCGGAAATTGGTTTTTTATTTGCATAAAATTTGGCGGTGTTTAGGTGGTTTTTAAACAGTTTTTAAAATGTGTTTTAAGGGGCTTTAAATTGTGAATGGCAGGCTGGGTTATCCAGCCTTTTTATTAGTTTTAAATCTATAAATCATTAAAAATTACGATACCCTCTTACAAGTTGTCCGATAACAAGTAGGTTATCTGCTTCTTCATTGGTAATTTTTATGGGGCGGTATGCGGTGTTATCGCTTAACAACTCTATGCCCTCATAGGTAAATTGTACTTTTTTAACCAACATTGCGCCACTGTGATTTAGGACAAAAATTTTACCCTCTTGTAATTGGCGTTTTGAGCGATCCACAATAATTTCTTCACCGTCTTTTAAGGTTGGTTCCATGCTATCTCCCTTAACGGTAAACATTGCACAATGCTTGGATTTATTGCCAGTTCTTTGAAACCAAGAACTTTCGACCATAACATATGCTGAATCATATTGTTCTTCATTTTCCAAACCTAATCCAGCGGAAACTCGAACACCTCTAAAATCATCAATAGGTTCATAATAATCAGGATTGACTTGACTAAAATCAGCAAAACCTTTTTCTTTTATTGCGTGTTTTTCAGCGGCATCACGCAAATTGCTTTTTATCACTTCTATTCCATCTCTGAAGCCTAGCGACATTTGAGCCTGCTTTGGTAGGCTTGATATATGATATTCAAATCCTCCTCCTTTTACTCCTTTAGCTTCCCTAGTTATCCAATTTTCATTTTTAGCTTTCCTTGTAATGTTTGTAGCATGAGAAGGAAGACCATTTAGCCCCTCAAGTTCTTTGGCTGTAAACCAAACTTTTTCCGATGATTTCATAAAACACCTTTCTTAATCAAAATGGGATTAAAATATTTGAATGATTAAGTTAAACAAAATCAATGATTTAAGCTGACACTAAAAAGATTTTGTAAAATTTTATTAAATCACCTATTGATTTGAAAAATGATTTAATACATATTTCAAATCGTAGATGATTAAGTACTTAATCAAGTAGTTAAACGACTAACTTTTAAGGATCGCACAAAATGAAAGAAAAAGGAAGAGCTAATGATATGCATAGGGCTGACATTAGAGCTGAATTGATTAAGAAAGGGATTTCATTAGCCCAATTAGGGGTTCAACATGGATTAGCAAAAACAACTTTAAGAAATGCTTTTGATAAACGCTATCCCAAAGGGGAACGAATTATTGCTGATGCACTAGGGAAAGAACCAAAAGATATATGGCCTAGCAGATACTTAGATTAAGGAATGTAGTCATGAAATTATGGTTTAGTGCAAAAGAGCTGGCTGGAATTGGGGGGTTATCAAAATATCCTAGCAATATAAATAGACAAGCTCGAAAAGAAAGATGGCAATCTCAGCCCTTAAAAGGGATTAAAGGTGGTGGTGTTGAATATGCATTTTCATCACTTCCAGAACCAGTACAAGTTGAACTGCAAAGAAAATTTGCGGTGACAGTTGTTAAATCCAAGCCTAAAGCCCCACTCGCTCTTCACCAAGTTGATCTAAACACCTTAACGGCAAAACAACGGGAGGCGGCAGACGCAAGGATGGCATTGGTGGTGAAGGTGTTAGAGCTTGAGCAGGCACAGCCTCGTTATAAAGCGGTGAACTTTTTATGTGAACAAATCAAGCACGGTGAGGTTTCCGCAGAGTTGATGAGGTTGGTCGAACTTGCCAATAACAAGAAAGGGAAAAACCGCACGCTTTCTGACCGCACTTTGGGTCAATGGGTTCTGGACTATGAGAAAGCGGACACACCGGAAGCCCGTTTGAAAGCCCTTGTACCAATGAAGCGGATGGCGAAAAAGGCGGAGGAAATTTGGTGGTTGCCTGATTTTTTGGCGGTGTATCGCCAAACCAACGGCATTAATGTGGCAGAAGCCTACTACTATTTCTCAAAAGAATGGGACATGCGGTTTTTCTGCGGTGTGGTTTTGCTGTGCTAAATAACGCTCCACGGCTTCAACCGGATAACGGGCCAAACGCCCAAACTTAACCGGTTTTGGAAATTTGCCGGCTTTTGATTGTTCCCATAGCCAACTGCGAGAAACTTGCAACATTTCGCAAAGTGTGGCGGTTGAGTAATAGCGTTGTTGTGAATCAATGGTTTTTTCCATACGTTTCCCTCTAATTCGTTGGTGTTGTCTGTCAATGATCTTCCAAA
>NZ_MLHJ01000162.1 GCF_001998965.1 Rodentibacter rarus
AGTTATCTAGTACAGCCCCGAGTGTTTTTTCTGTACTCATACTGCTTTTCCATTTAAAAGTGCGGTCAATTTTTCCTGCGTTTTTTGCTCGACAACATCAAGCATTGCACGACGTGCTTCATCATCAATGATATGAAGATCACCCAATAACTCATAGGTCACATTTTCAATGCCACAATAATTGAACAAACCGTTTACAAGACAATGATCAAGAGATTTATCAATACCAAATTCTTTATATTTCTCCACATTGCTGCCAATCGTGATGAATTGCTGCATTTGCTTCCCTTTAAGTAAGCCAACAGATTCCCCATTTTCGGTTTTATAAGCAAATCCATGGCTTAAAACCCGATCCAAATAGCCTTTCAACATTGCCGGAAAGCCCATCCACCAAAGGGGATAAACAAGCGTGATTAAATCCGCTTGGCGAATAAGATTATGTTCATATTTCACTTCTTCGGGAATAATGCCGCTATTTACGCCTTGCAATTCTTCGAAAGAAATAATCGGATTAAAATCTAAAGTATAGAGATCGCGAAATTGTGTTTCCACACCAAGGGCTTGGCTGGTTTTCGCTACACAATCTGCCACAGCCCGCCCAAAGCTCCCTTTAGAATTAGGATGGGCAAAAATAATAAGATGATTCATTCTGTTACCTTTTCAACAATCAGCGTGATCCCTTCCACACGCACAACTTTCACAAGATCATTCACGGCGAGATGCTCACCTTGAATACGCCAAGTGGTATCGTCAAACGCACCACGTCCAATGCCATTTACGGCGATTTCCTGCACTGTACCTTGCTTGCCAAGCATCGCATGATCACGTTGGTTTAAGGAGGTTTTAGCCTGATCTTGGCAATCTTTATTGTACTGATATTTCCACCAAACGAGCGATAAAATACAAGCTAAAACCCCATAAAAAATCGCTAATCCAACCAATGAAAATGCAGGAAAAAGAAACTGTATAATTGCTGTCACTAAAGCGGCTAATCCCCACCAAAGTAAAAATACACCGGGAGCAATTACTTCAGCAATCAATAATACAAAACCTAACACCAACCAATGCCATAATGTCCAGGCGGTCAACCATTCTGACATATTGCCTCCTCTGATAGAAAAAGTGCGGTCAATTTTAACCGCACCTTGATAAAACAAAAGCTTAAGCTTTTTTATCGCCTTTTAATAATTCTGCAATGCCCGCTACAGAACCGATTAAATTCCCCGCCTCTAACGGCATTAAGACCACTTTGCTATTTTGTGATCCGCCAATTTCTTTTAAGGCTTCCGTATACTTTTGCGCAATAAAGTAATTAATCGCTTTAGTATCACCGCTTGCAATGGCGTCAGAAACCATTTGTGTAGCTTTTGCCTCCGCTTCTGCGGCTCGTTCACGGGCCTCCGCTTGTAAGAAGGCTTCTTGGCGCTCCCCTTCCGCTTTCAAAATACGGGCTTGTTTTTCCCCTTCGGCGCGTAAAATTTCCGCTTGGCGAATCCCTTCGGCTTCCAATACTTCCGCTCGTTTATTCCGTTCCGCTTTCATTTGGGCATTCATCGAATCAATCAATTCACGGGGTGGGCGAACATCACGAATTTCGATACGGGTCACTTTAATCCCCCATGGATTTGTGGCCTCATCCACAATGGCAAGCAAACGACCATTGATAGAATCCCGTTGTGAGAGCATTTCATCCAACTCCATGGAGCCGAGAACCGTACGAATGTTTGTCATAGTCAAATTAATAATTGCTTGTTCAAGGTGATTCACCTCATAAGCTGCACTACGTGCATCAATCACTTGAACAAAACACACCGCATCAATGGCAACATTGGCATTATCTTTAGAAATCACTTCTTGTGAAGGAATATCCAGCACCTGTTCCATCATATTAATTTTACGACCGACACGATCCACAAAAGGCACAACAATATTCAATCCCGGCATTAATGTGCGTGTATAACGCCCAAAACGCTCAATCGTCCAATTATATCCTTGTGGTACAGTTTTTATGGTTGAAAATAAAATAACAATAATGAGTACAAGAAAGACTAACGTCGCTATGGTTAACTCATCCATTTTGGTCTCCTCTTTCGGGTTTAAAGTGAAAAAAGTCTATCAAATATGACCGCACTTTGTATAGCGGAATCTAATTCGGAAAAACAAAAAGTGGGCTTTCACCCACCTTTATAAAATCATTGAATTATGCGCTATTTTTTCGTTCTTCTTCCATACATACCGCTGCTGTAAATAACACATCAGTCGAAGAATTTAATGCTGTTTCAGCGGAATCTTGCAAAATACCAATAATAAAACCGACACCAATCATTTGCGCTGCAACATCATCAGAAATACCGAACAAACTACATGCCAATGGAATAAGCAGTAACGAACCACCGGCAACACCCGATGCCCCACAAGCACAAAGTGCCGCAACCACGCTCAGCAATAATGCACTCACAAAGGAAACGTCCATACTCAATGTATGCACCGCTGCTAAAGTGAGCACGGTAATGGTAATCGCCGCACCTGCCATATTGATATTTGCGCCCAGTGGAATCGCCACAGAGTAGGTCTCTTCATCAAGATTTAAACGTTTTGCCAAAGCAATATTCACCGGGATATTTGCCGCAGAACTACGTGTGAAAAAGGCAGTAACGCCGCTTTCTCGTACACAGGTACAAACTAATGGATACGGATTTTGACGAATTTTCCAATAAACTAAAATAGGATTAAGCACAAATGCAGTAAAGAGCATGGTACCAATTAAGACGGTTAATAAATGAAAGTAATCGCCTAAAGCCTCTAAACCTTTATCCGATAAGGTTTCCGCCACTAAACCAAATACCCCAAAAGGTGCCAATGAAATAATAATATGGACGATTTTAGAAATGCCTTCTGCAAAATCCGCCACCACTTGTTTCGTTGATTCAGAAGCATGACGTAGCGCTAAGCCTAAACCGATTGACCACGCTAATACACCAATAAAGTTTGCTTTAAAAATCGCATTGATCGGATTATCCACCACATTAAGCACTAAAGTTAATAACACTTGAGTGACCGATTGTGGGGCTGAAGTCACATCTTCTTTCACCGATAATGCCACTTCGGAAGGGAAAAGCATACTGGCAACTACGGCGGCTAATGCAGCTAAAAAAGTCCCTAAAAGATAAAGCACAATAATTTCTTTCATATTGCTTTTAGAGCCAACTTTTTTCGTTGCCAATGCAGCCATGACAAGGAAGAAAATCAAGATTGGGGCCACCGCTCTCAGAGCTTTAACAAAAATTTGTCCCAATACGCCAACGCTTGAAGCAAGATCAAAACCTAATACGTGTTTAATGCTTGAATTAACCAAGGCAACAAGCACTCCGAGAACTAAACCAACAGCAATTCGTTTGACTAAATTACCTTGGAAAAGAAAATGAAATAAACGTGATGTATTCATAATAAATTTAAATAAAAATAAGATTAAACTTCAGATCATTAATGATCCACCTAGGCAAAACAAAGATAGCTTAAATTTCATTTAAAATAAAACCTTTTCTTTGATTTTTTGTAATGGGTCGATAATTTGCCGATCGTTTACTATATTTTTTCTAAAATTTTGTCTTACAAAAAAATTTTTTCTATTCCTTGTTGACAAACTGTATGAAACACCAGTATATTGACCTGTATAAAAAAACATATTATTAACTAAGGAAAAGATGATGAACTACGCAAATGCGATGACCCCAAATGAAATGACGTTTTCTTATCATCCAATGCCATTTTTTAACGATATTGAAAAAAACTCAAAATTCAGCAAAAAACTGGATTTAAATCTTTACTGCATTAAACGTCCACAGCAAACCTGTTTTATTCGTGTGACGAATCCAAATATGCTGGCTTGGGGAATTGAACAAGGCGATATGTTGATCGTTGAAAAGAATGATTGTCTTTCTATTGGCGATCTTGTTGTACTAGAAAGTGAAGATGAATTTCATCTCTATGAATTCATTACCCATCAAGATGAATTTATCTTTATGGCATTAGATTCCCAAATGCAAAATATTAAAACGAAAGATTGGACATCACTACCTATTATTGGGATCGTGACAAATACAATCCACCAAATCCAACCCAAACGTCATATGCAAAAATTCTCAGCCTAAGGGAAATTGAAGGCGTAATATTTATGCGCCTTATTATTTATGCTCCTTTCCCTATAAAAAAGTGCGGTCAATTTTTACGGTATTATGTAGCAAATGCACAAAAACAGAAATTTTAACAGAACGTAGGGACACACTGCGTGTGTCCGTTATAGAATCAAATTATTTCAATAGGTTAAAATTCGGACACACGCAGTGTGTCCCTACCGCTTTTCCCAAAAAAATCGCCTTTTCAACGGCTCGAAATCTGAAATTTAGCCCT
>NZ_MLHJ01000163.1 GCF_001998965.1 Rodentibacter rarus
TGTTTTTGTGCATTGGCGACATAATACCGCACGTGATTTTAACGCCAAAATAGAAAAATAACCATAAATCAAGCGAGAATTATCTGGTCTAATCACTCAATTTTGATGTTTGACGCAAATGATCGCCATCCGTCTTATGCAGTCTAACTAATGTACAAATTAATGCAATAGCAAAAAGCGAGGAGGTTAAAAAGGTATAGCTGAAGGCGTGTTGCAATAATTCGCCTTCATTACCGAAAAATTGGCGGTAAACATTCAAGATAATGGATGAGACGGCAATCCCAAAACCAATCCCCACTTGTTGGACAATGCTCAGTATCGTTGAGCCTGCGCCCGCTTGTGATGGGGAAAGATCACCCACCGCCAGCGTATTCACCGCCGTGAAAATCATCGACATACAGGCACCATACCACATTAAATTCATCACAATCCGGACAAGTGCGGTTTGGTTATCCCACCACGCCATCGCCATTATTCCCAAAGCCATTAAAAGTGCGGATGAAATTAGCGTTGTTTTATAGCCGAATTTATTCAGAATATGCCCGATGACGGTTTTGAATATCACCGACATTAAGGCGATAGGCGCAAGCAGCCAACCAGACATTTCTGCACTAAAACCAAAGGAAAGCTGAAACATCAACGGCAATAAAAAAGGAATGCCGGAAGCGGATAAACGAATAAATAAATTGGCGAGTATGCTTAGGGTGAATGTCCGTGTGCGGAAGAGGGAAAGGGGGAGAATTGCCCGTTCATTGCCTTTTGCATACATTACATAAATCATTAACAAGCCGATACCGACCATCAGTGAACCATAGGTGAGGAATGGATTTTGATGGGTTTCACCCAGTAGATCTAAACCGAGCGTTAATCCCACCAAACCGAGGGCGAATAATAAAAAACCGGTCCAATCCAGTTTTTCTTCGCCGCCTTTGATATTGTCCATCACGTGACCTGCCGCCCAAATGCCGACTATGCCAATGGGAATGTTGATAAGGAAAATCCAATGCCAAGTGGCGTGAATCACCAGCCAACCGCCTAATATCGGCCCTAAAATCGGACCGATTAACCCGGCGGTTGCCATTAGATTCCAAGCGTTCAGGAGTTGATGTTTAGGAACGGATTGAATAATGGCTAAACGGGCGATGGGCATCATAAATGCCCCGCCAATGCCTTGGATAATTCGTGCAAGGATAAGGCTTTCTAAATTAGGCGCCGCCGCACAAGCCACGGAACCCAATACAAAGGTGAAAACGGCACAGCGAAACACCGTGAGTGTACCAAATTTTGCTGCCGCCCATGCGGTGAGAGGAATAAATAAGGCGACCGCTAAGGAATAGGCGATGATCGCCATTTGCATTTCAAACGCCGGTTTATGCAGATCCATAGAAATTGCCGGTAATGCGGTGTTTAAAATGGTGGCATCAAGGCTTTGCATAAAAAGCGCCATGGCTGCCACCCAAGCTAAGCCTTGGTAAGTATGGGGATCCCTCATTTTATTTCCTGTGATCGAAACCAATGTTCAACAAAATCGGCTATCTGTGGAATACGGTTAATGTCTAACAAAGTGCGGTCGGTTTCAAGGGAATAATTGGTGGCAAGGGCAAGGACATCATTGTCGATTTCCGGCAAGGGTTTTGTCATTTCTTGGCGGTGCAAAAGAATTTTCGGTATTGGTTCTTGTTTAAACCCTTCCACCAGAATTAAATCCGTGCGTGTTTTATCAAATTGTTGAGCCAATTTATCGAGTGAAACCGGCGTGGGGGTTTCTGTCATCAGCGCCCAGCGGTGATCTGATACCATCATCACTTGGGCAGAGCCTGCCGCTTTCATCCGCCAACTGTCTTTTCCTTCTTTATCCACTTGTGCATTATGGTGGCTGTGTTTGATCACCGAA
>NZ_MLHJ01000017.1 GCF_001998965.1 Rodentibacter rarus
GTACAGCCCCTTACTTTATTGCTATCACCAATCTTAGGGGAAAAAGGCTATAAGATTCAATCAATTACTTGTGATAGTGAAAAACGATCTGAATATTTCCACTCAATTTTGTCAGTTTCATCAAGTTGCAATTGTGATTAGAAACCGAACAAGGAATCCAAAATCAGAGGTGGAGAAAACCCTAAACATATTCCCCCCCTTAAAATAAGTAGTAAATCAGCGTTTTACGTTAATCTACATAATGGTATCTTGAATATAAAACATATTTGGAAGAGCGTTCTGATAAGCCTAATGATAAAGGAAAATATCCCTATAAACATAGAAATTTAAGAGGTGCTTATTTTAAAATCAAGATTATCTTTTTTGCTTTGAAAAATACCCAGAATTGAAAATAGAAAAGACGAATAATCGATTAGAGAGACTATTTGGAGAACTTAAGTAGAAATTATCGGTACATCAGGGTTTAACTAAATATCATAAGATATTATTTATTAAAGATTATTTTAAAGAAAAAGTGTTGATCGTAAATTCACGATCAACCACTTTGTCTATTAAGGCATAGAGAGACTAAAAAGATCACCATTTTGTCTACTATGCCTATAGAAAGTAAATTTAGTTAAAACTAAAAGGACTGTGGTAAAAACAGTCCTTTAAATAAACTTTTATATTGAGAGAATCATTATCTGTTATTTTTTCTTTGCATATTTTAAGGAGTCAATGGCAACGGCGAGGATGATAATGCTTCCTTTAATAATATATTGCCAGTAAGGGTTGACGCCGATATAGGTTAACCCATAATTGATGACGGTGAAAATAATCACCCCGGTGACGACCCCAATTACCGTTCCTACACCACCGGCAAATGATACGCCTCCCACCACACAAGCGGCAATCGCATCCAATTCATACATAAAACCTAAGTTGTTCGTTGCCGAGCCGATACGACCTGCTTCTAACATCCCACCAAAGGCATAAAACATCCCGGCAATAATATAGATCACCACAAGATTGCGTGCCACATTAACCCCGGAAACCTTAGCCGCTTCTGGGTTTCCCCCAATTGCAAAGATGTTTTTACCGAAACGGGTTTTATTCCACATTACCCAGACAAAGAACGCCGCAATTGAGGCATAAATCGTGATATAAGAGAGTTTGAAACTGCCAAATCGGAAGAAGCCTTGTGCAAAAGCGGAGAAATTCTCGTTAAATCCTGCAATTGGCGAGCCGCCTACGGCATCATAATAAAGCGAGTTGAAACCATAGACGATAATCATGGTACCCATTGTGGCAATAAATGGGGTGACATTGAGATAAGCAATCACCAAACCATTCACTAAGCCGATAACCGCACCAACGGCACAAACCGTCAAAATCACAACAGGAATAGGAATTTCACCCAAATCAGGGAAAACCCGATTCATATTTTCCATAGATTGCAACAAGGTTGCAGAAATCACCGCCGCAAGCCCTACTTGACGACCGGCAGATAAGTCTGTGCCTTGGGTCACCAACAAGCCCGCCACCCCTAACGCAATAATCAAACGTACAGAGGATTGAGTGAGGATATTACTGAAATTCATTAAATTTAAAAATGTAGGATCCTGTGCAATGATGATGCCGAGCAAAATCAGCAACACAAAATAGATCGCATTTTGTTTTAAGAGATCAAGGGATTTATTTTTGTCTAAGGCACTCATAATTCGTTCCTTTTCTGTTATAAATATTTCGCTGCCAACTGCAAAATTTCTTCTTGAGAGGTTTTTGCGGTTTCTACAATACCCGCCATTCTGCCATTGCTCATGACGAGAATACGATCCGTTGTGCCTAAGAGCTCCGGCATTTCAGAAGATATCATAATGATACCTTTGTCTTTTTTGGCAAGTTCTTGAATAAGTTGATAAATTTCAAATTTTGCGCCAATGTCGATACCTCGTGTCGGTTCATCGAGCATGAGCACTTCCGGCTGGGTAAGCAACCAACGGCCAATAATGACTTTCTGCTGATTTCCTCCTGAAAGTGAGCCGATAGAGGTTTTATGTGAAGGGGTTTTCACATTCATTGCATCAATCACCCACTGCGTATCACTACGCATTTTCTTATCGCTCAGTAATTTCCAAGGGGTAAGGTAAGATTTCATATTTGAAATCAAAGAATTAAATTCAATACTGAGATTAGAATAGATGCCGGTAGAACGGCGTTCTTCGGTCACCAAGGCAAAACCGTTATTAATGGCTTCAAGTGCGGTTCGATTTTTCACAATTTTATCGTTGAGCTTAATCGTTCCACTTTTTAGCTCTCGCACGCCAAAAATGGCTTCGACAATATCCGTTCGTTTCGCACCGACTAAACCGGCAATGCCTAAAATTTCACCTTTACGCAATTCAAAAGAAATATCTTGAATAGAAGGCTGGTTTAATGCGGTTAAATGTTCAACTTTTAGCACCACTTCTTTTGGTACATTGGTTCTTTCAGGAAAACGTTGTGTCAGCTCACGTCCCACCATCATTGACACAATTTCTTCCATAGTGGAATTTTTAACCGAAACCGTGTTTATCCATTTTCCATCGCGTAAAATGGTAATTTCGTCACAAATTTTGAAAATTTCATCCATTTTGTGAGAAATATAAATGATGCCACAACCTCTTTCTTTTAGTTTTTGAATGATTTTAAACAAATGTTCCACTTCTTTTTCTGAGAGAGAGGAAGTGGGTTCATCCATAATCACGATTTTGGCGTTATAGGAAAAGGCTTTTGCAATTTCAATCATCTGCATTTGAGAAACAGAGAGTTTCGCTACCTTTTCTCTCGGATCGATATCTATATCCAATTCATCAAAAATTTCTTTGGTATCCCGATACATTTTAGCGTGATCGATAAACGGCCCTTTAACGGGGTAACGTCCAAGCCATAGGTTATCCATCACACTGGTTTGGCGTACCAAGTTAAGCTCTTGGTGCACCATGGAAATACCGTTTTCAAGAGCTTCTTTTGATGTTTTAAAATTAACGGGTTTTCCTAGAAAAAGAATTTCGCCCTCATCTTTGGCATAAATACCAAATAAGCATTTTAATAGTGTGGATTTTCCCGCACCATTTTCTCCCATCAAGGCATGAACAGAATGTGAATGGACAGTGAGATTTGCATTATCTAGAGCTTTTACACCGGGAAAGGACTTACTAACATTCGTCATAGTGAGTAGCACTTCACTATCTTGACTTAAATTTTGAGTCGTCATATCAACCTCATTTAAAAACGGGGAAGAGATGCCCCTTCCCCTAAGGTTATATTATTCGTTATTATTTTAAGAATTCATTCAGATTATCTTTATCTACCCCAACATAAGGAATACGCACAACACGATCTTTTAATTCCCATTTTGTGCCTTCCGTTGCGGCTTTACCTTGGGCAAGATTGTTGGCTAATTGCACCACCGCTTTCCCTTGGTTAACACCGTCATTGAGTACTGTTCCGGCAAGTTCACCTTTTTTGATAAGTTGTAAGGCTTCAGGTAACGCATCTACACCAAAAATAGGGAGTTTTTTGCCATGGGCTTTTGTCGCTTCCAAAGCACCTAATGCCATACCGTCATTATTGGAGATAATCACTTCAATGCTATTCGCTTTTGAACTCGATAACCAAGCATCCACTTTATCTTTTGCCATTGCCGCATCCCACATACCGGTATCAATAAAGAGTTGCTCGGTTTGGATACCCACTTTATTTAATTGATCAACCACATATTTTGTACGCGCTTCCGCATCCGGGTGACCCGGTTCGCCTTTTAATAATACAAATTGGATTTTGCCATCTTTGTTTAAATCCAACTCAGGCATTGCTTTCCATTGTTTTGCGATTAAGTCTCCTTGGATAATACCGGATTCTTTTGGATCGGTTCCCACATAGTAAGCTTGTTCATAACTCCCAATTGCTTTTGCACCCGGATCTTTATTGAAGAATACCACAGGAACATTATCCGGTTTAGCTTTTCCGATAATGGTTGGGGCGGCAGCTGGATCAACCAAGTTAATTGCAAGCGCTTTCACACCTTTAGAAAGTAATACATCAACTTGATCGTTTTGAATTGATTGAGCATTTTGTGAGTCATTCATTAATAACTCAATGCCTTTTAATGCTTGTGCTTCTTTGTTAATTTCTTTGCGCATCAATGACATAAAGTTATCATCGTATTTGTAAATGGTAACACCAATGCGATTATCTGCGGCATAGCCCGCTGTTGCTGCACCTAAACCGATTGCTAATGCGATTGCACTTAATACTGCTGTTTTTTTCATAAAACACTCCTAATTTGGAAGGTTGATGTGAACAAAATCTGTTGTTTACTTCTACAACTTGTTGGAATCATACTTAATAAGTTGTTATTAGTCTGTGATCAAACTCACATAAATGAAAACGATTACAAAATGATGTTGAAATTTGTGATATTTATCACGTTTTAATTTATTGATTCCACAGAAAAACGGCGTACTAATGTTGGATTAAATTGAATTACAGGCGGTGTTTCGATTTTCGGTTCGACCAAACTCAACGCAAGGTTTGCTGCATAAGTTGCCATTAAATCAATAGGATAGCGAATAGTGGTGAGTTTAGGAATTAAATAACGGGCAATCGGCATATCATCAAATCCGATAATGGAAAAGTGGCTCGGTACTTTAATATTGTTTTCATTTAGTACTGAAATTGCCCCGGCTGCCATAGAATCGTTGTAAGCAACGACAGCCGTTAAATCTTTGTTATAACTGAGTAAATCGATCATCGCTTGTTCTCCCCCCTCAAAATCCGGGGAATTATGCGTGATGGCGTGTTCGACAATCGGATAATGATGTGCTTTTAACGCTTCAAGATAACCGCTCCGACGTTCAATCTCGTCAAAAATGGCATGATTTGACCCGATATAAGCAATTTTTTTATGACCATGACGAATCAACATTTCTGTTGCGATATAAGTGCCTTTTTGATTATCTAAACTGACACAACGATTTTCGTATCCCTTAATAACACGGTTAATAATGACCATCCCTTTCACATTATCAAGATAGTCGCTAAGTTCTTTATCTGAAAGTGCTTTGGAATGCACAACCAAACAGCTACAGCGTTTTCGCAACAGGGTATTGATTGCTTCACGCTCTTTTTCGGCATGATGATAGCCGATACCGATTAAAATCGTTTTATTATGTTTTTCTGCTACTTTATCGACAGCTTTCACTAAGATGGCAAAAAACGCATCAGTAACATCAGTGACAACGACTCCGATAGTATCGGTATTTTGCACAGCGAGCGCTTGGGCATTCGCATTAGGTTGGTAGTTTAATTGAGCGATTGCCTCTTGTACGGCAAGACGGGCTTTAGTGCTGACCGAGGGATGGTTGTTTAACACGCGAGATACCGTTGCCACGGAAACTTTTGCCAATTCTGCAACATCGTGAATAGTACTCATAATCAGCTCTCTATGATTTAGTCTTATGAACTCATCATAATAATCTTTTATAAATTTGAAAACGGTTACTTTTAGATTTTGTAACAGAGATCACAAAAAATATGGGTTGAATCTCGATTTTGTGAGATAGATCACGGTTTGTTTTGAAGAATTTGGGTATCTTAAGAAATCAATAAATGTAATCGATTACAAATATAATGTTATTTGAAGGAGTCAAAGTATGAGTGAGACAGTATTTGAACCAACGAATCACCCACATCGTCGTTATAATCCGCTAATTGACCAATGGATATTAATTTCACCGCATCGAGCAAAGCGACCATGGCAAGGTCAGCAAGAAAAAATCAATGAAGCACAAAAACCTCATTATGATCCCACTTGTTATCTCTGCCCAAATAATAAGCGGATAACCGGAGAGAGCAATCCTGATTATCACAAACCCTATGTGTTCAAAAACGATTTCTCTGCACTTTTAGAAGACACGCCCGCACCGGAACAATCTCATAATCCGCTTTTTCAAAGCTCACAAGCCTGTGGTGAAAGCCGAGTGATTTGTTTTTCACCGGATCACAGTAAAACATTGCCATTATTGACCGCACTTGAAATTGAAGAGGTCATTAAAGTTTGGCAAGCACAGCTACAAGAACTGGGTAAAAAATATCAATGGGTGCAGATTTTTGAAAACAAAGGTGAAACCATGGGATGTTCGAATCCTCATCCTCATGGGCAAATTTGGGCAAACAGTTTTTTACCGAATGAAATCGCTCGTGAAGATCGCACCCAACGTGATTATTTCCAACAATACGGTTCAGTTATGTTAGTCGATTATGTTGAACGTGAATTAGCCTTAAAAGAACGTATCGTAGTGGAAACATCGCATTGGGTGGCGCTCGTCCCTTATTGGGCAGCTTGGCCTTTTGAAACCCTGCTGCTTCCTAAAAACCATGTGAAACGCTTAACGGAATTAACGGATGAACAATCAAAAGATCTTGCGGTGATATTAAAAAAATTAACCACGAAATACGATAATTTGTTTGAGACTTCCTTTCCTTATTCAATGGGATTTCACGCAGCACCTTTTAATGGGGAAGAAAATACCCATTGGCAACTACACGGACACTTCTACCCACCACTATTACGCTCTGCAACCGTGCGTAAATTTATGGTGGGCTATGAAATGCTAGCAGAAAGTCAGCGGGATTTAACGGCTGAACAGGCAGCAGAAAGATTGCGTGCATTAAGTGAAATTCATTACAAAGAACGTGAAGCAACCCATACTAAATAAAGAAAATGAAGGATATAACATGACCGATCCAATCCAACAATCACAGCATATTTTCAGCCAAAAATACCATACTTCTCCTTCACTTACCGTTTATGCGCCGGGACGAGTGAATATCATCGGTGAACATACCGACTATAATGACGGCTTTGTGATGCCTTGTGCGATTAATTTTGGTACGGCAATTAGCGGAACAAAACGGGAGGATCACACTTGGCAGGTTTATGCGGCTGATTTAAATGAAACGGACGAATTTTCTCTTAATGAAACAATAGAAAAAAGTCCTCGAAAATGGGCGAATTATGTGCGTGGTGTCGTGAAATTTATTCAAGAATGTTGCCCTGATTTTAAACAGGGGGCGAATTTAGTGATTTCAGGCAATGTACCGCTTTCCTCCGGTTTGAGTTCGTCAGCCGCCTTGGAGGTAGCCGTGGGGAAATTTTGTCAACAATTGTCGGATTTAACCCTTTCTCATACGGATATTGCCTTGATTGGACAAAAAGCGGAAAACCAATTTGTTGGTGCAAATTGTGGTAATATGGATCAGCTCATTTCCGCATTAGGGCAACAGGATCATCTATTAATGATCGACTGTCGCAGTCTTGAAACAGAATCAACGCCGGTACCACAAGATGTTGCCGTGATTATCGTTAATTCTAACGTACCGCACGATTTAGTGACCGGTGAATACAATACCCGCCGTCTGCAATGTGAGCGTGCCGCAGAATTTTTTGGTGTGAAAGCACTGCGTGATGTTTCCGTTTCTCAATTCAAAGAAAAAGAGGAAGAATTGACCGCACTTGATCCTTTAGTGGCAAAACGGGCCCGCCATGTCGTGACAGAAAATCAGCGAGTGCTTGATGCAGTAATAGCATTAAACCAAAATAATTTAACCCGATTAGGTGAATTAATGGGACAATCCCATGATTCAATGCGTGATGATTTTGAAATTACTGCGCCACAAATTGATTATTTGGTCGAATTGGCGCAACTTGCTATTGGAAAAAATGGCGGTGTGAGAATGACGGGGGGCGGTTTTGGAGGCTGTATTGTTGCCCTTACACACCATGATAAAGTGGAGGCTGTGCGTAAAATCATTGCGGATAATTATGAAAAAACTACCGGGTTAAAAGAAACATTTTACGTTTGCACCGCATCGCAAGGTGTGCGTGTTATTTAGGGGAAATTATGTTAGAAAAAACCGAATTTAATGCACCGGATGGTAAGCCCTATCAACTTGTTGCTTTGCAAAATGAAAAGGGGATGTGTATTAAATTGATGGATTGGGGAGCCACTTGGCTTTCTTGTCAAGTGCCTGTAAAAGGGGAATTACGGGAAGTATTATTGGGTTGCAACACGGAAGATTACGCTGTTCAACAAGCCTATTTAGGCGCAAGTGTAGGGCGTTACGCGAATCGTATTGCGAATGCTCAATTTGAATTGAATGGTGAAACGATCCAACTGGTAGCCAATCAAGGAGCACATCAACTTCATGGCGGAGAAGGTTTTAATAAACGTCGCTGGGAAATGCAAAAGTGCGGTGAAAATTCGGTTCGTTTTTCCCTTTATTCACCTGATGGCGATCAAGGTTTCCCCGGCAGTCTGAATGTGGCGGTGACTTACACGCTCACAGAAGATAATGCTGTGAAAATTGAATATGAAGGGGTAAGCGATAAGGATACGGCATTGAATCTCACTAATCATGCCTATTTCAATTTAGAAAATGCAGCTCAAGGTTCAGATATCCGTGAACATCGTTTACGCCTAAATTCGGATTTTTACCTGCCTGTGGATGCGGAGGGGATTCCCAATTCGCCCCTTAAACACGTGATGGGAACAAGTTTCGATTTCCGAGTGGAGAAAGCGATCAAACAAGATTTTTTACAAGGCGATCAGCAAGTGACTAAAGGTTATGATCATTCCTTTATCGTGAATAAAGCATGGCAAAAACCTTGTGTTTTATTGACTTCGCCAAATGAGGATTTATCCCTTGAAGTCCGAACTTCTCAAGCAGCATTGCAAGTCTATACCGGAAATTATCTTGCAGGCACGCCAACCCGAGAAGGAGGGGAATACGCTGATTTTTCAGGTATCGCATTGGAAACACAGTGTTTACCGGATACCCCCAATCATCCAGAATGGCAAAATTATGGGGGAATTCAAAAAGCCAATGAGCGATATTATCAATGGACTGAATTTCAATTCAGGGGCTAGGTGTAGCCCCTATTTGATTTAATTTTTGTAAGGATTCTCTTTTTGGGCCAACCAAATGGCTAAGAGAAACCAAATCCCACAGAGTGGCACTGCCAACCAAGACATTGCTGTTAAACTGAGTCCGAGTGCCGTTAGCCCCGCATAGCCCCAAGAGCCGATTTGATCTCCGGATCGATAAATTAAGGTATCAATAACGCTTTTCGCTTTATAGCGATCTTCACGATTGAGGCGGGTAAATAACACTTCACGGGACGGACGGGTAAAGGCGAAATTACTCACCCGTCTGAGAACTTGAACAAAAACGAAAACCATCACACTAGGATAGGTCGCTAATAACGCAAAACTTCCGGCACTGAGCAATGGCAATAGGGCTAATACGGGAACAATCCCAAAATACTTCATCAATCGACCTGTTAAGCCTAATTGAAAAAGCAAGGTTAGACTATTTACCCATAAATCAATATTAGCAAAAAATGCCGTCCGTTCTGCTTTATCTGTGATATTCGCATTCACAATGTCGGCCTGTTGGAAATACAACACCGTTGATGTGATGGAATAAAGCAAAATAAAGGCAGAAATACCGAGTAAATAAGGAGATTGGAATACACGAATTAAACCGGACCAGATATTTCCCTCAATGGGTTTATTATGATGATTGTCTTGTACCGCTTTTGCGCCTAAAACAGAGATACGTTTTGCTGCAAAAACACTCACTTCTAACAGTAAAACGGAAAAAGCAAGCCAAATATAATGATTAAACATTGCTGAAAAAGAGGAAACAAAAGCCGATCCAGTGATCCCCCCAATGGTTGCTCCTGTTGCTAAAAAACCAAATAGACGTTTCCCTTGTTCTGTCGTGAAGACATCAGACATTAATGACCAAAATACAGAAACCACAAAAAGATTAAAAACCGAGACCCAAATAAAGAAAATACGACCGGTCCACACGAGTGTATCTTCCATTGAGGTTGCCATTAAAATGGCGAAGATGGCAAGGTTGAGCATAAAAAAACGGTAGGCAATGGCGATAAATTTTTCACGTCGCCAGCGTTTCACCAAGTAACCATAAAGCGGAGTAAGCAGTAACATTGCCACAAGGGAAGCGGTAAACAGCCAAGTGAGCGATTTTACCCCACCTGCCGCCCCTAACTCATCACGAATCGGGCGAAGGGTATAATAGGCAAAAAAAAGTGCAAAAACATAAAGCCAAGACCAAGCGAGTGCCTTAATTTCATTTGGTTTGACATCGACAAATTTTTGAAAAAAACGATTCATAAGATATTCAGACAAAAATAATTGCTGAACTTTTCACCATTGAGTATTGAAAGGTTCAGCAACAAATTTAGATTAGCGTTAAGGACGGCATTATTTTGCGTTCCACTCAGGCACTGCATTTTTGAATTTGTTTGAATCCACGATTGGACCGTCTTCCGCCACATTATATACACCGTTTAAATTTGCTTCGATGGCACGAGCGGTGGCATCAACTAAAGCATTGATGTGAATGCCCGCATAGCCTTCAGGTGCTGCATCAAAACCGGATTTACCGCCGTAGATCCAGCCATAGCGTAAAACAACCGGAGTGAATTTTCCTGCTAATGTTTGTGTTTCCAATGATTTGATCGATTTTATGGATTCGCCATAAGTGGCATCATTTTCATCATACCATTCCCCCTCTTCTGTCACCGGGTGATCGCTTGGGGCGTAATACATAAAACTTTGGGCGATATATTTTTTCGCACCGGCTTTTTCTGCCGCTGCGACTAAATTTTTTGTTCCTTCAATACGAATTTTGCTATCACGTTTTAACCCTTCTTCCATTTCTTCTTCCTTCAACCCTTTTGGTAAGGAAGAAAGCTGATTGATAACCACATCGGGTTTTGCCTCAACAACAGCTTGTTCTAATACCGGGGCGTTAAATACATCCACGACAATGGGAATAACACCGATTTCTTCAAGGGCTTTAGCCTTAATTTCACTGCGTGTCGTGCCATAAACTTTGTAGCCTTTTTCTACCAAGGCTTTACTTAAAGGCTCGCCAATGACACCGGTCGCCCCGGCTAAGAAAACCACTTTCGTCGTTGTTTGTTCTACGTTTTCATCCGCATTTTTTTCATTACAAGCAGTTAATACAAAGACAGAGGCGGCAAGTGCGGTCAATTTTAAAAATGTTTTTTTCATCATAAAACTCCTATTTCATCTAAAAAGCCGAAGATTATAATGAGTGAAAAAAAACATACAACCCACATCTTGCGACCCAACCAGGTGAAAAATATGGAGTATTTTACTGCTGCTTGCTTTTTTATGTATTCTCTTTACGAAGCCTGGCAAAATATGGTACTTTTCCGCCGTAGATTTGAACTATCAAAATAAAATATGAGTGACGGACAACAAAATTCAATTCAATCTGAAAATACTAAAAAATCTTTTTTCCAATCGTTATTTGGTCGCTTTTTTCAAGGCGAATTAAAAAATCGTGAAGAGCTTGTGGAAGTTATTCGTGATTCCGAACAAAACGATTTAATCGATCAAAATACGCGAGAAATGATTGAAGGCGTGATGGAAATCGCCGAACTTCGTGTGCGTGACATTATGATCCCCCGCTCTCAAATTATCTTTATTAAAGATGAACAAGATTTGAATGCCTGCTTGAATACCATTATTGAATCGGCCCATTCACGTTTTCCGGTGATTGCCGATGCCGATGATCGGGATAATATCGCAGGGATTTTGCATGCGAAAGATCTGCTAAAATTCTTGCGTGAAGATGCGGAAGAATTCGATATGGCAAAACTTCTGCGACCGGCAGTGATTGTGCCGGAAAGTAAACGGGTTGATCGAATGTTAAAGGATTTTCGTTCAGAGCGTTTTCATATGGCGATTGTGGTCGATGAATTTGGTGCGGTATCCGGTTTGGTGACAATTGAAGATATTTTAGAGCAAATTGTGGGGGATATTGAGGATGAATTTGACGAAGAAGAAATCGCCGATATTCGCCAACTTTCCCGCCATACCTATGCCGTGCGTGCATTGACGGATATTGATGATTTTAATGAAAAATTCAATACCGCCTTTGATGATGAAGAAGTAGACACCATTGGCGGGCTTGTCATGCAAGCCTTTGGCTATTTGCCGAAACGGGGTGAAGAAATCCTTTTAGGTAATCTGCAATTTAAAGTCACTTCTGCGGACAGTCGCCGTTTAATTCAGTTGCGTGTCACCGTCCCGGATGAACATCTGTTGGATATGACAATGGTCGAAGAAAAAAGCGAGTAATTGCCCTTGGATGGTTTTCCCCTCATTTTGTTGAGGGGATTTTTATGTGATTAAAATAAAATGAAACATTTATTAACTTATTTCATTGCCATTGTATCCGGTATTATCGGGGTTTTTGCCTTTTCCCCTTTTGATTATTGGGCAATGGCGTATCTCTCTTTACTCGGATTACTTTATGTCGCCAAAAGTGCGAAAAAATCCACCGCACTTTTAGGCACTTTCCTATGGGCCATGGGCTTTTTCTGCTTTGGTGTTAGCTGGTTGAATGTCAGTATTCATCAGTTTGGCGGTGCATCTCTTGGCGTCAGTTATTTCCTCGTGGCATTACTTTCTGCCTATCTCGCCCTTTATCCGATGCTGTTCACTTATCTCGTTCAACGTTTTCAAGTGCAAAGTGCGGTGATTTTTGCGGCCATTTGGACATTCACAGAATTTTTACGGGGATGGGTATTGACCGGTTTTCCTTGGCTACAATTCGGTTACACGCAAATCGATAGCCCCTTTGCCGGCATTGCCCCTATCTTCGGTGTTGATGGATTAACTTTCTTTACCGTGTGGGGAAGTGCGGTCATTTTTAACGGCGTTTTGGCGTTAGTTAAAGAAAAAAATCTCAAGTTATTATTGGCAAATGGGCTACTTTTAGCCACTGTCGGTGGTTTGGCTGCTTGTGCTCAAAAAATAACCTTTGTGAAACCTGTTGAAGATAAAGCCATCACGATTACCCTTGCCCAAGGGAATATTGAGCAAAATTTAAAGTGGGATCCCGAATATTTCTACTCCACCTTGGAAATCTACCAAAAATTAATTGCAGAAAATTTAGGGAAAAGTGATCTGATTATTCTGCCGGAATCGGCGCTACCGACTTTAGAAAATCATATTGTTCCTTTTTTTGAAAGCCTTGAGCGTGCGGCAAAAGAGCAGAACACGGAAATGATGATCGGCACAGTGTATCAACATGAACAATCAGGTAAATTGCTGAATTCGATTGTGACTGTGGGTAACCCTGATTTTCCTTATCATCTCTCTACAAATAATCGATATAGCAAGCATCATTTAGTGCCTTTTGGTGAATATGTCCCGCTGGAAAAGTGGTTACGCCCGTTAAATTCGGTATTTAATTTACCGATGTCTGCTTTTCAACGTGGCGAGGCAATACAACCTTCTTTGATGGCAAAACAGCGTGCTTTTTCACCGGCGATTTGTTATGAAATTATTTTTGGTGAACAAGTGCGTGAAAACCTGAAAAAAGAAACGGATTATTTACTGACTATTTCCAATGATGCCTGGTTTGGTGATTCTATCGGGCCTTGGCAGCATTTACAAATGGCGAGAATGAGAGCATTGGAGTTGGGGAAACCTTTAATTCGAGCCACGAACACCGGGATTTCCGTGTTTATTGGGGAGAGAGGTGAAATTTTAGCGCAAGCACCACAATTTGTTGAAACCACTTTGAGCTATAATATTGCCCCAACCGAAGGCAAAACACCTTATTCCGTGTTAGGTAATATGCCGCTTTATGGTTTATCCTTGTTGTTTTTAATGTTGCGTGGTCTGATGACGTATGTTCATCGCCGGATGAACCTTTCATAAAAATGATAGTCAAAATGACCGCACTTTTATGGATGAGCTTGCTCATCACAAGTTGAATATTATCGGTGGTTGAGAAAACCGCCCCACAAAAATGAGATTTGAATGAATCAAAATCTAATTGAAGTTAAAAACCTCACCTTTAAACGAGGTGAAAGGGTGATTTACGATAACCTAAATTTGAAAGTCCAAAAGGGCAAGATTACGGCGATTATGGGGCCGTCAGGTATCGGAAAAACCACCTTGTTGAAATTGATCGGCGGACAATTACAGCCGGAAAAGGGGGAAATTTGGTTCGATGATAAAGAGATTTGTCGTCTTTCCAACAGGGAACTCTATGAGGTTCGTAAGCGTATGGGAATGCTCTTTCAATCCGGTGCGCTTTTTACCGATATTTCCACTTTTGATAATGTGGCCTTTCCTATTCGGGAACACACCCGCTTGCCGGAAAAGTTAATTCGCCAGATTGTATTGATGAAATTAGAAGCGGTAGGGCTGCGTGGGGCGGCACAACTAATGCCTTCAGAACTTTCCGGGGGGATGGCCCGCCGTGCCGCTTTAGCAAGAGCAATTGCTCTCGACCCCGATTTGATGATGTTCGATGAACCCTTCACAGGACAAGATCCAATCAGTATGGGCGTGATTGTCAGTTTAATTAAGCGGTTAAATGAAGCCCTCAACTTAACCTCTATTGTGGTTTCCCATGATGTACAAGAGGTGTTAAGTATTGCGGATTATGCCTATATCATTGCGGATAAACGGGTTATTGCAGAAGGGACTTCGGCACAGTTACTTGAAAGCCAAGATCCACAGGTCTTACAATTTTTAAAAGGTGAAGCGGATGGGCCGGTGAAATTCCATTATCCCGCTGGAAATTATGTGGAGGAATTATTCCAATGATCGTTGAAACAATTTCTTCTCTTGGGCGTAAGGTCATTCGCTTTTTTCGTGCTTTAGGACGAGCCGGCTTTATGCTGTTTGGGGCGTTGGTGGGGAAACCGCAATTGCGCCAACATTTTCCGCTTTTAATTAAACAGCTACACGTTTTAGGCGTGCAATCCTTGCTGATTATTTTACTTTCCGGTTTGTTTATCGGAATGGTGCTAGGCTTGCAGGGCTATGTGGTACTGGTGGATTTTTCTGCAGAAACGAGTTTAGGGCAGCTGGTGGCATTGTCGCTTTTGCGGGAATTAGGCCCGGTTGTGACCGCACTTTTATTTGCAGGGCGTGCCGGTTCGGCATTAACGGCAGAAATCGGTTTAATGAAAGCCACCGAGCAGCTTTCCAGCCTTGAAATGATGGCAGTCGATCCATTGCGTCGGGTGATTGCCCCCCGTTTTTGGGCAGGCGTTATTGCGATGCCGATCCTTTCTATTATTTTTATTGCGATCGGTATTTGGGGCGGCTCACTGGTTGGGGTGGATTGGAAAGGTGTGGATGCAGGAAGTTTTTGGTCTGTCATGCAAAATTCCGTGAGCTGGAGCTATGACATTCTCAACGGCTTGATTAAAAGTCTGTTTTTTGCCATCGCAGTAGTGTGGATTGCGTTATTTAACGGCTATGATTGCGTGCCGACTTCGGAAGGGATCAGTCAAGCCACAACTCGAACCGTTGTACATGCTTCGTTAGTGGTACTCGGGTTAGATTTCATCTTAACTGCCATAATGTTTGGGGCAGGTTAAAAGGATATTGTTATGCGACAAACTGTTAAATATGAATTTTGGGTCGGATTATTTTTGTTACTCGGCATTGGTGCGCTCGTGTTTTTAGGATTGCGTGTCGCCAACGTGCAAGGTTTTGGAGAGAATAAATCTTATACCGTAACAGCAATTTTTGATAACATTGGCGGACTAAAAGTTCGTGCGCCGTTAAAAGTTGGGGGCGTAGTGATTGGTCGGGTGAGTAGTATTGAATTAGATGAGAAAACCTATTTACCAAAAGTGAACATTGCGATTAATGAAGAATATAATGAAATTCCGGAAAATAGCGCCTTATCTATTAAAACATCAGGGCTTTTAGGCGAGCAATATATCGCATTAACAATGGGATTTGATGATGGTGAAACAGCGATGTTGAAAAACGGTAGCCAAATTCAAGATACGAAATCGGCAATGGTATTGGAAGATCTGATTGGTCAATTCCTTTACGGCGACAAAAAAACGGAAGGGAATGCGGAAAAGGCAGAACCAACAGTAAAATAACAGTAATCTTTAATGAGGAGATTTATGATGAAATTCATTCACTTGAAAAAATGGTTGGCGGTTTTTGCTTTTGCAATGACAGCCGTTTTTATGACCCGCACGACAATGGCGGCAACCAGTCCTTATGTTTTAATGCAACAAGCATCAGATAAATTATTTGCTGACATTAAAAACAATCAGGCAAAAATTAAACAAAATCCAAACTATTTGCGTACCATTGTGCGTAATGATTTATTACCTTATGTGCAAGTGAACTATGCGGGTTCCTTGGTGTTAGGTTCACACTTTAAATCTACCACACCGGAACAACGTGAAAAGTTCTTTAAAGCCTTTGGTGATTTTATTGAACAAGCCTATGCACAGGTGTTAACGGCATACAGTAACCAAAATATTCAAATTGAACCGGCAAAAGAGGTAGGCGATAAGAATTTGGTGAGTATTCGAGTTAATATTCTTCAAAACGGTGGCGCAGCACCGATTAAATTAGATTTTAAATGGCGTAAAAACAGCAAAACCGGCGAATGGCAAGCCTATGATATGGTGGCTGAAGGCGTCAGTATGGTGGTAACCAAACAGAATGAATGGAGCGGTATTTTACGCCAACAAGGTATTGATGCATTAACGGCTCAAATTCAAAAATCCGCAGCTCAACCTGTCACATTAAGTAAATAATCTCATGGCGACATTAAATTGGGATTTGGTTCAAAACAATGATAAGATAGCAATCCGATTTTTTGGGGAGCTATCTCGTAACACGTTGCTAGCCTTGTGGTGGCAACGTGCTTCTTTTTTATCTGAGGCTAAGTTAAATCAGCCTGTGATTGAATGGGATTTAACGGAGATGACAAGAATTGATTCGGCTGGTTTTGCCTTGCTTTGTGATTTCTTGCATATTAGTCAACAATTGCCGAATAAAAGAGTACGCTTAGTCAATCCGCCTCAGCAATTATTAACCCTTGCGGATTTAGTCAATTTATCCGATTGGCTTTCTGCTTTTGTTGAACATCATTAAAATGGAAATCTGAATGGAACTGAAAGAAATCGAACGAATTTTAAAAGAAGCGTTAAAAGTTGATGAAGTCTATGCGCAGGGGGAAAACGCCCATTTTGGTGTGATTGTTGTCAGTGATGAACTGGCCGCACTGTCTAAATTAAAACAACAACAAGCGGTTTATGCACCTCTTATGTCTTACTTTAGCACCGGTGAAATTCATGCTTTAACCATCAAAACCTATACCGCTGAAAAGTGGAAAAGGGATCGTCTTTTACATCAATTCAGCTAAGTTAATATTAGGATTTCTTATATGGAAAAATTTCGTGTTTATGGCGGACAATCCCGCCTAAGTGGTACCGTCACGATTTCCGGTGCTAAAAATGCCGCCCTTCCTATTCTTTTTGCTAGTATTTTAGCGACCGAGCCGGTAAAACTCACTAACGTACCGGAACTCAAAGATATCGAAACCACCCTTAAAATTTTGCGTAAGTTAGGCGTAGTGGTGGAACGTGATGAAACCGATGCGGTTTTATTGGATGCGTCAAAAATCGATCATTTTATTGCCCCTTATGATTTAGTCAAAACCATGCGTGCTTCTATTTGGGCGTTGGCTCCTTTGGTTGCACGCTTTCATCAAGGTCAGGTTTCTCTTCCGGGAGGTTGTTCTATTGGTGCACGTCCGGTCGATTTGCACATTAGCGGCCTTGAAAAAATGGGGACGAATATTGTGCTTGAAGAAGGCTATGTCAAAGCACAGGTTGCAGATCGCTTGCTAGGAACACATATTGTGATGGAAAAAGTGAGCGTAGGGGCAACATTATCTATTATGATGGCAGCAACCTTGGCAAGAGGGACTACCGTGATTGAAAATGCAGCACGTGAACCGGAAATTGTTGATACGGCTGATTTCCTCAATAAAATGGGGGCAAAAATCAGTGGGGCAGGTTCTGATCATATTACAATTGAAGGTGTGGATCGCCTAACCGGTTGTGAGCACAGCATCGTACCGGATCGTATTGAAACCGGGACATTCTTAGTAGCGGGCGCAATTTCAGGCGGACGTGTCGTCTGTAAAAATACAAAAGCAGATACCTTAGATGCCGTGATTGATAAATTACGTGAAGCCGGTGCTCAAGTTGATATCACAGAAAATACGATTACATTAGATATGTTTGGTAATCGCCCAAAAGCCGTGAATATTCGCACTGCACCCCATCCGGGATTCCCAACGGATATGCAGGCGCAATTTACCTTACTAAATATGGTGGCACAAGGGACAAGCATTATCACTGAGACCATTTTTGAAAACCGCTTCATGCATATTCCGGAGCTCATCCGTATGGGAGGTAAAGCCGAAATTGAAGGTAATACCGCAGTATGCCATGGTGTGGAGCAGCTTTCCGGTGCAGAAGTGATGGCAACAGATTTACGTGCATCAATCAGCTTAGTATTAGCCGGTTGTATTGCAACAGGCGAAACCATCGTTGATCGTATTTATCACATTGATCGTGGTTACGAATACATTGAAGAAAAACTACGTTGCTTAGGAGCGAGAATTGAACGTTTTTCAGAAAAAAATGAAGAGATGTAATGATTTTTCCTGATAAATGCTAGGAAAAAAGTTGGACAGGTTATTAACTTAAATATTGAGTTCGGTATTGCACCGGACTCAATCCTTTTAAATCGAGTTTAATTCGTTTTTCGTTGTAATACACCAAATATTCTTCAATTTCTGCCTGCAATTCAGCGATTGAACTATAAGTGCGTGAGTAAAAGCATTCAGATTTTAATATCGCAAAAAACTTTCAATCACCGCATTATCGTAGCCATTTCCTCGGCGATTCATGCTTTGCACCGCTTTACCCTCTAACATTTTTACCCATTCCTGCGTGCCATACAATACACCTTGGTCGCTGTGAATAATCGGGCATTCTGTCGGTTTAAGTCGGCTAAGCCCTTGTTCTAGCATTTTTTTACGGGTGAGAACTTCGGACGTGTCGCAAAACGATAATCAATAATTTCTCGATTAGC
>NZ_MLHJ01000018.1 GCF_001998965.1 Rodentibacter rarus
ATAGTACAAGGCGTTAAAGTAGAGTAAAACGTGCGGTATTATGTAGCAAATGCACAAAACAGAAATTTTAACCAAAACGTAGGGACACACTGCGTGTGTCCGTTATAAAATCAAATTATTTCAATAGCTTAAAATTCGGACACACGCAGTGTGTCCCTACAAGATAACAAAAAACAACGTTGTGCAACTGCTGCATAATACCGGTTTTTTTATGAATGGAATTAAAACCCGGTATGAAAAATCTCGATTAGGAAAGCGAAAAAAGTTATGTCAAAATACGGCTTTATTTAACCGAAGGGACATACCAATGAAAAAAAATCTAATTACAACCGCACTTTTGCTTGGTGCTTCCACTTTTGTCTATGGGGAATCTTCTGGTACAGAACTGCCGTCCATTAATGTTTATTCCGCTTATGCGACACCCATCAATCAAGATCAAACCGCCTCATCTGTCACCGTTTTAACGGAAAAAGATTTCGCTGCTCGCAATGCGACTTATGTGAGTGATGTGTTGAAAACCGTGCCGGGTGTGGCGATAGGCGCCAACGGAGGGGTAGGCTCCCCAACAAGTTTATTTTTACGTGGTGCAGATTCCAACCAAACTGCCGTTATTATTGACGGGGTCAAAATGAATCCGGTGAATGGATATGGATTTGATTTCGGTGGGGTATCATTAAGCAATATTGAACGTATTGAGGTACTGCGTGGCGAACAATCCGCCCTTTGGGGAAGTGATGCCTTGGGTGGTGTGGTTTATATCACCACCAAAAGCGGGCTCTACAAAGAGAAACCGTTTAACATTGATTTTGATTTAGGCACCGGTTCACACCGTACCCGTGACGCCTCAGCCACTATTTCCGGTTATAACCGTGGTTTTTATTATGCGTTTCACGGAGATAGTCATCGTACAAACGGTATTTCAGCACTCAGCAACCGTCAATTTTCTTATCGTGGTAAAAACGGTGCTTCATCTCATCGCCCAGCCGCCTCTGAAAAAGATAAATTTCATCGAGATAATGTATCTGCACGCATTGGTTATGACGACAATCAAAAAGGTATTGAATTTTTAACGTCTCGCTCATCCCAAACCGTTGATTTTGATAATTTTATTGGTGATGAAATCGGGCATGCCACACGAACTCGTGAAACCCTTTATAAATTAAGCGGTTATCTTGGAAATGAAGAGGAATTGTTCAAACATAAAATTAATTTAAGCCGTATTAAAACTGATCGTGATGTCTTTTCGTCTTACTCTAGTGCCTATGATGCCAAAAGATCAGATGTCAATTATCAATTAGATATCAATTTTGATCGTGAAGGAGAGATAACACAATCGGTAAGTTTGTTGGCTGACTATAACAAATCCAACTACTTAGGAACGGAATATTCGAATAAATTAAAAATCAATGAAAAAAGTACCGCACTTGAATATCGTTTATTGAGCAAAGATGATCATAGCTTTTCAATTAGTGGACGTTATATTGATAACACTCAATATGGTAATGCGTTTACTGCAAGATTATCCGGCGCGTACCGTTTATCGCAGAATTTGCGCGCTCACGCAAGTTTAGGAACCGCAACACAAACGCCTACTTTGGTTGAATATTTCGGTTATCCCTATTATTCCATCCCAAATTTTGGTTTAAAAGCTGAAAAAAGTCGTGGGGGAGAAGTCGGTTTGTTAATGGAAACGACCGATAAAAAATACAGTCTAGATGCGACCTATTTTGCTCGAAATGTTAAAGATTTAATTGCGGATCAACCCCTTCCCGGCTCTTGTTATGCTACTTCTTGGGGACAGTCCTGTACTTATCAGTCTGTAAATATGCCCGGAACGAGTCATATTCGAGGCGTTGAACTGGTGTTTAACGGAAAATTAACCGATAAATTAAGTTCTTACGCAAACTACACTTATACTCAAGCAAAAGACAGTTCAGGTAAACAACTCATTCGCCGTCCAAAACATACGGCTAACGCAGGAATCACTTATCAAATAACGGCGCAATTAGGTTCAAGTGCAAATATCTCTTACGTTGGAAAACGCAGGGATAACAATACGTTCCGCTATCGTATGCCATCCTATACATTAGTTAATTTAGGTGTAAATTATCAGTTAACTAAAAACCTTAATATTTATACGAACCTAAATAATCTTTTCGATAAAAAATACGAAAACGTTGTTGGTTATGGTCAAGATGGTCGTAATATCTATGTTGGCTTAAGGGGTTCATTCTAAGAAAAAGTGCGGTGGAATTTGCGACCGTTTTAAATTCCACCGCTTAATGTTAACCTTTCAAAACTTGCTCTAACACCTCATTCGCCTTATCCGCAGCCATTAGATTAAGCTTACTTAACTCAGCAATGATCCGTTTTAATTCCACTTCATTTAAACCAAGATTTCTCAAAATACCTAAATGAGAACGTAGTTGGCTCTGCACCGTTTCCAGCCCGGCAAGGGTGCTGACGGTAACGATCTCACGATTAACCGCACTTAAATTATCGCGACTGAACAAATAACCGAATAAATGGGCTTTTAAGGCATAATCAATCCCCTCAAAATGCCATAAAATAGCTGAATTATCCCGTCCATTTAGGGTATTGAGCGTATGCGTACCTAAGGCATAATAGTCGGTCGGTCCCGTTTTTGCTGTTGGATTGTCTTGCTCATCACCAATACCTTTTTCAGCACGTTCTTTTAGCAAATTTTGCAAAGTCAATAACCCATTTAAAGCCCGAGGAAAGCCTGCATAGGCATATTGGTGGGCAAAAATTTCTTGTAACTCACTTACAGTCAACCCCCTTGCCAAACCTTGTTCTAACGCAGATTTGAGTGGTGCTAATTCCCCCCGAGCGGAATAAAACGCAATCGGCACAATGGCAAGTTGCTTATCGATAAGTGGGGTAGATTGGCTCATTTTTTGTAATTCGGCTTTCGGATCAGATTTCGCTAACTCCACCTTTTCTAACCAAGTTGCCTTGTTTTCTTTCGCATTTGGGCTGATCGCAATATGCGACATCTTGCTATGCTCGCCTGCACCATGCCAATGTTTCACATTCGGCGGGCACCATACCACATCGCCTTTTTTGATAATTTGAATCGGCTTGCCCCATTCTTGTGTGCGTCCTTCGCCTTCAGTCACAATAAGATATTGTCCATATGAATGACTATGCCAATCAGTCACTGTGCCGGCTTGAAATTCCACCATTGCAGAGCCGTCAGGACTATTTGGCATTTCAGGTAGTCTGGTAAAACGTGCATCCCCCGAAAAATACTCAGCGGGTACAGAAATCCATTGATGTTGCGTGTAAGGCGTAATGGTTTGCTCCGCCAAAGCAGGCAACGTGGCGAAAGCAAGTGCGGTAGAAAAAAGAAAGGTTTTTTTCATAGATCGTCTTCTCAATTTAACCCCAGTTTGGGGTGTGGGGATAATCGGACATTAAAAAACCTAGCACAGCTCGTGCTAGGTGAACAGGCTACAGATTTCTACCAAAGAAATCCGTCAATTTCTCGCTAATTTGCTTCACATATTCCGGTTTCCAGTAGGTTTCGATATGGCTTGCACCTGGAATTTTCATAAATTCTTTATTTGGTGAGCCAGCTTTTTCAAAGACTTTTTCGCTCATATACAGCGTATCCGCATTATCACCGGCAACAATCAACAATGGCGCACTAATTAGTTCAGCATGATCAGTGGCATCCCAAGTCATTAAATCTAACAGACTTCCCATTGTGTAACGTGGTGTGCTGTTAGGATGACGGTGAGTTATACCATAGTATTCAGTTCCATCTTTGTATAACCCTGCCGGCATTTTTTCTACATCGGCTTGTGTAATTTTGCTCATATCCGCATTAGCGGCATATTCAATGTTACCTTTTGCTTCTTCAGTACGTGCGGCTGCCGCTTGAGCAAGCCGTTCTTGAATAGTCGAAACTTGGCTATTGGCTAAGCCATTACGACGTACATCACCTGTATTGAAAAGACTAACTGTCGCCACAGCCTGTAATCGTTTATCGCTTTGCGCTGCGGCAAATGTATAGCCACCGCCACCACAGATACCCAAAGCACCGATACGTGTAGTATCGACCCCGGGATAAGTTTCAAGAAAATCAACCATTGCATGAATATCATTAATACGGTTAGCCGGCTTATCTGTTTGACGAGGCTCACCGCCACTCGCTCCTTGATAAGCCGCATCAGCCGCAATAGTGATATAACCTTGTTCCGCTAATTTTTGTGCATACAATCCTGCTACCTGCTCTTTCACACCACCATTTGGATGAGCAACCGTAATCGCCGGATACTTTTTAGTTGGATCAAAATTTGCCGGTGTATAGATATTCGCAGAAATTTTAATCCCTTCATTATTTACATAAGTGAGAGGATGAATGTTCACTTTGCCTTGTAGATTTTCCGTAATCGCACCGTCATAAGTTAAGGTAAACGGATTTTGTTTGTAATCAGCCGCCATGGTATTTGCTCCTAAAAAGAATGTTGAAATAAATAAACCTGAAATCAGGGTTTTCTTAAATGATTTTTTCATTTTGCTTTCCTCGTATTAATCGAATGAGGACATTATAGGTGAAAAAGATTGTGTTGATTAGATAGGGGAAATTCAATGGGGTTGTGAATGGGATTCAATAATAAAAATGAACGAAAAACCGACGACACTTTTAGCTTTTGGCTTAGATAATGATTTTTCCTTTAGAAAAATGCTAGATATTAACATTTTTTCGCCGGAAAAAATGTTAATTCAAGAAGTGCCGCAAGGCTTGTCCTCACTGAAATATTTCTACGAAAACGCACCGTACTTTTATATTGTGGCGGCTGGTTCCTTACTTGGCGTGTTGCTCCATCATCAATAGTCTTTTCCTGTGGGTAAAGTGGATTTTTTACCGCTTTACCCGATGACTTTTCACTAATTTTTGACCGCATTGAGCAAGAAAGAGCTCGTTCAATTGCTTGAAATGAAAGATTGGGCGTTGATAACGGCGATGAAATCCAGCTACATTGATTTACTACGGCAATATTATTTTGTCGGTGGAATGCCCGAAGCAGTAAAAATCTTTGTTGAAACCCAAAATGTCAATGAGGTACGCCAAGTGCAACACAATCTACTAATGGCGTATGAGCAGGATTTTTCTAAACATATTCCTGATGGGAAAACGGTGCAAAAATGCGGTCGATTTGGGCTTCAATTCCAGAACAACTTGCCAAAGAAAATAAGAAATTCATCTATGCCAATTTGCAGAAAGGGGCGAGAAGTAAGGATTATGAAATCGCACTGCAATGGCTAAAAAACAGTGGATTGGTGCATTGCGTGCCACGCATCAAAAAACCGCATTTGCCCTTGTCCACCTATCAAGATAATGCCTTTAAATTATTTGGCTTGGATGTAGGTTTGCTCGCAACACAAAGCCATTTAGATGTCACAACTTTATTAGAAAGCAACCGCATTTTCACTGAATTTAAAGGGGGTTAACGGAGCAATATGTGTTGCAATGCAAACAAACCGTAATCCCCATTGAAGTGAAAGCGGAAGAAAACCTTAAAACAAAAAGTTTGAAAGTGTATGTGGATCAGTTTCACCCCGAGCAGGCAATTCGGTTTTCAATGGCGGATTATCGGGAGCAGGATTGGATGGTGAATGTGCCGTTGTATGCGACTAATATAATTTTACTCTAGGAGCCACATAATAATGTTTTAGTTAAATAGGATGAGCTAATGAATTAACTTTATTGCGGAAAAAAACGGCGAACGTATTTATGTTCAAACTACCCTCGCCATCAATGAAGAGAAAATGTTCCGCCACTTACATGTTAAGAAATTTGCTAATTATCTAGTGCACTCCCTATCATCATTAGCTATTACCTTATTGTTTAGGTATCGATTACAAGAAATTAGCAACTATTATATCTACTACACTAATAAGTTTAATATCATTAATAAAATGAATTATATGTATAGGTTCTTTGATAACGAAGTAATAAATGGCTCCTGTGATGAATAATATAATAAAAATACCAACAAGGCTGCTTTGCTTTTTTGAAGCCTTTGAATATCTAAAGAAGGTGTATGTATAAATTAGATTTATAATCAATATAACTAGGCTTAGTAGCGATGAAATCAGGAAGTATATAGAATAAACCTTCCAATCTCTTGTCATATTCCAATACTCTGAAAAATTTTTATTTTCAGCATGTTTAATCAGGGCGTTAAATTCTTTAACAGAAAACAGCCCTTTTGAGTATAAGAAAGATATTATCCCTATAGCTAATATAAAAATAAGATTTAAGAAATCTTTTCCATCAAAGTCTCTATTTTTGTAGAGGTCGTATGCCGATTTAAAGTTTAACAATAAAAACACATGAAGCCATATAATACCATTTAAAATATAATCACCATATTTAAACAAGTAATAACTAATAGGTGCTATTATAACAATAAATAAAAAAGCAAAAATCATTTCTCCATTATCAGATTGAGTAGAAGATACTGAATTATGGTAGTGATTGTGTGTAGTATTATTACTGTTGTTTTGGTTTCCAGTTCCTATTTGAGTGACATTATTTGCATCTCCTAAAATATTAGTTTTACCTAATTGTGCTCTAATTTTATGTCCCATAAATTTTCTCCATTAGCTTAAGTTTGATTAAAAGGGGCATTCGGAAATTAGACAAAAATTTTTATAACCAATTGTTTTTGATAGAGATTTTATATCCTTTATTGCCATTATTAAATGTTATTTGTATTTCTTTAAATTCAACTCAAAATCGGCTTTAAGGATGCTATTAAACTTGCGTAATAACGTCTTATTTAATTCTAAAAATTCTCAATTCCGTTAATGTGGTTATGATCTTTAGTAAAACGCCATCTGAACTTCCAGACTGTATTAAATTATCCCCTTACTTATCCAACCCCTTATCCTTCAACCACCCCTCCAAATGCTCCACCACTTGCACATTATTGGTATCTTGCATTGGGAAGTGAGTGTTACCTTTAATACCGATTTTCGGTAGCTCAACAATTTCACCATGCTGTCGCTGATGACTTTTGCATCAAACGCCCCCAACATTTTGGGGGCTGCTCAGATCAAATACCTTTCCCTTATTTTTCCTTTGCTTAGAGAATGGCTAAGCATTTTAAATACAGAAGTTGTTCTTCAACAAACGCCTTGTGAAGATCTTTCATCATAGCTTTGCCTTCGTTGTCATCATGTAGGGTTCTCCCCTCTTTCGACATAAATAATCCATTAGTCTTTAACAGTTCCCAAGCAAAATCCACTTGTTTATTTTTCGCAACGCCTTCAATATGCGCCAGTAAGAACCAGCGTTGTACAAGATCAAAATGATACGCACCGCCGGTAATCGGGCTGACAAGATAATTAATACTGAATACAGAAGAACGGGATTGTTCCAGTATATAGCGATTAAAGGCGGCACAACGAGGGCGGGCTTGTTCAATAGCTTGTTCCGATTGAACAACTGCTAAATTATTTTTCCCTGCAAGAATTGCCAACACATTGAAAATATCGATTTCATTAAAGCGATCTTTTAAAGTTTCAACAATGTCTTTCACAGAATGAATTTTGTGATCTTGCAAAATATCGAGTACAGGATTAAATAACGCCTCATTTAACCCGACATTTAAATGGCTTGAGGCTTTCATTTCAATTTTCAAACGAGGGGTATGCAACAGGACACGTAGCTTTTTCCACGCTTCACTTTTCTCATAAGGGGTTAAATGACGTGCACCTTTTACCCAAAAATCCTTACGGAACTGCTTATTCAAGATGAAATCTTTCACTGTTTGCGCAAAGGATGGATTGCTAAAACTTGCCATTAATTCACGCTGTTCTTGGTTGTATAGGGTTTCATTGAAATCGTCTAAATAATTACTGGAACAAGCAAAGGTTAACTTGGCTGATTCCAACCATTTTTGCATATCGGCAAAATACATTGGTTGCCAATCTTTGCTCAGATATTCATGAGCAACATAGTTGAGATCTCTATCCTTCAAATTTTGGAGACGAGGTAAGAGCTGCGGTGCGCTTTGAGTGAGCGATGCACTCTGTGCAAAAACTTTCTCGACAAATTCTACACTATCTCTGATATTTTGTTGGTGGCTATTCGCCGTAGAGGTCATCGTGTTATGGTGCTCACGCAATAAATGACGCAATGGTGAAGGGGCAGACCAGCCCGGTAAGGTGTTATAACTGATATATAATACCCCGCCCACTTTTAATTTACGGTGAATAAAATCCACCAAAATAGTTCGATTTTCATCGGAAATCCAAGACCAAATGCCGTGTAAACCAATAAAATCAAATTCCGGCAAATCATCACGTTGACAAAATTCATTAAAGCTTTGGTCCGCAATCAATGCGCCATTATTGGCGATATGAGAAAGGTGGCGGGCAAAATTGGCGTGAGAAGGATTAAAATCTGTGGCATACCATTTTGCATAACTGGCGGTTGCGTGCGCATTGAGTGATACCCCTTGCCCAAAACCAAGCTCACAAGCGTTATATTGCGCAGTGAGGATCGATTCGGGTGGTGCGAGCCCAGCCATTAAAAAAGGGATAACCGCATTATTCGGGTTGAGCTCCGAATAATAACCAAACGTATAATTTATATCGCTAACATAGCCTTCCGACCAACTAGACATAAGTTTTCCTCATCAGTGTTAATATGTGAATCATCATTTATCAACATTAATCGTCTTACCCGCGATGTTCTGCCAACCATTGAACCATTTTCGGATCACGGTGATTGAAGATGATCTCATCACGATTGAGTGTCGCAATTTGCGATAAATCCTGCTCATCAAGGGTGAAATCAAAAATATCACGGTTTTCAACCATCCGCTCAATTTTAACGGATTTAGGAATAATTGCTACTCCCCGTTGATTGAGCCAACGCAATACCACCTGCGCCACCGATTTACCATGTTTTTGTGCGATACCGGTTAAAATCGGGTTGCTGAAAATCTCAAATTTTCCTTCGGCAAGCGGGCCTCAAGCTTGCTGTACGACACCCCATTCCTGATGGAAAACGATTTCCTCTTCACGTTGATAGAATGGGTGAGTTTCAATTTGATTGACCGCAGGTACAACCTCATGGCAAGTAATCAAATCCATTAAACGATCCATATGGAAATTACTCACACCAATAGCGCGGGCTTTGCCTGCTTTATAGAGATCTTCCATCGCACGCCATTGTTCATGCACATCACCGAAAGGTTGGTGCATTAAATAGAGATCCACATAGTCTAAACCCAAACGATTTAACGAGTCTTCAAGGGCTTTCTTGGTGTTTTCATAACCGTTTTCACGCTGAATCCAAAGTTTTGTTGTAACAAAAATCTCTTCACGAGGAATGCCGCTCGCTTTAATGGCACGCCCTACTCCTGCCTCATTGCCATAAACGGCGGCCGTATCAAGCAAACGGTAACCGGTTTTTAATGCGGCTAATACAGCTTTTTCGGTTTCTTCATCGCTCACTTGGAAAACACCAAAGCCGACCATTGGCATTTCAATACCATTATTTAATTTAACTGATGTCATTTTTTACTCCTATTTGCGTTGAATGGGCGCATTATAATGAGAAAAGATTGCTTTGATTAGTAGGAAATTTTTTGATAGCCTCTTGAATGAAATTCAACAATCAATGGGGAAGTAAGATGATTGAAAATATGAATGAATTACGCAGTTTTATCGTTGTCGCACAAACAGGCAGCTTTACCAAAGCTGCAGCACGCCTAGGGGTCTCCACCTCAGCCCTAAGCCATGCGATGCGTAAATTGGAAGAACAGCTAAAAATCAAACTGTTTAACCGCACCACCCGAAGTGTCGCTACCACAGAAGCAGGTGAACAACTTTTCAAAAAACTCTTTCCTTTGTTTGAAAGCATCGAAGACAATGTGAATGCATTAAGCACATTTCGTGATACCTTAAATGGCACATTAAGAATTAATGGTGCAGATCACTCATTTTTATACGCTATTTGGGATAAATTATTAGCATTTATGCAAAAATATCCCGAGGTGAAATTAGAACTCACCAGCGATATGAAATTTGCAGATATTGTTGCCGGCCGCTTTGATGCAGGTATTCGTTTGGGTAAAGAAGTGGATCAAGATATGATCGCCGTACGCATTTCTGAAGATATGCAAATGGCACTGGTGGCAACCCCACAATATTTAGAGAAACACGGCACGCCGAAAAGCATTAACGATTTAACCAAACACCAATGTTTGTGTGTCAGAATGCCAACCTCTGAAGGATTGTTTGTATGGGAATTTCGCTCCCCTAAAACAAAAGAGTTAATTAAATTTACCCCATCAGGCCGATTAATTGTGAATAACAATTTTTTAGTCAAAAAAGCCTGCCTCTCCCATTTAGGGCTAGCCTTAATCCCAAAAGATAGAGTGGCCGAAGAATTAAAAACGGGTGAAGTGGTGGAAATATTATCCAACCACGCCATCCACTATGAGGGATATCATCTTTATTACCCAAACCGCCGTCAAAATTCCCCCTTATTTAAAGCATTGGTGGAAGAATTAAGGGTTTAAAAAAAGTATAGTAGACAAAATGGTTGACCTTTTTTGTTTCCCCTATGCCCTAATAGAGAAAGTGGTTGATCGTAAATTTACGATCAACTCTTTTTATTTAAAAAATCTTTAATAAATAATATCTTATGATATTTAGTTAAACCCTGATGTACTAATAATTTCTGCTTAAGTTCTCCAAATAGTCCCTCTAATCGATTATTGTCCTTTAAAGCGAAAACTACGTCAAATAGGTTTTAATTTGAATCATAAAACAGTGCTGAAATAAATGCGTGAATTAGATATTCATTCGATTTCACCCAGGAAAATATATGGAAAATAATGAGAAAATATCGATTATTGTAACTAACGTGCTAAATTGCGATTTTATGATCACTGTATTCAATCAAAAATGGGTAACGGATGGGACAGAATTTGAACGAACAGAAGGGAGACTTTATTTATTGCCTATGACTTTGCGATCTTGATAAGTGGTTTAAGACATTTAATAGCTTGAAAATAGGATTTATGAATGCATTTTGTATTATTACGATAAATGTATTTAATTAAGTGACTGTCCTAGATAATTAACTTAAGATGCCCTTAACTAATTGTTTTAAAATGGAAATTTTAGATTTCAAGTTACTGTGATTAAAACGCCATTCACATTCCTTCAATTCAAAATGAACTTTGGGAATGCTGTTAAACTTGCATAAATGACGCTTAACTTGGTTCCAAAAATTCTCAATTCAGTTGATATGGTTTTGTTTTTCTGCAAAGTGAGTGCTTTGGTTGATAAGAAAACGATTAAACTCACTCACATCAAGCACATCATAACTTCGGTAGAAATCGGTGTAAACGATACTGTCGGGCTTCAACTTTTCTCTAATAATCGGTAAAAGTGTTGCTGATGGCGTATTCGGAACAACAACGGTATACACCTTACCGTCACGTTTTAAAAGCCCGAACAAAGCGGTTTTACCAGTAGCACCATCCTCGTTTACCTTTGCGGGGTTCGCCAAAATAGCTTTCATCGGCTTCAATTTCACCTTCAAACATCTCTATATATGAGCTATTTTGATAGATAAGCAACCGTAGATGATGGAAGTAATAGACCGTGATCGTTTTGTTCACATTTACTAACTCAGCGGTTATTCAGGTAGTGACACCTGCTACAAACAGCTCGATGAGTTTATTTTATTTATGCTGACTTAGACGGCTTTTTCTTATTTGGTTATCTTAACTTAAATAGAGCTTTTAGTTGTTATCTAGGACAACCCCTTTAAAGCTAAAATGGGTAAATTTTGTGGTGCTACAACTCTAATACTTTTAGGGGAGAATCAACCTTGCACGGTTCGTGCAAGGTCAAAATTTGTTTGCATGGTTACCACATAATAGCGGTGTTTTGTGGACGTTTGTTTAGTATTTTAAATGTTTTAATCTTAAGGCATTCGTCAAGACAGAAATGGAACTTAATGCCATCGCTGCACCTGCAATAACGGGATTTAGATAGCCCAATGCCGCAAGGGGAATACCCAGCACATTATAAACTGAGGCAAAAAAGAGATTTTGCTTGATGTTTTTTAATGTTGCTCGGGCGATAAGGATACCGTCTGCAAGTTGATTGACGGAGTGTCGCATAAGGGTGGCAGATGCCGTTTGGAGTGCCACATCAGATCCGGATTTCATCGCAAAACTCACATCTGCCATTGCAAGCGCTGCGGCATCATTAATGCCATCGCCGACCATCGCAACGATTTTTCCTTGCTGTTGCAAGGTTTGAATTTGAGTAGCCTTATCACGAGGACTGAGTTTCCCCCATGCTTGTGTGATGCCTAATTGTTGCGCCACGTAATCAACGACAGATTGGCGATCACCGCTCATAATCATCACCTCAATCTGATGCTGTTTTAAACGTTCAATCGCTATTTTACTTTCTTCGCATAATGTATCCGTTAGAGCAAATGCACCGGCAATGTTACCATTCACGGAAACCGCCACAATACTGGCAATCTGCCAGACCTGATCAAGCATTACGGGAACATTAAATCCGCAAAACTCAGGTGAGCCAACTTTCACTTCGCCAATTCCTTCGAGCGTAGCGGAAATTCCTGCGCCAATTTCTGTATTTACTGAAAGTGCGGTCGAAATGGTGAGATTTTTTTCCAATGCTTCACGGACAATGGCTTTGGCAAGGGGATGGGTGGCATATTGCTCTACGGTTGCGCTTATTTGATATAAATCCTCTTTAGAAATGACCGCACTTTCAGGCTGCCATACTGCGGCGATTTTTAACTCCCCGGTTGTTAGCGTTCCGGTTTTGTCCAATACAACCGTATCAATGTGCGCTGCTTGCTCCATCGCTGCGGCATCCTTAAACCAAATGCCACGATTTACGGCTTTCCCCATCCCTGCCATAATCGCTGCCGGAGTGGCAAGTCCCAATGCACAGGGGCAGGCTATAACCAATACGGCAACGGAATGAATAATAGCGGTTTTAATTTCTGCACTTATCCACCAAGTTAGTACGAATGTGAATAGCGCAATAGCCAATACCACCGGAACAAAAATACCTGCGACTTTGTCGGCAAAGCGGGCAATGGGGGCTTTTGTTCCTTGTGCCTCAGAAAGTGCTTTCATCATATCGCCAAGTAATGTTTGTGCGCCAAGTTGATTGGCTCGATAGGTTAGACTGCCTTCGGTGACTATTGCTCCGGCAAGTACTGCACTTCCCGCCTGTTTCATTTCCGGCAAAGATTCACCGGTTAAATGGCTTTCATCGCACCAACCTTTCCTCTGTTCCACCACGCCATCGGCAGCAATACGTTCACCTTGATTTGCACGCAGCAGATCGCCAACTTTGATTTGATTAATCGGTACATTCTGCCAAGTTTCGTCACGGAAAATTTCCACTTTTTTAGGCGTAAGTCGCAGTAATAATTCCAGACTATTGAGGCTGTGCTTTTTAGTTCGTTCTTCTAAAAATTTCCCCAGACTCACAAACCCAATCACCATTACTGCTGCTTCAAAGTAGATATGGTGTAAGGCATTATGTCCTTGTGAGGTATGATAAAACAGCATATAAGCGGAATAGAAATAAATCGTGAGTGTGCCACTACTCACTAGTACATCCATATTGGCTAAACCGCCTCGAATACTCCCTATCGCTGCACGATAAAATGGGATGGACAAACCAAATTGCACAATGGTCGCTAACACAAATTGCCAGATAGGTGGCAACATCAAGTTGTGATTACCCATAAGCATACCAACCATACCGATTAAAAATGGAATATTAATCAGCAATAACAACCAAAGTCGCCAGTGGGATTTTTTTTCGTCTTTTTGAACAGGCAGCGTATCGTTTTTCAAAATGCCTTTAAACCCTGTTTTTTGAATAATCTCAAGAATATTGGCTTCATTTGCTTGTGTCGGGTCAAATACTACTTTTGCTTCTTCCACAGCAAAATTGACACTCGCCTCTTTGACAAAGGCTTTTTTATTCAGCACTTTTTCAATTCGATTAGCACAAGATTGGCAAGTCATTCCCTCAATTTGAAGGGTAATTTTTTTACTCTGTTGCATCAAAACCCGCATCCTCAATGGCATCAATTAATTGCGCAATGGTAATTTTGTTTTCATCAAATTGAATATCGGCATATCCCTCAAGCACAACATTCACCTGTTCTACACCTTCTAATTCTTCCAATACTCGGGTAACACTTTTTACACAGCCGCCACAATGCATTCCTGTTACGGTTAAACGAACGTTTTTCATAATTTTCTCCTGTTTATGGTTGAAGGACTGATGAATCGTGGCATACTATAAACCTTAACTTAAGGTGAAGGTCAAGGGCTTTTTTATGAACATTAGCCAAGCGGCAAAACTGAGCGGACTCAGCACAAAGCAAATTCGAGATTATGAAAAGTTGGGCTTACTCAAACCGGCACAACGTAGTTTTTCCGGTTATCGCCATTATGAAGAAAAAGATATTGAACGGTTACATTTTATTCGTCATTCACGTGATGTCGGTTTTTCCCTACAACAAATCAAGCAGTTAATTGCGTTGCAGGATAATCCGAATCGCAATAGCCGAGAGGTTAAAATATTAACTGCACAGCACATCAACACATTAAAACAACAAATTAAACAATTGGAGAAAATGGTGGAAGAATTACAACGATGGCACGATACTTGCCAAGGTAATGATTGCCCAGAATGTACCATTTTGGCGGGATTAAATAACGAGAAAAATTAATAATCCCAAGTTTCCGGAACAATCCCCAAGCTACGCATAATTTCTTTTGCATCTTCCGGGATTTCATCATGACGATCTTTCATTAAATCGGTGTCTGTCGGAAGAGGTTGACCGGTAAAGGCGTGAAGAAATGCCTCACAAAGCAATTCACTATTTGTGGCGTGACGCAAGTTTTTTAATTGGCGGCGGGTGCGTTCATTCGTCAAAATTTCTAATACTTTAATCGGAATCGATACGGTAATTTTCTTTACCTGTTCACTTTTTTTTCCATGTTCCGCATAAGGGCTGATATATTTTCCATCCCAATCTGCCATAACGCACCTTTTAATCAAAACCAAATAAACGGGATTATTCTAAATAAAAAACCAACAAATGACAATCTAGACGGCTAAACGACCGCACTTTTTCAGCATTTAATCAATTTGTTGATGAATGCTTTATTTCTCGTGTCGCTGTTGATGCAAAGGTAATTTTATCAGGACGATAACTAATACTGCCATATTGAAATGGACGACCATCGGCGAGATAAGTTGTGCTGGTGACACTCACGATCATATTGTATTCTCCTAGATCCAGCGTATTTTCCTCTTCTTCATTGGCATAACGGAACACAATTTCCCGTTGTGAGTGACTGATTTTTAAGCCTAGTTCACTTTCTAAATAGTGATAAATAGATTGTTCTGCAATATCGCGGTTAATGAAAGGAACAATGCGGCGATCAAAATAAGACACCTCATACTCCACACGCTCTCCATCGATCTCACGTGTTCGCCCGATACGGTAGAAATCAATTTGCTCATTGACATTAAAGATATGCATTAATTCTTCCTCACCTTGTACAATATATAAGCTACTCAGTGTAGTTTTAACTTGGTGAGATGACGAATGGTTTAATTCACTTACTGTTTTAATTTCTGAAAGTATTTGCGGTTTTGGCAAATGACGTTCCAAAACGATTGAGTTTCTACCCTGTTGTTTTTGGATATAGCCGTTTATTTCGAGCAGTGAAAGGGCTTTTCGGATCGTATCTTTTGAAAAACCATAATGTTGCATTAATTCACTTTCACTTGGTAATTCTTGTTTGGCAACTAACGTACCATTGCTGATTTTTGCTTTTATATCGTGATAAACTTTTTTATATTTGCTCATATTTTACTCCGTCTGCCTATCTTCGATTCCTTTCTCTTCTTTCATAGGATAGCATAAAAAAGCCAAGTTATACGTATAAATCTTGATTAAAATCATATTTTTCCGTTAATGATAAAACTTTTACGTAAAAGATATTGCATAAAGGTGGATTTTAGTTAAAATTGGCGACAACATTTACTCCTAGAGGAAATATTATGTTTACTCGTTCAAGCGGTGTTTTAATGCACATCACTTCACTCCCAAATTCATTCGGTATCGGTAGTTTTGGTCAATCTGCTTATCATTTTGTGGATTTTTTGGTTGAAACAAAGCAAACCTATTGGCAAATTCTGCCATTAACCACAACAAGTTATGGTGATTCACCTTACCAATCTTTTTCTGCTGTTGCCGGCAATACCCACTTAATCGACCTTGATTTATTGGCACAAATGGGGCTTTTGCAAGAGGCAGATTATCGCACCATCAATTTTGGTGATGACCCGACTCAAGTGGATTATGAGCGCATTTTCTACGCAAGACGCCCGATTTTAGAAATAGCAGTGAAAAATTTTGTCGCCAATGAGGCGTTGCGCCCTGACTTTGAAAACTTTGCAGAAAACAACCGCACTTGGTTGACGGATTATGCGGAATTTATGGCAATTAAAGAACATTTTGGTAATCAAGCACTGCAAAAATGGGAAGACAAACAAGCCATTGCCCGTGTGCCGGAGGCGCTGGAAAAATACCGAGCAATGTTGGCAGCGCAAATTCAGTATTTCAAAGTAACCCAATACTTTTTCTTCCAGCAATGGCAGGCACTGAAAAATTATGCCAACCAAAAAGGCATTAAAATTATCGGTGATATGCCGATTTATGTCTCCGCTGATAGTGTGGAAGTGTGGACAAAACCGGAACTCTTCCAATTAGATGCAGAACGTAATCCACTATTTGTGGCAGGTGTTCCAGCCGATCAATTCAGTGCGACCGGTCAACTTTGGGGCAATCCGCTTTATGATTGGAACGAACATAAAAGACAAGGCTATGCTTGGTGGATTTATCGTATTGCGGAAAGTTTTAAAATCTACGATGTACTTCGTATCGACCATTTCAAAGGTTTTTCAGATTACTGGCAAGTGGATGGCAAGGCAGACATTGCCAAGTACGGTAGCTGGCAGCCGGGTCCCGGTTACGAATTATTTGAGACCGTAAAACAACAATTAGGTGACTTACCGATTATCGCTGAAGATCTCGGTAATATTGATGATAAAGCCAAAAAACTGTTAGCGGACTGTGGCTATCCCGGTATGAAAATTTTACAATTCGGTTTTGAAGATACTACCGGGGAAAGTTTTGATAACCCACATCATTGCATCCCTCATTGCATTGCCTACACAGGTACCCACGACAATGATGTGATTAATGGTTGGTATGTCAATTTGACCCCGGAACAGCAACAATATGTCAATGATTATACGCATCGTAGCGCAGATGAATCTGTTTGTCAGGCAGTGATTCGTCAATTATTTGCCACGGTCAGTAATACGGCAATTGCAACCATGCAAGATATTTTAGACTTGCCGACCCGTTCAAGAATGAATATTCCTTCTACCATTGGTGGAAATTGGCAATGGAGGATGCAAGAAAACGATCTCACACAAGACAAAAAAGATTTCTTAACAAAAATAACCGCACTTTATCAAAGAGCGAATGAAGGAAAAAAACAATGATAAAATTTAGTACTTTTGTGCAAACAGCAACCAACAAAACCCTTGCAGAATTAAACGATCAAGACGTTTATGTGCAGTTATTAAACTATGTAAAAAGAATTTCTGCCGATAAACCTAAAAATACGGGTAAACGTAAGGTTTATTATATTTCTGCTGAATTTTTAATTGGTAAATTGTTATCTAACAATCTCATTAACCTTGGCGTGTATCAAGAGATTAAAGAGGAATTGGCTCTTGCAGGAAAATCATTAAGCCATATTGAAGATATTGAGCCTGAACCTTCTTTAGGAAATGGCGGCTTAGGACGTTTAGCCTCTTGCTTTATTGATTCAATGGCAACACTTGGTTTAAATGCGGAAGGTGTAGGATTAAATTACCATTGCGGCTTATTTAAACAAGTCTTTAAGCACAATGAACAAAAAACCGAACCGAGTTATTGGATCGAAAATGATTCTTGGTTAGTACCGACAAAAATTAGTTATGACATACCATTTAAAGCCTTTACTTTAACATCAAAATTAGATCGTATTGATATTTTAGGCTATAAAAAATCCACGAAAAACTACCTCAACTTATTTGATATTAAATCAGTGAATTATCACTTAATTAAAGAGGGAATTGAATTCGATAAAACCAATATTGAAGAAAATTTAACGTTATTCCTTTATCCGGATGATTCTGATAAAAATGGTGAGCTATTACGTATTTATCAACAATACTTTATGGTCTCCAATGCAGCCCAATTATTAATTGATGAAGCCCTTGAGCGTGGTAGCAATTTACACGATTTGGCAGATTATGCCTATGTACAAATTAATGATACCCACCCTTCAATGGTGATTCCTGAATTAATCCGTCTACTCACGGAAAAACATCATATTGAATTTACCGAAGCCGTGGGAATTGTACGCAATATGGTAGGTTACACCAACCATACCATTCTTGCCGAAGCGCTTGAAAAATGGCCGCTTAGTTATTTAGAGGAAGTCGTTCCACACTTAGTTGTCATTATCAGAAAATTAGACGAGTTGGTGCGTGCTGAATATACAGATCCTGCTGTGCAAATTATTGATGAACATCAGCGTGTTCATATGGCACATATGGATATCCATTTTTCAAACTCGGTAAATGGGGTTGCAGCATTACATACTGACATTTTAAAAAATGCGGAACTCAAAGCATTTTATGCCCTTTATCCGGAGAAATTTAATAATAAAACCAATGGGATCACGTTCCGCCGTTGGTTAGAGTTTTCCAACCAAGAATTGGCGGCCTATCTCAAACAACTCATTGGGGATGGTTATCTGCAAGACGCCACACAGTTAGAAAAATTACTTGCTTTTGCCGATGATAAACAAGTCCATCAAAAACTGGCTGAAATTAAGTTTAAGAATAAGTTAGCCTTAAAAACCTATCTTAAAGAAAACAAAGGTATTGAATTAGACGAAAATTCTATTATTGATACGCAAATTAAACGTTTCCACGAATACAAACGTCAGCAAATGAATGCGCTTTATGTGATTCATAAATATCTTGAAATCAAAGCAGGTAAATTACCTCAGCGTAAAATTACGGTGATTTTTGGCGGTAAAGCGGCACCGGCTTATGTGATTGCGCAAGATATTATTCATTTAATTCTTTGTTTATCGGAATTAATCAATAACGATCCGGAAGTCAACAAATATTTAAATGTTTATCTAGTGGAAAACTATAATGTGAGTGTGGCTGAAAAACTCATTCCGGCAACGGATATTTCAGAGCAAATCTCCCTTGCCTCAAAAGAAGCCTCCGGCACAGGTAATATGAAGTTTATGCTTAATGGAGCATTAACGCTGGGAACCATGGACGGTGCAAATGTTGAAATTGCTGAGCTTGCGGGCGCAGAGAATATTTACACCTTTGGTAAAGATTCACAAAGTATTATTAAACTTTATGAAACAGCAGGCTACGTTTCAAAAGATTACTACACCAATGATGAGCATATTAAACGTGCTGTCGATTTTATTGTAAATCCGGCATTAGTAAAACTCGGTAATTCGGTACGTTTGGAACGCCTCTATAATGAATTATTGAACAAAGACTGGTTTATGACCTTGATTGACTTCAACGCTTATGTGAAAGCGAAAGAGCAAATCTTAGCGGATTATGAAGATCAAGACAGTTGGAATAAAAAAGTTATTCAAAATATCGCAAAAGCAGGCTTCTTCTCCTCAGACCGAACAATTGCGCAATATAACGCTGATATTTGGCATTGTGAGGGCTAAGGGAGGGGCAATGAAATTACTTACCCTAAATGTCCATGCTTGGTTAGAAGATAACCAAGCAGAAAAAATCGAAATTCTTGCTCAAACAATAGTGGAAAAGGGTTACGATGTGGTTGCGTTGCAGGAAGTAAATCAACTTATGGTAGCTCCAACCGTTGCTCAAACCTTAAAGCAGGATAATTATGGCGTAATATTATTACGCCAAATTAACCAACAAGTTGAGCAAAAATATTCGTTATTTTGGAGTAATTCCCATATTGGCTATGATAAATATGATGAAGGTATTGCATTTTTAACCCGCTTACCTGTTTATGAAGTTGATCCTTTTTATTGTAGCCAACATCAACGCCTTGATTCCATTCTTTCACGTAAAATACTGGGATTAACCGTAGAATACCAAAATCAATTTATTGATTGTTATTCCTGCCATATTAATTTGCCTGATTGCGAAGGTGAAAATCAACTCGATAATATTCAAAATATCGTCGAACGTAGCCGCAGTGGGAATCTAAAAATCCTCATGGGGGATTTCAATACCGATGCAATCAGCAATCAGCAGGCTTATCAGCAAATTAAATCACTAGGTTTACTTGATAGCTACGAACTTGCCGAACAAAAAGATTCGGGCATTACGGTAGAGAAAGCCATTGATGGTTGGCGTGGTCATAGCGAAGAAAAGCGTTTGGATTATATTTTTTTAAATCAAGCAAAAAGGGTGTTATCCAGTCAGGTGATTTTTAACGGCAAAAATAAACCTGTGGTTTCCGACCATTTTGGCTTGGAAGTGGATGTCATATTGTAGGAGAAAACAAATGAAAAAATTGCTAAGTTTTGAATTTTGGCAAAAATTTGGCAAGTGCCTGATGGTGGTCATTGCGGTTATGCCGGCTGCCGGATTAATGGTGAGTATTGGTAACTCACTGCCTTTGTTAAGCGATGCTGAATGGGTTGCACGCATTGGTAATATTATTGCCCAAATTGGTTGGGGGATTATTGGTAACCTCCATCTCTTATTTGCTCTCGCTATTGGCGGTAGCTGGGCGAACGAACGTGCCGGTGGTGCATTTGCCGCAGGATTGGCGTTTATTTTAATTAACCTGATTACCGGACATTTTTTCGGGGTGAAAATTGAAATGCTTGCGGATCCGAATGCCTATGTCAGCACATTCTTTGCCGGTGAAATTCCTGTGGCAAACTACTTTGTCAACATCCTCGGGCAACCCGCATTAAATATGGGGGTGTTTGTGGGCATTATAGCCGGTTTTGTTGGTGCCACAACCTTCAATCGCTATTACAACTTTCGCAAGTTACCCGAAGTGCTCACTTTCTTTAATGGTAAACGTTTTGTTCCTTTTGTGGTGATTTATCGTTCCGTATTAGTGGCGATCATCCTTGCCTTGTTCTGGCCTTTGGTACAAACCGGGATCAACCATTTTGGTCAATGGATTGCAAGCTCACAAAATACCGCTCCGGTTCTTGCACCATTTATCTACGGGACATTAGAGCGTCTTTTATTACCTTTCGGTTTGCACCATATGCTGACGATTCCAATGAACTACACCTCATTGGGCGGTACTTATGAGTTTTTAACCGGGGCGCAAAAAGGGGCACAAGTCTTTGGACAAGACCCATTATGGTTAGCTTGGATCTCCGACTTAATTAACTTAAAAGATGCGGGGCATTTAGCACAATATAATGATCTACTTTCCACCGTCACGCCGGCTCGCTTTAAAGTGGGGCAAATGATTGGTTCAAGCGGGATTTTAATGGGGATAACCCTTGCGATGTATGTGAATGTGGATGCCGATAAGAAAAAACTCTACAAAGGGATTTTCCTCTCTTCTGCCCTTGCAGTTTTCCTCACCGGGGTTACCGAACCGATTGAATATATGTTTATGTTTGCGGCAATGCCACTTTATATTGTGTATGCCTTAGTTCAAGGTGCGGCATTTGCTATGGCGGATATCGTCAATCTCCGTATGCATTCCTTCGGTAACATTGAATTTTTAACCCGCACACCAATGGCGATTAAAGCGGGCATTGGTATGGATGTGATTAACTTTATTTGGGTTTCACTTCTCTTTGCTGTGGCGATGTTCTTCATTGCGAATTTTATGATTAAAAAATTCAATCTCGCTACCGCAGGACGTAATGGTAACTATGATGCGAAAAGTGCCGATGAAAATACATCGAATGAGCCAAAAGTGGCTAATGCCAGCGCACAAGTGGTACAAATTGTGAATTTACTTGGCGGGCGCAATAATATCGCCAATGTGGATGCCTGTATGACACGCTTACGTATTTCCGTACATAACGCTGATTTGGTTGGTGACGAAGCCGGATGGAAACAAGCTGGTGCGATGGGGATTATTATCAAAGGTACCGGTGTTCAAGCCATTTATGGACCAAAAGCTGATGTACTAAAATCCGATATTCAAGATTTACTTGCCTCAGGCGCTGAAATTCCAAAAGAATAATTTTTAGCAATAAAAGATTAATCTGCATCTCAAAAGTTGGACTAAACGCTAGCTGATTAAGGTGCAGATTTTTTTATAACTAAATAAAATCAGCGTTTAAACAACAAGTGATTGATTGTTTCTCTTCAACAAAAACTGCTCGATGACATATAAACTGAATTAAAAAGTTTCATTTCTTAAGAACGGCTTATTTTTTCACCGCACTTTCTGTTGCAATATTTGACACTGCCGATACTTCTACCTATTATCCATCCATTATTTCTTTATGCTTACAAAATCTAAATTATGCAAAAAACAACCTTAGCCCCACTCAAAAACGCCCTTGCCCAACGCATTTTAATTTTAGACGGAGCAATGGGAACGATGATTCAGCAATATAAACTCACCGAATCAGATTTCAGGGGAGAGCGGTTTAAAGAAAGTGCGGTCGATTTACGCGGTAATAATGATTTGCTTACCTTAACTCAACCACTCTTAATTTGTGCCATTCATGAAAAATACCTTGAGGCGGGAGCGGATATTATTGAAACCAACACTTTCAGTTCCACCACCATTGCCCAAGCGGATTATGATTTACAATCCATCGCCTACGAACTGAATTTTGCAGGGGCAAAATTGGCACGCCTTGCCGCCGATAAGTATTCCACCCCCGAAAAACCTCGCTTTGTGGCGGGCGTTCTTGGACCGACTAACCGCACTGCATCGATTTCACCGAACGTGAATGATCCAAGTTTCCGCAACATTACCTTTATGGAATTAGTCGATGCCTATGCCGAAGCAACGAGAGGTTTGATCGAAGGTGGGGCGGACATCATTATGATCGAAACGATTTTCGACACCCTCAACGCCAAAGCCGCTATTTTTGCCATTGAAACGGTGTTTGACGAATTAGGCGTGACACTGCCGGTAATGATTTCTGGCACGATCACTGATGCCTCAGGGCGAACGCTCTCAGGACAAACCACCGAAGCCTTCTATAATTCCCTTCGCCATGCGAAACCGATTAGTTTCGGATTAAACTGTGCCTTGGGGCCGAAAGAGTTACGACCTTATGTGGAAGTGATGGCGAAAATTAGCGAAAGCTACGTTTCTGTTCACCCGAATGCGGGTTTACCCAACGCCTTCGGTGGCTATGATTTGGGGGCTGACGAGATGGCGGCGTATCTCAAAGAATGGGCGGAAAGTGGTTTAGTCAATATTGTAGGCGGCTGTTGTGGCACAACGCCCGAACACATTAAAGCTTTTGCGGAAGCGGTGGCAAACATTCCGCCACGCCCATTACCCGAAATTAAAACCGCAATGCGTTTATCTGGGCTTGAACCGCTCAACATTGATGACAACAGCCTGTTTGTCAATGTGGGGGAACGCAATAATGTGACGGGATCGGCGAAATTCAAAAAATTGATTAAAGAAGAAAAATTTGCCGAAGCCATCGAGATCGCCATTGACCAAGTGGAAAATGGGGCGCAAGTGATTGATGTCAATATGGACGAAGCCCTGCTCGATTCGCAAAAATGTATGACCCGTTTCCTCAACATTATGGCAACCGAACCCGATGCAGCAAAAGTGCCAGTGATGATCGATTCAAGCAAATGGGAGGTGATTGAGGCAGGTTTGCAAGCAATTCAAGGGAAAGGCATTGTGAACTCCATCTCACTGAAAGAGGGGGAGGAAAAATTTATCCAACAAGCCAAATTAGTGCGCAAATACGGTGCTGCCGTGGTTGTGATGGCGTTTGATGAAGTGGGGCAAGCGGATACCGAAGAACGAAAAGTGGAAATCTGCACCCGTGCGTATCGGATTTTGGTCGATCACGTCGGCTTTCCGCCTGAAGATATTATTTTCGACCCGAACATTTTCGCCATTGGCACAGGCATTGAAGAACACAATAATTACGGTGTGGATTTTATCAACGCCACAGGGCGAATTAAACGCACCCTACCACACGCCAAAATTTCGGGAGGGGTATCCAATGTTTCCTTCTCCTTCCGAGGAAATAATGTTATGCGTGAAGCGATTCACGCCGTTTTTCTTTATCACGCCATTAAACAAGGTATGGATATGGGGATCGTTAATGCTGGACAGCTGGCGATTTATGATGATCTCGATCCCCAATTGCGTGAAGTGGTGGAAGAGGCCGTACTTAACCGCCGTGCGGATGCAACCGAACGCCTTTTGGATATTGCGGAAAAATATCGTCATCAAGGCAACGAAAGTGCGGTCGATTCTGTCGCAGAATGGCGTACTTGGTCGGTGGAAGAACGTTTAAAACACGCCTTGGTGAAAGGGATTACCACCTACATTGTGGAAGACACCGAAGAAGCCCGCCAAAAATTCCCCACACCGCTTGAGGTGATCGAAGGACCTTTAATGGATGGTATGGATGTGGTCGGTGATTTATTTGGGGACGGTAAAATGTTCCTGCCACAAGTGGTGAAATCCGCCCGTGTGATGAAGCAATCGGTCGCCTATTTAGAACCCTTCATCAATGCCACTAAACAAAAAGGAGCGTCAAATGGAAAAGTGGTGATTGCCACCGTCAAAGGCGATGTTCACGACATCGGCAAAAACATAGTGAGCGTCGTGTTGCAATGTAATAATTTTGACGTGATAGATCTGGGCGTGATGGTGCCTGCGGATAAAATCATTCAAACGGCGATTGATGAAAAAGCGGATATTATCGGCTTGAGCGGTTTGATCACGCCGTCTCTTGATGAAATGGAATACTTTTTAGGCGAAATGAACCGATTGAAGTTGAACATTCCCGTAATTATCGGTGGGGCGACCACTTCCAAAGAGCACACGGCAATTAAACTTTACCCGAAATACGATTATGAAGTGATCTACACCACCAATGCCTCTCGCGCCGTTACCGTCTGTGCTGCGTTGATGAATCCAGAAACGAAAGCAGAGTTGTGGGCGAGAACGAAAAAAGAGTACGAGCAAATTCAGCACGCCTTTGCCAACAAAAAAGCGCCTCGCAAGCAATTACCAATTGAGGAAGCCAGAGCCAACCGCTTTGATGCGTTCAGCGGTGAATGGGCGGATTACCACGTGCCAACACCAAAACAAACGGGCATTGTGGAGTATAAAAATGTGCCGATTGCCACATTACGCCAGTTTATCGACTGGTCGCCGTTCTTTCGGTTATGGGGCTTGATGGGCGGATATCCTGATGCCTTTGACTATCCTGAAGGGGGCGAAGAAGCCCGCCGTGTGTGGAATGATGCCCAAAAAGTATTGGACGAATTAGAACAAAATCACAAGCTCAACCCAAGCGGTGTGATGGGGATTTTCCCTGCTAACAGTGCAGGTGATGATATTGAAATCTATCAAAATTCTGACCGCACTTTTGTCATCGGCAAAGCCTATAATCTGCGTCAACAAGGCGAACGGGGCAAAAACAGCAAAAGCCCGTATAACCTTTGTTTGAGCGATTTTATCGCACGCAAAGAGAGCGGTAAGCAAGATTGGTTCGGTATGTTCGCCGTCTGTGCGGGGATTGAAGAACACGATTTAGTCGAAAGCTACAAAGCCGCAGGGGACGATTACAACGCCATTTTACTGCAAGCGGTGGGCGATCGCCTTGCTGAAGCAATGGCGGAATATCTGCACTTTGAACTTCGCACGAAAATCTGGGGATATAGCAAAGAAACCTTTGAAAACGACCGCTTGATCCGTGAGGAATATGTCGGCATTCGCCCCGCCCCCGGCTACCCAAGCTGCCCAGAACACACGGAAAAACAAATTATCTGGGATCTTCTCGAAGTGGAGCAACGCATTGGTATGAAACTCACCGAAAGCTACGCCATGTGGCCCGCCGCCTCCGTTTGCGGTTGGTACTTCACCCACCCGGCATCGAATTACTTCACACTAGGGCGAATTGATGAAGATCAGGCGGTGGATTATGCACAACGTAAAGGCTGGAATGAGAAAGAGATGGTGAAGTGGTTGGGTGTGGCGATGAAGTGAAAATAAATAGTATCGTTTTATGATAAAGAGCGAAATTCACTGCGTATTTATATTTTAAATTGAAGTAATTTTGGAACAAAAAATGATTGAACAAACAAATTATAACTTAGTGCAACTTTTAAAAGATAGTAACTATCAACTCACCCAATTTTCACCTGTCTATATTAAAAAACTGGAAAATGCTATTTTTCTGAAATCAGGAAAGAATGGTAACGTGCCTTATATTCAATGCCTTGTTCGTAAGAAAGATATTAAGCTCACACCGGAAGAAGCGGTTCGCCAACTTTATTTAATGAACTTACATTATGAATATGATTATCCATTTGAGCGAATGGAATTAGAATATTCGGTTGCGTTTGGGCGAGATAAAAAACGTGCAGATATTGTCATTTTTGATAAAGATAATCCGAATGCTGTTTATATTATGGTAGAGCTGAAAAAACCAAAATTAAAAGATGGTAAAGAACAGCTAAAATCTTACTGTAATGCCACAGGTGCGCCAATTGGTGTTTGGACTAATGGGGACAGTATTTCTTATTACAATCGCCGTGATCCAAATTATTTCAAAGATATTCCAGATATTCCGAATGCTCAACAAAAATTATCTGATATTTTACAAGAGCGTTGGACGATTCAAGATTTAATCAATAACGATAAAATTGTTAAACAGCGTAAGTCATTAAAAGATCTTGTTGTTGAAATGGAAGATGAGGTATTGGCAAATGCAGGTGTTGATGTCTTTGAAGAATTATTCCAACTTATTTTTACCAAGTTATACGATGAGATGGAAAGCACAAGAGATAAAAGCCGTCATTTAGAATTTCGTAACTATGGTGATACGGAAAATGAGCTTAAAAATAAAATTCAAACCTTATTTGATAAAGCAAAGGAAAAATGGGAAGGCGTATTCTCTGATAGTAGCAAAATTAATTTATCACCATCACATTTGGCTATTTGTGTTTCTTCATTAGAAGAGGTGAAACTCTTTAATTCTAATCTTGATGTTGTAGATGAAGCTTTTGAATATTTAATCAATAAATCAAGCAAGGGAGAAAAAGGGCAATATTTCACTCCTCGTTATGTCATTGATATGTGTGTCAAGATGCTTGATCCCAAACCAGAAGAAACGGTAATTGATACCGCCGCAGGTAGTTGTGGTTTTCCTGTTCATTCTATTTTCCACGTTTGGGAAAAGCAACTTACCGCTAAGGGTTTAACTAAAAGCCACCTATTTACTGCGGAAGAAAAATTACCAGAACAAAAAGACTATGTAGAAAAGAAAGTTTTTGCGATTGATTTTGATGAAAAAGCCGTACGTGTTGCTCGTACTTTAAATTTAATTGCTGGCGATGGGCAAACTAACGTTTTACATTTAAATACGTTGGATTATGAACGCTGGGAGGATTTTACTAAAGAGGAAGAATGGAGTGATGTTTATGGTGAGGGGTGGAAGAAATTACGTAAGCTCCGCAAGACTCGTGACCAAAACCGAGATTTCCAATTTGATATATTAATGGCAAATCCTCCCTTTGCAGGTGATATTAAAGAAACCAGAATTCTTGCTCGTTATGAATTAGGCAAAAACAGTAAAGGTAAACAACAAACGAAAGTAGGAAGGGATATTCTATTTATTGAACGCAATTTAGACTTTCTAAAAGATGGTGGAAGAATGGCTATCGTTTTACCGCAAGGGCGTTTTAATAACTCTAGTGATAAATATATTCGTGATTTTATTGCCGAACGTTGCCGTATTTTAGCTGTGGTAGGCTTGCACGGAAATGTATTTAAACCGCATACCGGTACGAAAACCAGCGTGCTTTTTGTGCAAAAATGGCACAATGAACTTTGCCCAAAAGTGGAGGATTACCCGATTTTCTTCGCAACAATGCAAAAAGCCAGTAAAGATAATTCAGGTGATAAAATTTATGTAAAAAATAGCGAAGGTATTCCCGTTTTAGATAGCCACGAGCATTTAATAGTTGAACACGATTTATTTAATCACGATGGCTTAACTCAAGATGGCATTGCGGAAGCCTTTATTGAATTTGCCAAGAGAGAGAAATTATCTTTTGTGGGAAAGGATTAAGCCCATTTGATGATGTAAAGTATCAGACATTGTTGAGTGGGTTGGAAGTAAGTGAGGTATATTTATCTAACATCAGAAAAAATAAAGATTATAGATTTGATACAGATTTTTGGACAAAAGAACCAAAGAAAAATCCAAATCTAACCTATATAAAAATAGGAGATTGTCTTTTAAAATCTCAATATGGAATTTCTATATCAATGAATGAAGATGGAGATGGTATTCCAATTTATAGAATGAATGAAATTCATAATATGTTATGTGATTTTTCTGTAGCTAAATATGCGAAAGTTCTTGGGGATGAAAAAGAAACTTTTTTATTGAAAGATAGAGATGTCCTATTTAATAGAACAAACTCTTTTGAATGGGTTGGTAGAACAGGTATCTTTTATCAACAAAGTAATAGAGATTTTATTTTTGCTTCCTACCTTGTACGTTTTGTTCCGAATGAAGATATTATTTTACCTGAATACTTAACAGCTTATTTGAATACAAAATATGGTATATGGGATCTAAAACGACGAGCTAGACAGTCTGTTAATCAAACTAATATTAATCCAGAAGAAGTAAAAGAAACGTTTATTCCACTATTGGATAAAAGTATTCAATTAAAAATAAAAGATTGTTTTGAAAGTGCAAAAATATCTTTGATTAAATCAGGAAATTTATACACTGAAGCCGAAACTCTGTTATTAGAAAATTTAGGATTAAAAAACTTTCAAGTGATAAATAACCCTATCAATATAAAATCACTTAAGGAGAGTTTTTTACAAACAGGCAGGTTAGATGCCGAGTTTTATCAACCCTTTTATGAACAGTTAGAACAATATATTCAATCACATTCTCTTGGTTTTGCAAGATTGGGTAACGTATGCAAATTACACGATGAAAATTACACGCCAAAGGATAATCAAGAATATAACTATATTGAATTGTCTAATATTGGGAAATCAGGAGAAATCACAGGCTGTACAAGGGCTTTAGGGAAAGAATTACCGTCTCGTGCCAGACGAAAAGTACGGTCAAATCAAGTTATTATTTCCAGCATTGAGGGATCTTTGCAAAGCTGTGCAATTGTATCGTCAAACTATGATGACGCTTTGTGTTCAACAGGATTTTATGTACTTTCGTCAGAGATATTAAATGCAGAAACTTTGCTTGTACTTTTCAAATCTGAATTGATGCAACAAATTTTAAAGAAAAATTGCTCAGGTACGATTTTAACAGCGATAAATAAAGAAGAATTGTTAAATATCCCATTACCAATTATTGATACTAAAACCCAAACAAAAATTTCTGATTATATTCAACAAAGCAATGCGTTACGTCAACAAGCCCAAGACTTATTAGCGCAAGCAAAAATAAAAGTTGAATCTGAAATTGAAAATAATGCATTAAATATCAATGAGTTAGATTTGCGGGGGGGGGGTAGATCCTGCTAAATTTAATTATCTATTAGACAGATCTCGCTACTTTACCCGTATGGCGGAATGGACTTTATTGGAGAGTATTTTATTCTGTCATAGTGCAATTTCGGTGAGATCATTTTCTCAATCATTTGGAGCAAGCGGTCGTTTAGATGCGGAGTATTACCAACCTAAATTTGAACGTCTTTTCGCACAACTTGAGAGATTTAAATCAGTACGTTTAGGAGATATTGTAGATTTACAAAAATCAATTGAACCAGGTTCGGATGCTTATCAAAGCGAGGGAATCCCTTTTGTGAGAGTGTCTGATTTATCCAAATTGGGCATAAGTCAGACGGATAAATATCTTAATCCGAATGATTTTTCTAACGTTATTCGCCCTAAAAAGGACACAATACTGCTCACGAAAGACGGTACAGTTGGTATCGCTTATTGTGTCCCGCAAGATTTAGATGTGATTACATCGGGTGCGATTGTGCATTTATCGTTAAAAACAGAGAGTGTGCTACCCAATTATTTAACGTTAGTCCTTAATTCTTTTGCGGTACAATTACAAGCAGAGCGTGATGCGGGTGGTTCAATTATTCAGCATTGGAAACCTTCTGAAATTCTAGATGTAACGATCCCCATTCTGCCAAAAGAGATTCAGCAAACGATCAGTGATAGAGTTCAAGAGAGTTTTAAATTAAAACAAGAAAGTGAATATTTATTGGAGCAAAGCAAATGTTTAGTAGAAAATGAAATTGAAGTGAGGGGAAGAGAGAGTGCCTAATTCACGTGTTCAGACTTAAATAAAGAATGGGCAGTTGGGGATGGCTATAATGCGATTTTACTGCAAGCAGTTGGCGATCGCCTTGCCGAAGCAATGGCGGAATATCTACGTTTTGCACTTCGTACGAAAATCTGGGGATATAGCAAAGAAACCTTTGAAAACGACCTCTTGATCCGTGAAGAATATGTCGGCATTCGCCCCGCCCCCGGCTACCCAAGCTGCCCTAAACACACCGAAAAACAGATCATCTGGGATTTACTGGAAGTCGAACAACGGTTCGGAATGAAACTCACCGAAAGCTACGCAATATGCCCTGCCGCCAGTGTGCGTGGCTGGTACTTCTTATCATTTTCTTAAATTGCTCAGGAAGAAAAAGTTTAAAATTTCATTTTATTAAGTTTAATGTTGAAGAGTTTTGTGATAAATGTGAAAAGTTTGTCGAAAAATATGAAAGTATTAGAGCTGAACTAGATAACCAGAGCTTGTAACAAATTTTACATTAATGGCGTTTTGCTTATACTAACTTAAACACTTTTTCTCATAGGATGAGTTTATCCTAAATGGGAAGTTTGTTAGTTATCTAGTACAGCCCCTAAATCATTACCTATTTAAAAAAGGAAAATCTTATGTTAGATAATTTAAAACTCTTAAAAGAAGATATGGTTAAAAAAGGTTGGACTATTTGCTGTCTGACATTTAAGTATAATAATGTTAATTATATTATTTTAGTAAAAAGATTTGTAGGTCAAGAACGGAGAAATAATGAATATGCTTTAGTAAAATTACACTTTATGAAAGTTAATGATTTAAAGGATGAACTTATTGTAGAAGCAAATTCTAGTGGATTGATTATTGATACTAAAACATTGCGAACATACTTCGGAATAAAATATGGAGATAACCTAGGGGAGATTCTTAGACAATTTACTAATTATTTAAACTCATATATACCACGAGAAATGCCTGATCCTAGTGAAATATCTGAAACAGATAAAATGACAATGGTTAATTCATTAAGTAGAAGTGATTCTCAAGACCCTAACAAAATCTATTGTTATGAAGCGAGAAGAAGTAGGGGTAAACGTTCCGAATTTAATTCGGATAAAACAAAATTATTAAGACCAACATTATTTGAATATTTTAAAAATGATGAAACCATAAGTTTTTATTATTCTAAAAAAAGTTATAAAGAAGAAAGCGATGAAAAAATACTTTTAAATTTTGCTAAAAGAAAATAAATTTTTATTTTCTAAATTATGTTAGAAAAAATGCACACTCCCTATATTTACATCGGCACGGGCGGTTATAGCGATACGGATTTAATTGGTACGCTCTATCCGTTTGGGACGGACAAAGAGGATTTTTTGCCGATTTATAGCCAGCATTATGACACCGTTGAGATCAACAGAACTTTTCACGCCCCTATTGGTTATAAAGCGGTGCAGGGGATATTGGAAAAAGTGAGAGGGAGGTTACGGTTTTCCGTTAAACTTCATCAAGATTTTAGCCATAAACGCACGGCAACCATTGATCAGGCAAAGGAATTTTTAGCTACCTTGCAACCCTTGCAGGAAAATCGTTGTCTCGCCAATTCATTTGTGCATTTCCAACGAGTTTTGAACGCAATTTTACCAACCGTTATTATTTGGCGGAGCTGGTTTCGTGGTTTAGTGATTATCCCCTTGCCATTGAATTTCGTCACGCTAGTTAGCATACACCATCGGTGCTGGATTATTTTCACAGCAAAGAAAACTTGATTTGGTGCAATGTGGATTATCTGCCCAATATCGGTTTGCCCGCCTTTCAATTTTATGCGAACCAGCGTACCGCTTATCTACGATTGCACGGTCGAGCTCCCCATTGGTGGAAAGCCCTATCGGCACAAGAACGCCACGATTATCGGTATAGCGGTGTGGAGTTACAACAGCCATTCTTTCTATAATATCGAAAGTCTGAAACAGTATTTGACTCAATATGGCTTTAACGTGAAAGAAAGGTCCGCGTTTTTAGTGGGGCAGCAGAGTTTGTTTTGTAAAGTTAGCCCACAAGCGAGAATCAAGCAAATATTGCCGATTTAATCGCACGCCAACGTAATAAAAACGATTAAGGAGAGTATTGGCAAGTTGTGAAATATTGAAAGTACTCTGCTCTCCAAAGCCTGACGAATTATCATCAAATTTCCAATTTCTCCACGGTAAAAACTTCTTTTTTCTCCAAGTCAAACTGCGCACGCACGCCAAAGGCTTTTGCAAGATTTTCAGCATTTAGCACCGCTTGCGTTTCGCCACAGGCTAGCACTTTGCCTTTATTCAGCAAAATCACTTCATCACAAAATCGATACGCCAGTGATAAATGATGGATTGCCACCACGCAGGTCTGTTTAGGTGTGAGGGACTTAAGCTGTTCCATCATATCGATTTGATAATAAGGATCGAGCGGGGCGATTGGTTCATCGGCAAGCAATATTGGTGCATTTTTAATACAGCACCGCGCCAGTTGCACACGGGCTTTTTCACCGCCTGAAAGTTGTTGAAAGGGTTTATCCAATAAGGCAGAAACAGAAAATCGCGCTGAAATCGACCGCACTTTTTCCTGCTCTTTTGCAGGGCTAAGGGGATAAGGCTGCCCTAAGGCGATCACCTCATAAGCGGACAAATCCCAGTGAATTGCGGTATTTTGAGCAAGATAGGCGAGTTGTTCGCTTTTTTGCCGGGCGTTCATTTCGCTTAATTTGCAACCATTTAGCCAAATTTGACCGCTTGCAAGCGGTAAGATTCCCGCAATACTTTTCAACAAGGTCGATTTCCCTGCGCCGTTTGCCCCCATAATGCCGACCAATTTTCCTTGCGGAATATGGCAACTGACATTGCTTAAGGCGTAGGGCTGGCTCACATTTTCAAGGTTAATCACGGGCAAGCCTCCGTTGTTGTGTGAGTAAAACCCAAATTAGCACGGGAGCGCCAATTATAGCGGTGAGTGTGCCGATGTAGATGTGTGAGAAAAGCGGGAGATATTGCACACTGAGATCGGCGATGAGCAGTAATAAAGCGCCGATTAGCGCACTACTCACATAAAGCTGAGAGGGGCGTTTTTTGAGTAACATTCGGGCAAAATGGGGAGCGATTAAGCCGATAAAACCTATCGTCCCCGTTTGTGGAATGGTTGCACCAACCAGCAATGCCACGCCTAATGCGGTGATAAAAAAGCTCCGTTTGGGGTTAATGCCCATCGTGGCGGCGGTTTCTTCACCAAAGGTGAGAACATCAATATAACGCCGTTGCTGAAAAAGGCAAAGACCACCGAGCAATAGAATCGGGAGCGATAAAAGTAACGTATCCATTTTTGCCCAAACCAGCGAGCCTTGTAGCCAGCGATAGAGTTCTGCCAATGCCCATGGGCTTTCGGCGTTGGAGAGTAAAAGGGCGATTGCCGAGCCGAGTAGCATATTCACTGCCACGCCACTTAAAATCATCACCGTTGCGCCTTGTTTGTGCGCAATGAAATAGACCAACGTAAAACTGGCTAATGCCCCAAGTACGCCACCGAGCAGCAACAGGCTTGCAGGAAGGGAAAAATAGTAGAGCAAAAAAACGCTGGCGGTGGTTGCTCCATTGGCGCTGCCGAGCAATCCCGGGCTAGCGAGAGGATTTTGAAAAACCGCCTGCATCGCATTGCCGGCAAGCGCTAAACTCGCACCTGTCAGCACCGCCAATAATATGCGGGGCAGGCGAATATCCCAGATCACAAGGGGGCGCATATCCGTTAGCACACCATCGGTATTTTTTAGCTGCGCAAAATCACTGAGTTGGTGGTAAAGCGTCCAGGCAACAATGAATACTAGGCATAGAAGAAGCAATAGGTTAAGGTATTTTTTCATAAAAGTGCGGTCATTTTTTTATGTTTATGGGCGAATATCAATTTCCGCATTGTGTATCACAGCATTAAATAATTCATCAATTTCCTCATTGGTGACGGCAATACAACCATCCGTCCAATCTTTACGCAGATGTTGACGACCAATATCAATAAATTTATTTGGTAAACCGTGAATTTTTATTAATCCACCGGGAGATTTTCCTTGAGATTGGGCATAAGCTTGATCTGCGGAATTAGGGTATGAAATACCTAAATTTTTGTGATAACGACTATTAGGATTACGTTCATTAATACGGTAAACGCCCTCTGGTGTTTTTTTGTCCCCCTCAAATTGCTTATGTCCCACAGGGGATTTACCGAGTGAAATCGGATAAATCTTCACAAGTTTATTTTGATTATAAGCCCACATTTGACGTTCGCTTTTCATTACCACCAAGCGAGTAATTGGCGTATTTTTAGGTAGTGGCTGCATATTCAATACTTGTGGTGCCGCTTCTTTTTCGCCTTTTAACAGATGATCGGGCATTGGCTTAAGCATTAAAAATGTAGTGCTACAAATAGCCATAATAAGCAACAATGCAATAAATATTATTTTCTTCATTTTATCTTCCCTCAATGTAAAGCATTGTATTGATTATAAATTCGTTCTGCCCCAGTCCAGATGCCGTGATCAAAGCAATAAGTGTATTTCATTGGAATACGAAAGTGCGGTCGGTTTTTAAAAAGTTTTTTTAAAATTGGGTGATTGAGGAGCGCTGATTGTTCGTTATAGCTTTGTTTGTCCGAGATTTCAATCAGTACATTTGGTTGGGCAAGCACCATTTTTTCCAATGAAAAATTTTGTGCACTGAGCGGTGTTTTTAATGGCGTGAGCCCGAGCAAATTAAGCAATGCAGAATATTGTGGAAAATCGCTTTCCACGAACCCTGTATCCGAAAGCATTAAGGTTTTTGTAAGAGGTTGATTTAGCTTGAAATTTTTAGATTCCAATTTTTTCACCAAATGCTCAGCATAAATTTCATTGCCCGTGATTTTGCCCAGTTTCAATATTAAATCAAAGAGTTCATCAGGAGTTTGTGGTTCATCGTTAATGGGAATTACCTTTGCCCCAAGTTTTTTCAAGTCTGCTATCAGTTGAGGGTAGAAGCTTTCATTGATAAGTAGGGTTTTATCTAAGTAAGGTAATAATGCGGTGAGCTGTGGTTCGAGAGCAGGTTTATCGGTATTGACTTTATCCAACATCATCAGTGAATTTTTGGAATAAGATGATTGTGCTGCAATTTGGTCGGGATGTGCGAGTTCAGCCAAGAGTCTATCACTACACAACGTCAGCGAAACAAATTGCTCACTATAGGAAGGAAAAGAAAGAAAAAGTGCGGTTGAGAAAATAAAAAATTTAAACATAGCAGACTCATTTTGATTCCACATCAACTACGGTATGACTCATAACAATTCGTTTTACTTCATAAAACATAAATTTTTTCGAGCCGGAGCGCAAAAGTGCGGTCAATTTCTTGTTTATTTTCATAGAAAGAGAAAAATGTTGATGTTGATTTTATCAACATTTTCATCATTAACAAGGAAACACTATGAAATTAATGAAAACCTTAATCAGTTCAATTATTTTAGGCAGTAGCTTATTTAGCGTAAACTCATTGGCAGAGGAAAAATCAGCGGAACCGGTAGCGGTACAAGCGGAGATCACCAAAAATGAAATGTCAAAAAATATGGAGGATAAGCTCAATATTAATACGGCAACAGCAAATGAAATTCAGAAATCCTTAACCGGTATTGGTGCAAAAAAAGCCGAGGCTATTGTGCAATATCGTGAAAAACATGGTCATTTCACTACCGCAGAGCAATTGCTTGAAGTCCAAGGCATTGGCAAAGCAACCCTTGAGAAAAATCGTGATCGCTTAACTTTTTAATAAATATTCAAAGGTCGCAATGTGCGACCTTTGACTTTCTAAATGGATTATTTACTGTAATTGACACAAATAATCTGTGCAGCATTATAAAGTGTGGTATTAGGCGTTAAACGAATGCTGTATTTCTCTTGTTTTTTCGGCGCTGCACGTAGCCCCTCCCCCCAAAACTCATCATAAAAATCAGTACGAACTTGTGTTAAACGATAGTTTTTACAATTTAAAATTTTATATTGACGAACGGAACGTGCATAGCGTTTTGATTCTTTAGGGTAAACATATAAACCTTGGTCTAAATTAATTACGGCATCAAAATGGACTTCTTGAGGTTCTTCGTTATCAATCCAAATAGAATCCGTATCAATATAATAATCAACATCTTTTACCAAGCGTACATAACCTTTACGATCTTGTGTAGGTGGAGTGAGCTTAACGTCTTGATGTTCAGCATTTTTTTGTATCGGAGCAGCGCAAGCGGTAAAGAGCACGGCAGAGAAAATTAAAATTAGCTTTTTCATATTTATTCCTTAGCCTGATATTCATTGAGGATCAGCTAGAACTTAACGGTATGCCCGTAGCCTTCTAAAATAGATTTGATATGTTCTAATGATTCCCGTGTTGGGGGCATCACGTCTTCCAGTTCATAATCAAAGCCAAGGGTTTTCCATTTATGTGCCCCAAGGCGGTGATAAGGCAGCAATTCGACTTTTTCGATATTTTCCATTCCCTCAATAAATTGACCAAGTAAGTGGACATCGTGATCACTATCTGTATAACCCGGCACGACCACATAGCGGATCCACGTTCTTTGATTGCGTTTTTGTAGGTATTTGGCAAATTCCAAGGTTCGTTTATTCGGAACACCAATTAAATTTTGGTGAACTTGATCATTTAATTCTTTTAGATCAAGTAACACGAGATCGGTCACATCGAGCAATTCATCAATAATATGATCGTAGTGGCGGACAAAACCATTAGTATCAAGGCAGGTATTAATCCCTTCTTTTTTACAAGCCCGGAACCAATCCCGCACAAATTCCGCCTGAAGAATCGCTTCACCGCCCGAGGCGGTTACGCCACCGCCTGTAGCATTCATAAAATGGCGATAACTCACCACTTCTTTCATTAATTCCTCAACACTGATTTCTCTGCCACCATCTAAATCCCAGGTATCACGGTTATGGCAGTATTTGCAACGCATTAAACAGCCTTGCATAAATAAAATGAAACGAATCCCCGGCCCATCAACCGTGCCGCAAGATTCAAAGGAATGAATTTTTCCTAAAATAGACATAATCAACCTACAACAACGAAATAATATAGCTAAATTTTATCAGAATATGACAACATAAAAAATGAGCCTGAGTAAAATCAGGCTCATCATTGTGATTGCCACTAAAGTGCGGTCAATTTTTTTAACGTTTTTACATTGATTCCGTGAAAGTACGGGTAATCACATCTTGTTGTTGCTCTTTGGTTAAAGAGTTAAAACGCACTGCGTAACCGGAGACACGAATGGTTAATTGTGGATATTTATCCGGATTTTCCATGGCATCTAACAACATTTCACGGTTTAACACGTTAACATTTAAGTGTTGACCGCCTTCAACCGTGGCTTCGTGATGGAAATAACCATCCATTAAGCCCGCAAGGTTACGGCGTTGCGCTTCCGGATCTTTACCTAACGCATTTGGTACGATGGAGAAGGTGTAAGAAATACCGTCTTTCGCGTAAGCAAACGGCAGTTTCGCCACTGAGGTTAATGAGGCGACCGCACCTTTTTGGTCACGACCGTGCATTGGGTTAGCGCCCGGACCGAATGGTGCACCGGCTCGACGACCATCCGGGGTATTCCCTGTTTTCTTACCATATACAACATTAGAGGTGATGGTTAATACAGATTGTGTTGGCACGGCATTGCGATAAGTTTTGAGTTTTTGAATTTTCTTCATAAAACGTTCAACTAAATCACAGGCAATGTCATCGACACGGTTGTCGTTATTACCATATTGTGGGTATTCACCTTCGATTTCAAAGTCGATAGCAACGTTAGAGGCAACCACATTGCCGTCTTTGTCTTTAATGTCGCCACGGATCGGTTTCACTTTCGCATATTTGATGGCAGAAAGTGAGTCTGCCGCCACAGAAAGACCGGCAATACCACACGCCATGGTACGGAATACATCACGATCGTGTAATGCCATTAATGCGGCTTCGTATGAATATTTGTCATGCATATAATGGATAATGTTTAGCGCAGTAACGTATTGTTTTGCCAACCAATCCATAAAGCTATCCATACGGGTCATCACTGTATCAAAATCTAGCACTTCATCGGTAATTGGCGCAGTTTTAGGCCCTACTTGCATACCCAATTTTTCGTCAATACCGCCATTGATTGCATATAATAAGGTTTTTGCCAAGTTTGCACGAGCACCAAAGAATTGCATTTGTTTACCCACCACCATTGGTGACACACAACAGGCAATAGCATAGTCATCGTTGTTGAAATCCGGGCGCATTAAGTCATCGTTTTCATATTGAACGGAAGAGGTATCAATAGACACTTTTGCACAGAAACGTTTGAAGTTTTCCGGTAATTGCTCAGACCAAAGAATGGTGAGGTTTGGCTCCGGAGAGGTGCCCATATTGTAAAGAGTATGCAAAATACGGAAAGTGTTTTTGGTCACTAATGTACGACCGTCTAACCCCATACCGGCGATAGTTTCGGTTGCCCACATTGGGTCGCCGGAGAATAATTGATCGTATTCAGGGGTACGCAAGAAACGAACCATACGCAGTTTCATCACTAAGTGGTCGACCAACTCTTGGGCTTCTACTTCAGTGATTTTGCCTGCTTTTAAGTCACGCTCAATATAAATATCAATGAATGTTGCGGTACGACCAAAGGACATTGCCGCCCCATTTTGTGATTTGATCGCTGCTAAATAAGCGAAATACATCCATTGGATCGCTTCTTGTGCGTTGGTAGCAGGATTAGAAATATCATAACCATAACTTGCCGCCATTTGTTTCATTTGAGCAAGTGCACGATGTTGTTCTGCGATTTCTTCGCGTAAGCGAATAGTGGCTTCAAGATCGATACCGTTTTCAAGGTTGTCTTGTAAAGAGGAGAATTGTGCGTATTTATCTTTCATTAAGAAATCAACACCATAAAGTGCTACACGGCGATAATCCCCAATGATACGACCACGACCATAAGCATCCGGTAAACCGGTTAATACACCTGATTTACGGCAGCGTAAAATATCCGGTGTATAAACATCGAATACCCCTTGGTTATGGGTTTTACGATATTCAGTAAAAATTTTCTTCACTTCAGGATTAAGCTCACGACCATAGACTTTACATGAGCCTTCCACCATTTTAATACCACCGAATGGCATAATGGCACGTTTCAAAGGGGCATCGGTTTGCAGACCAACGATTTTTTCTAAATCTTTGTTGATATAACCTGGGGCATGAGAGGTAATGGTTGATGGCGTATGCTCATCAAAATCTAATGGCGCGTGTGTACGGTTTTCAATTTTAATGCCTTCCATCACCGATTCCCAAAGTTTTGTTGTTGCTTCGGTCGGACCGGCTAAGAAAGAATCATCACCTTCATACGGGGTATAGTTTTTTTGAATAAAGTCGCGTACATTGACATTGTTTTGCCAATCACCGCCGGTGAAACCGGCCCAAGCCACTTTTTGCGCTTCATTAAGTTCTGACATAGTCATTTCCTTTGTTAAGTAATAAAAATAATTTGTTTCAAATGATTAGTAGTTAGTGGGATTTTGTTAAGTAACGTTGGAATAAACCAATACAAATTGCCCCCCCCACTATATTTCCCAACGTTACCGGGATTAAATTTTTTACAATAAAATGATAGATATCCAAATCGGCATATTGACTCGCTTCAACGCCTAATTGTTGCCAAAATTCCGGGCTACTATAATGGGCGGTAATAATACCCATTGGAATCATAAACATATTCGCAACACAGTGCTCAAAGCCTGATGCTACAAATAAAGCAATCGGTAACATCATAATAAAGGCTTTATCAACAACGGTTTTACCGGAATAAGATAACCAAACGGCCAAACACACCATGATGTTACACAAAATACCTAAATTAAAGGCTTCAAACCAGCTGTGGTGGATCTTATGTTGTGCCGTATTAAGAATTGTCAAGCCCCATTGTCCGTTTGCCGCCATCGTTTGGCCACCAAACCAAACCAATGCGGCAATAATCAATCCACCGACAAAATTACCAAAATAGACGGCAATCCAGTTGCGGATCATTTGCCAAGTGGTAATTTTTCCCCCTACTCGGGCAATTAATGTGAGGGTTGATGAAGTAAAAAGTTCAGCACCTAATAACACCACCATAATGACACCAATAGAGAAAACTAAACCGCCAACTAATTTCGTTAAGCCCCACGCTGCACCAGCGGATGCCGTTTGTGTTGTAGTATAAAAAACAAAGGCTAATGCAATACAAGCACCGGCACTAATACCGGATATAAAAGAGAGGAAAGGACGTTTTTGGGCTTTATAAGCTGCTGCATTTTCTGCAAAATCTGTCGCTTCAACCGGCGTTAATGCTACCGTGGAAGAATTTTTAACATCTGACATAAAACACCTAAATATGATGATTTTCTCTTAATACTACAACCGAGGGTATTCTACTCTCTTAGGTATGCTTTGCAAGATACACTCAAATGTTATTTCAACAAAATTTGATATTTTGCAAGTTTTGTTAAGTTTTTTCTGATTCTGATAACAAAAAAGGCTTGGAACCCCAAGCCTCGTTATACTCTTTATTTGCGAAATTATTCGCCCAAACGCTCTTTAATACGAGCAGATTTACCCGAACGCTCACGTAAGTAGTAAAGTTTCGCTTTACGCACCGCACCTTTACGTTTAACAGTGATGGAATCTACCACCGGTGAGTGAGTTTGGAATACACGTTCAACACCCACACCGTTTGATACTTTACGCAAAGTAAATGCAGAGTGCAAACCACGGTTACGAATTGCAATAACCACGCCTTCGAATGCTTGCAAACGACGTTTACTTCCTTCCACTACCCATACTTTCACTTCTAAAGTATCACCCGGGCGGAAGCTAGGTACGTTTTGTTTTAATTGTTCTTGTTCAAGTTGTTTAATAATGTTAGACATTTCTTTGATCCTTAATTGATCTAATGATCCTAGAATTAACTGAGTTTACTGTTATTTTCCGTTTTCACTTCTTTTAACAGCTTACGTTGTTCGTCAGTCAGAGCTAGGCTTTCCAAGAGCTCAGGGCGACGGAGCCACGTTCTTTCAAGCGATTGTTTTAATCGCCATTTGCGAATTTCTTCGTGGTTCCCCGACATCAGCACGGGTGGAACGGTTAAGCCTTCTAACACTTCCGGTCTGGTGTAATGCGGGCAATCAAGTAAACCTCCGACAAAAGAATCTTCTTCTGCAGAGGCTTGTTTGCCTAATACACCCGGAATAAACCTTGCAACGGCATCAATTAATGTCATTGCGGGTAATTCCCCTCCGGTTAAAACGTAATCACCGATTGACCATTCTTCATCAATTTCAGTCTGAATCAATCGTTCATCAATCCCTTCATAACGCCCGCACACTAAAATCAGCTTTTGATTTTGTGCCAGTTCCATGACACCAGATTGATCGAGTTTACGTCCTTGTGGTGAAAGGTAAATCACCTTTGCACCTTCTCCCACTGCAACTTTTGCTGAATGAATGGCATCCCGTAAGGGCTGCACCATCATTAACATTCCCGGGCCTCCACCGTAAGGGCGGTCATCAACGGTTTTATGTTTATCCTGTGTAAAATCACGCGGATTCCAGCATTGCAGTTGCAAGAGATGATGTTTTACGGCTCTCCCTGTTACCCCAAATTCCGTAATTGCTTTAAACATTTCAGGGAATAAGGTAATTATTCCGATCTGCATGATTTAGCCTTACTCTGTTTAAAACTGACGACATTACGTTCGAGCATACCTGAGATTAGAAACCAGCGTCCCAATCCACTTCAATTGTTTTCGTGGTGAGATCGACTCTTTTAACTACTTGTTCATACAAAAACGGAATTAACCGCTCTTGTTTTCCAAAAGCATCTTTGCTATTGGCTTTGACGACCAGTACATCATTTGAACCGGTTTCCATCATTTCCGTGACTGTTCCCATCGTATAGCCTTGAAGATTGACGACCGAGCAACCGATTAAATCGTGCCAGTAATAATCGCCTTCTTCCAATTTAGGGAACACAGAAAGATCTACCCCTATTTCAACATTCGCTAAAAGCTGAGCAGCTTCACGATCATCTGTGCCTTTCAGTTTCACAATCAGTTCGTGATTATGATGACGCCAATTTTCAAGCTCTGTGGGTTGCCATTGTCCTTTGATTTTTAAAAACCAAGGTTGATAGTCAAAAATGCTTTCGGCATATTCGGTTGATGAATAAATACGCAACCACCCACGGATACCATAGGTTGAGCCTAATTTGCCCACAACTTCAATACGTTGTTGTTCCATATTTTTCACCTATCTCTCTACTCAAAAGCGAATTAAGCGGCTTTTTGAGCTTCTTTTACCAAACAGGCAACGCGATCAGATAATGACGCACCTTGACCTACCCAGTGGTTTACACGGTCTAAGTTAATACGAAGACGTTCAGCATTACCTTGTGCAATTGGATTGAAAAAACCTACACGCTCAATGAAACGACCATCACGAGGTGAACGGCTGTCTGCAACAACGATTTGATAAAAAGGGCGTTTTTTAGCTCCGCCACGAGATAAACGAATGGTTACCATAACCTTCCTCTAATTATTTGATGATTAAAAGAATATTTCTAAGCTCGAAAGTCACTTAAAAATATAGCTTACTTTTTTCTCTGTATATATAGACAAAAAGCCTGGGGATTTTACACTTTTCGAACAAAAAGGCAAGCTAAAACAGCATTGGAAAAATGGAAATTCTGCAAACAAATTAACCGCACTTTGATTTATCACGAAAGTAAATAGCGTGATGATTATCGTCTTTTGATATTAGGCTTTCATTTGAACCATAAAACAGTACCGAAATGAATATGTGAATTACATATTCGTTCGATTTTACGCAGAAAAAGAGGGAAGGTGTCGCTTATCGTACCGAACGTGATAAACAGTGATTTTACGATAACTGCACTCAATCAAAAATGGTAACTGATGTGACAGAATTTCGTGTTGGACAAGAAAAGCGCTATTTTTTTCGCCATTGATGGATTTAAGCTAACCAAGAAATTATTTCCTAGAGTTTTGCTAAAAAGAATGTTAGAACAAGGACTTAGCCAATTTAATTCAAAAGAATGCTCAATTACTCATAGCGACCAAAGCGTGTTATACGGCACGGTGGAATGGGTAAAAATGTTGGGAGGTAAGGCGGTACAAAGTATGAGCTATCAAAAAAATTGCTATGAAAATGCCGTGATTGAAAGGTTTTTTACGGTATTAAAATCCGAATGTACCCACACCACCTCTACGTTAATCACTGAATTGCAGGCTAAAATTGAAGAATATTGGCATATTACAACCCAAAATGGATTAAGCTTGGTTTAAAAGGATTGAGCTTGGTACAATACCAAGCTCAATATTTAAGTTAACTAACCTGTCCAACTTTTGGGGAATGGCTCAAAGTGCGGTCAAAATTGATTAACTCTCAAAAGTTAGGCTCACTTAATTTAAAAACTGGGTTATATTATTGTATAGAACTTAGTCTTTTTTAGTTTTAATTGAATATTCATCTCTTGTTCATTGCTTTGTCCTAAATGTCTCAGTTGTTACTGATTCTCTGCAATTTTGTTCATCTATCCTTTGTGAGAACAATATTTTCGATGTTTGAATATCCTCCTTTGCCAATTGTATAATCGTTTACATTTTCTTGTAGTTGATTTTAGGTGTCTTTTTTAGCACATTATAAATCCGATGATAACCATATATTCCTCTTTTTCTTGATGGGATTTCAGCGGTTTTTTGCTTAATTTTGGCATTTTTATCTTCTTTTGGCTTAAATGATAGAAAAATAAGCTACTTTTCATCTTTGAAATTGAAAATAATATTGCGAGTGGAAAAATGGAACCATCCAATGGTTTAGCTCTCTCGGAGTTGAAAATATTTGCGTGTCAGTGAGTGGTTTTTATATTGTTGAAGATAAAATTTGATGGTTTGGTGTTTAAAAAGTGAGTTGCGTTTAGCCATAAAAATCTGCATCTTAGTCAGTCGACATTTAGCTCAACTTTTGGGGGTAGATCATCTTTACCCCCAGTTTATCCACTGATGAATAGATTAGGCCTCAATGCCTTCAAATAACGCTGTACTGAGATAGCGTTCTGAAGCGGATGGGAGCACGACAACAATAAGTTTATCTTTAAACTCCGGTAATCTTGCGATGCGGTCGGCTGCGGCAACCGCAGCACCGGAAGAAATCCCCGCTAAGATTCCCTCTTCAGCCATTAAACGACGGGCAGTCGCAATGGCGGTGTCGCTGTCTACAGTTTCCACACGATCGATTAAGGATAAATCTAAATTTTTCGGCACAAATCCGGCACCGATGCCTTGAATTTTATGCGGACCCGGTTTGATTTCTTCACCGGCTAAGGTTTGGCTAATCACCGGGGATTCGCTAGGTTCTACCACCACAGAGGTAATCGCCTTGCCAAAGTCTAATTTAATGGCACGGGAAACCCCTGTGATCGTCCCACCTGTGCCGGCTCCGGCAACCACTACATCTACTTTCCCTTCCGTATCTTTCCAGATTTCAACACCGGTGGTTTCACGGTGAATTTGTGGATTAGCCGGGTTTTCAAATTGTTTTAACATAACATAACGATTTGGATTAGCCGCCACAATTTCTTCCGCTTTGGCAATGGCGCCTTTCATGCCTTTTGCCCCTTCGGTAAGCACAAGGTTCACCCCTAAGCCACGCAATAAACGCTTACGTTCTAAACTCATGGTTTCCGGCATGGTAAGTGTGATTTTATACCCACGCGCAGCCGCCACATAGGCAAGTGCAATACCGGTATTGCCACTGGTGGCATCGACAATTTCTTTGTCTTTAGTGAGGATCCCGTCTTTTTCTGCTTGCCATACCATATTGGCACCAATGCGGCATTTCACACTAAAACTTGGATTTCGGCCTTCAATTTTTGCCACAATATTACCCTGACCAAAATGTTTTAAACGTACCAGTGGTGTGTTGCCGATACTGTAAGAATTATCTGCATAGATTGTCATATGCTCTCCTTATGAAGATGATTTACGATGATTGATGAGGCAGTTATAGCATTGACGATAAAATAAAAAAAATAGTTATTTGATCTATTTTATAACTAAACGCTATTTCACAATTTGATGATTGTTTGTACGAATATCCGCACTATTACTGCTTGTCGCCACTTCTCTAGAAGAATGACCGTGTTGATACTTGAAATTCATATCAAAGCGTAAACGATCACGGTAATTTTCTACCCACATCACTGTTGCACCACATACGGCAACGGGAATAATCACTAAATTCACGATAGGTAAAAACGTGCAACAAGTGACTAATCCACCAAAAGTAAGACTTTGTGAACGCTGCTCACCCAAGGCGTTTTTCATCACATTAAAGGAAATTTTGTGATTATCAAAAGGATAGTCACAATATTGAATCGCCATCATCCAAGCGGTGAATAAAAAGGTTAAAACCGGTACGATGGTTTGTCCAACCACGGGGATAAAGCCTAATAAGAATAAACCGAAAATTTTAGGCAAGCTATACCACAATTTTTGCCATTCTCGATGTAACATACGGGGCACGTCTTTCATGATATCCAGCCAACTGTCATCATTAATCGGCTCGCCGGTGAGCATTTTTTCCAATTTTTCCGATAATAATCCGTTAAAGGGTGCGGCGATAAAACCGGATAATGTGGTGAAAGTGAAGTAAAATAGCAACAAAATCATTCCGATGGAAAGTATAAGTAAAACAATACTCAAAAAGCCGAGCCAATCGGGGACAAAGCTCATCAGCCAATCAATCATCGCACTAATTTGTGAAATAAATAGCCAAAATAATCCGGAAAGTAAGACCACATTCAAAACAATAGGCATAATCACAAAACGGCGTAGCCCTTTTTGTGTAATAAAATGCCATCCCATCACAAAATAATAAAAACCGGATTTAATTTCTTGTTGATTAATCATGCTTTTTCCTTTTTAACGCTCACATAAGTGCGGTCAGTTTTGACCGTATTTTTGCCACAAAATTCCCCATTAGCCCTGTTTTTTCACCTTTTAAAATATGGTAGCATTGGCGCAGTTTTATTGCCGATAGGAAGCAAACATGGATCTGAATACTATCTTGATTATTTTGGGTGTTGTGGCACTTGTCGCCTTGGTTGCCCACGGATTATGGTCAAATCGCCGTGAGAAATCAAAATATTTTAAAAATGAAACCACATTTAACCGTGCGTTTAACCAAACGCAACAAACACCATCAGAATATACTTCGGAAGCTACTCCGGTGTCGGTATCCCCTCCCTCTTTTACGAATACACCGCAATCTTTTGATTACACCCCACCGGTGTCGCAGGTGGATTATCGTGAAACCGAGCGTACGGTCGATGATATTAAAATTTCCATTCCAAACAGTGCGCCTGTGCGTGAGCCGGTTCGTATGGAATACAATATGAAACCGACACAACCACAGGCTGCGCCAAATCCTGCGGCAATGACCCTTGAGCAATTGGAAGCACAAAGTGATGAGTTAGAAGGAATTAATTCTTCCTCGCCTGAATTGCGTGAACAGCTTTCACAAATGGCTCGAGGTGAGTTAGAGGAAGTCAAAGCCAGCGTACATTTTAATGAAGCACGCCAAGCTGAACCAGAAATCCAAAAGCAAACATCGGGCTATATTCAACTCTATGTGATTTCACCGCAACATCGTGAATTTCATGGCTCTCGTTTAATTCAATCCCTTGAAAACTTAGGCTTTATTTTTGGTAAGCATAATATGTATCACCGCCATTTTGATTTAAGCGTGGCAAGCCCTGTCTTATTTAGTGTTGCTAACTTACAAGGGGAAGGCAACTTTGATCCTTATAATGCGGATTTCCGCACTATCGGTGTCACCCTATTTATGAAATTACCTTCACCGGGTAATGACTTGGCTAATCTTAAATTGATGATTCGTGCTGCCAAAACCCTTGCGGAAGATTTAGGCGGCGCGGTACTGACAGAAGATGAACAACTCTTTGATGATTACCAAGAACAACATTACCTTTCACGGGTATAATCCCTATTGATTTTCAACCACACTTTAGCTTTTGGCGAACATTGAGTTCGCCTTTCTTATTCCACCAGTTAAAAGTGCGGTCGGTTTTTATTGAGAATTTTATGAACACGATCCAAACCCAACTTGAAACCTTACGCCAAACCCTTCGCCAATACGAATACGAATACCATGTATTAGACAATCCCACCGTGCCGGACAGTGAATATGATCGTCTTTTCCACCTGCTCAAAGCCTTGGAAGTGGCGCATCCTGAACTGATTACCGCAGACTCCCCAACCCAACGGGTGGGTGCAAAACCCCTTTCAGGATTTAACCAAATCCGTCATGAAATTCCGATGCTGTCCCTCGATAATGCCTTTTCTGATGAGGAATTTGATGCTTTTGTGAAACGCATTGAAGATCGTTTAACGCTTTCTGCTTCCCCCCTGACCTTTTGCTGTGAGCCTAAACTTGATGGGCTAGCCGTGAGTATTTTGTATGTCAATGGTGTATTAACACAAGCCGCAACCCGAGGCGATGGTACAACAGGGGAAGATATTACGGCGAATATTCGTACTATTCGCAACATTCCATTACAGTTATTGACAGAAAACCCACCGGCACGATTAGAAGTGCGGGGTGAGGTGTTTATGCCACATCAAGGGTTTGAAAATTTGAATAAATATGCCCTTGAGCATGGTGAAAAAACCTTTGCCAACCCACGCAATGCGGCAGCCGGGTCGCTACGCCAACTCGACCCGAAAATTACCAGTAAACGCCCGCTTGTACTCAACGCTTACGGCATCGGGATTGCAGAAGGCGTGGATTTACCTTCCACCCATTATGAGCGTTTACAATGGCTCAAAGCGATCGGTATTCCGGTCAATCCTGAAATCCGTCTTTGTCACGGTAATGACGAAGTGCTGGAATTTTATCGGGCAATGCAAAATAAACGTAGTACGCTGGGTTACGACATTGACGGTACAGTGTTAAAAATTAACGATATCGCTCTGCAAAATGAATTAGGTTTTATTTCTAAAGCACCCCGTTGGGCCATTGCCTATAAATTCCCTGCCCAAGAGGAACTCACCGTATTAAATGATGTGGAATTCCAAGTAGGACGCACCGGTGCGATTACGCCTGTGGCAAAACTTGAACCGATATTTGTCGCCGGGGTGACAGTGAGCAATGCCACCCTACACAATGGCGATGAAATCGCCCGTTTGGACATTGCCATTGGCGATACCGTAATTGTTCGCCGTGCCGGCGATGTCATTCCACAAATTATTGGGGTTTTACGGGAACGCCGTCCTGAAAATGCAAAACCCATTGTTTTCCCCGAACATTGTCCGGTATGCCATTCACAGATCGTTCGTATTGAAGGGGAAGCCGTGGCACGTTGCAGTGGTGGATTATTCTGTGAGGCACAAAGAAAAGAAGCATTAAAACACTTTGTTTCACGCAAAGCCATGGATATTGACGGCGTAGGCGGAAAATTAATTGAACAACTTGTTGATCGTGAATTAATCCACACACCGGCAGATTTATTTAAACTTGATCTGACCACGTTAACCCGTTTAGAACGCATGGGGAAAAAATCAGCAGAAAACGCCTTAAACAGCCTTGAAAAAGCCAAGCACACGACCCTTGCCCGTTTTATTTTTGCCTTGGGGATCCGTGAGGTAGGTGAAGCCACGGCATTAAATTTAGCCAATTATTTTAAAACGCTCGATGCCTTACAAAGTGCCGATTTTGAACAACTCCAACAAGTACCTGATGTGGGTGAAGTGGTAGCGAACCACATTTTGGCATTCTGGCGTGAACCTCATAATGTTGAAGTAGTGAAAGATTTGCTTGCCCAAGGGGTATATTGGGAAGAGGTGGAAGTTAAAGAAGTGCAAGACAACCCTTTCAAAGGAAAAACTATCGTCCTCACCGGCACCCTCAGCCAAATGGGACGTAACGAAGCGAAAGCCTTATTGCAAGAAATGGGGGCAAAAGTCAGTGGTTCCGTTTCCGCTAAAACCGATTTTGTCGTTGCCGGTGAGAATGCGGGATCAAAACTCACCAAAGCACAGGAACTGGGCGTGATCGTGCTTTTGGAAGAGGAATTTTTGGCACAGCTTTCAATTTCTAAATAAAAGCATTTAACCTTTATTGATGAAAAACAAACAAAAAATCACCGCACTTTGATCTAAAGTGCGGTGATTTTTATGATAGAAAACGCTGATGTACTCTCGTTTTTATATTATTCTTTAGGATTAGGTCCGTATTGGTTATCACCCGGTTGGCTATCTAGGCACCCAAAGATGAATAAAACGATACAACCAAATGGTATTAAAGCAATTAATACCCACCAACCACTTCTATTGACATCATGCAAACGTCTAATAGAAACAGCAAGACCCGGAATAATTACAGCTAGAGAATATAGCCCGCTTAAAATACCGAAACCTACTTCATAATTCACCAACCCCAAAAGCTCGTCAAAAATGACTAGCGCAATAGTTATAACGGTATTGAATAGTGCAAACATCCAATACTCTTTACGTCTTGCTCGACCATTAAAAGTTGCATAATTTTTCAGTACAGAAAGATACCAATTCATGTAAAAACTCCAAAAAATTGATTGATAAAGGAGATTTTATTTTATAGAAAAAATTTGGTCGTACAAGATGAAAATAAATGAAAGATAAAGTAATAGGTAACGGCTGTGACGAAATTTAACGCTTTTGCATAAAGACTCGAATTATTAGCCCATAAAAAAGAGATTATTGAAAATCAAAAAACTGAATTTGCCTTTTTAATCGACAGACTGAAATAGCAAAGGCGATTTACTATTATCCTTTTTCTTTTGATTTATGAAAATTTCCCACAAAACCGATTTTGCCATTAAATAATCCAAGAAAATAGACCACAGTTTTAATTCTCTACTTAAAAGTGATCTATTTGTAATTCCGTGACTTGAAGTATAAACACGCCTTAGTCGCTATGGGTATGTCGGCTTAAATTGAGTAAGTTCTTGTTCTAACATTCTTTTTCCAGGTGAAAACATAGGGCGTGTCGCAAAACTCTAAGCGATAATGTCTCGGTTAGCCAAGTCTATCAATGGCGCAAAATAGTTTTTTTTATCCAATGTGAAATTTGTGACATCAGTTACCCATTTTTGATTGAGCGAAGTTGTCGTAAAGTACGTTCGGTACAATAATCTATATTATTCCTCGTTTTCCGTGCCTTTTCTTGTTTGAAGTTGAACTAATAATTCACACATTCATTTCAGCACTGTTTTATGAGTCAAATTAAAATCTATTTGACACTGTTTTAACATCAAAAGACGATACCCATCACGACATTTATTTTCGTGCTTCTACAATAAAATCGTTTCTTTAGCATGAGTATAACCTCACTTAAAGGTAGAGCATGACATTTTAACCATATGAAGTAAATCATTCAAAGCGTGCTTGAGCTTTAACATTTCAATGATTTTTCTTTTTTCTGCCATCATTTTTGACGATCGAGATTTTAGGTCAGTAATCTCCTCACAAGCTAACACTGATTCTCGTTATAACTTTTTAAATGCTTGTTGTGAAAGATTTATTGACTCAGTAGCAGCAATCTCTTTCTTTTTCATTTTTGGCTTCAGTATTTTGGATAGTTGAAATCTTATACAGGGTGATTTTACTCCGTCAATCCTTCTTTCACGAAGTTCTTTGGGTCAATAAATAACGAGAGAATGGGGGGAATTTGATAAAGTTTAGCCTCTTACTAGTACCAAAATGCTGTTCGGTGACCGGTTTGATAATTTCTAAACAAAATTGATAAGAATGGGACATAATCTTCAACTCAAATTAGGTACTTAGTTTTGGTGTGATCACTTTTTATTTCTAATGATATTATGTTGCAGCTATAAAACCTGATTTTGGGGCTATTTGGAGATACCATAAGACACAACAAATTTAATTTAGAGGTATTTACAAAATAAAATTTGTTGTGTCTTATGGTATCTGTAAGTGCCCGTACTCCAGACTGGTACAATAATGACATAAGACCGAATTTTAGGCTAAAATCAACCGCACTTTATCCGGCTACATAGCCGAGTTCTCTGGAAATATCCTGTGCGGTTTTTTTGATTTCTTTCAGGAAAAAATCAACGCCTATTTTTTTCAATTTATAAGTGGACATTGAAACAGAAACGGCATAATTCACTTGATTAAAAGAATCAAAAATCGGACAGGCAATACACATCACCCCGATTTCATTTTCTTCTTTATCCATCGCAAATTGATTTTGTCGTATAGCATCCAACTCTGCCTCCATTTCATCTAGTTGGGTAATGGTATTTTTCGTCAGTTGTTGAATAGTTGTTTGATGTGTTTGCCAATACTGTAGTAAATAGTCCACTTTTCTAGGATAAGCCAAATAAAGTTTTCCCATTGCTGAGCAGTAAAGTGGCATGTGTTGACCGATATAAGCCCGGGTTTTAAGCATGCCGTGGGTGGGTTCTAACTTATAAATCATAATCGCTTTATCTTCTTCTCTTTGGGAAAAATTTACCGTTTCTCCCAATGTGAGATTAAGTTGTTCCAAATAAGGCGAAACCACATTAATAATATTCATTGAACTGAGCATTTTTTGCCCGATACTGAGGCATTTTATGCTTAACCGATAACTTCCTGCCGTCGAAGCCGTTTTAACATACCCCTCACTTTGCAAGCCTTGTAAAAGACGATGAACCGTGCTTTTGTTTAGTCCAGAAATATCGGCTAATTTCGCTAATGGGCAACCATTAGGAAAATCACTCAATATATCTAAAAGTCTAAGCCCTCTTATAAGGCTTTGATTACCTATTAACTTTTCTTTTTCCATAGTACTCCTCGCTTTTTATGCATTATATTTCATAATGTGAAATACCGCTTTATAAAAATGAGATCTCTGTCACATAATAGGAAGTTTGTTTTTATATTATTGATTTTAAAAGGATTTAATATTGTTTATAAAATTGACTTCATTATAGGTTGATTGTATATTGTGAAATATGGTTTTACTATTTGAAATTATAGAGGTGTTAAATGAGAGTTTCTTATTCTGAGCTCAAAGCGGAATTCAAACGTGTACTACTTTCCCGTCATGTTCGTGAAGACATTGCGGAAGAATGTGCTACTGTCTTTGCCGATACCACACAAGCCGGGGCTTATTCTCACGGGGTTAATCGCTTCCCTCGTTTTATTCAACAACTTGAAAATGGCGATATTGTACCAGAAGCCGAACCTACTAAAGTACTCTCATTGGGTGCGATTGAACAGTGGGATGCCCACCAAGCCATTGGGAATTTAACCGCTCAAAAAATGATGGATCGTGCCATGGCGCTTGCCGCTCAAAATGGAATTGGTGTGGTGGCATTGCGTAACGCTAACCATTGGATGCGTGGTGGTTCTTACGGATGGCAAGCGGCAGAAAAAGGCTATATCGGGATTTGTTGGACAAATGCCCTTGCGGTAATGCCACCATGGGGGGCTAAAGAATGTCGCATCGGTACAAATCCTTTAATCATCGCCGTCCCTACCAACCCTATCACTATGGTGGATATGTCTTGCTCAATGTACTCTTACGGCATGTTAGAAGTGCATCGCTTACAAGGTCGCCAAACCCTTGTTGATGCAGGCTTCGATGATGAGGGTAATCCAACCCGTGATCCGGCAACGGTGGAAAGAAATCGCCGTTTAATGCCAATGGGCTTTTGGAAAGGTTCCGGCTTATCCATTGTCTTAGATATGATCGCCACACTGCTTTCCAATGGGGAATCCACTGTTGCCGTCACCGAAGATAAAGATGATGAATACTGTGTTTCCCAAGTATTCATTGCCATTGAAGTAGATCGTCTTATTGACGGTAAAACAAAAGATGAAAAACTTCAACGTATTATGGACTATGTGAAGACCGCAGAACGTGCCGACCCGAATGTCGAAATCCGTTTACCGGGACATGAATTTACGCAAATTTTGGCAGATAACAAAGCCAATGGTATTCCGGTGGACGAAACGGTTTGGGCAAAACTCAAATCCCTTTAAAAGTGCGGTCATAAAAAATAGCGTTTTTAAAGGCAGGTTTCCCCTCAACAGAGGGGAAAAAATAAACAAGGCGTTTTGTGAATAATTTTCCAAATATTTTTTAGGGGGAGCTGATGATTTTCGGTCATATTTCTCATATCGTGGCAAACCGTTATCCCAAAGCGATTGTTGCCGCACTCGACTACCTCAAACAAACCGACTTTGATCAACTGGCAAGCGGACGCTATCCACTGAAAGGCAAATCTTATGTGCAGGTACTTGATCTTATCCCCTCCCCCGAAGAAACCCATTTACCTGAAGTGCATCGTCAGTATATTGATGTGCAATATTGGCATGCCGGAATGGAGAGAATGTGTGTTGCAACGGATCGGGGCAATCATCAAGTTGCTGAAAGCTATGATGCAGAGCGTGACATTCTTTTTTATACCCAAGTCGAAAATGAGCAAGAATTGTTATGTCGTCCGGGCAATTTTGCCGTTTTCTTTCCGGAAGATGCCCATCGAATCGCTTGTAAAGAAAATGAAACTTCAAGAATTCGTAAAGTGGTGGTGAAAGTCGCGATTGATGACCTTGAGGAGGAACAATGAAAGCCTTGGCTCAATTTGTTGGAAAAGCATTAGAAGCCCTTGTGGTGTTTATTTTATCGGTGATGTCGATTTTGGTGTTTCTTAATGTCGTCTTGCGTTACGGCTTTAACAGCAGTATTAGCGTGACAGAAGAAGTGTCCCGTTATATGTTTATCTGGCTCACCTTTTTGGCGGCTGTCTTGGCATTTAGTGAAAACCGCCACGTTAATGTCACCATTTTAACCGATAAGCTCTCCCCAAACAGACGGAATATATTAGGTATTTTGACAGACAGCATCATGCTTTATTGTTGCTATTTGATTGTGGATGGTAGCTGGATACAGTTCCAATTAAATTGGGCGAATCTTGCCCCGATTTCCGGTTTACCACAAGGTATCACTTATCTTGCCAGTGTTGTCGCAGGAACTTTAATCGGCCTCTTGCTTATCGCCCGCCTTATTAGCCGAATCACATTATTAACGAAAGGAGAGAAAGCATGATTGTCGTTATTTTCCTCTCAGTATTACTTGGGGCTATTCTCTTAGGTATTCCCGTTGCCTTCTCACTGTTAGTCTGCGGCATTGCTTTAATGCTCCAACTCGACTTATTTGATTCGCAAATTTTGGCACAGCATTTAGTCAGTGGTGCCGATAGCTTTTCGTTAATGGCAATTCCTTTCTTTATTCTTGCCGGTGAAATTATGAATGAAGGGGGATTATCAAAACGCATTATTGACTTACCAATGAAATTAGTCGGTCATAAACGGGGTGGATTGGGCTTTGTTGCGATTATCGCTGCCATGATTATGGCGAGCCTTTCAGGTTCTGCCGTTGCAGATACCGCTGCGGTGGCCGCCATGTTATTACCGATGATGAAAACCACCGGCTACCCTGTTGATAAATCTGCGGGTTTGATCGGTACAGCAGGAATTATTGCCCCGATTATTCCCCCTTCAATTCCTTTTATCGTGTTTGGGGTCGCCAGTGGTGTTTCCATTACAAAACTTTTCTTAGCCGGTATTTTTCCCGGTGTGATGATGGGTGTGATGCTAGGCCTACTTTGGTGGTGGCAAGCCAAACGCTTAAATTTGATGACCTTCTCAAAAGCCACAAAAGAGGAGTTATGTATTTCTTTCAAAAATAGTATTTGGGCATTGTTACTACCTGTTATCATTATTGGTGGTTTCCGCTCAGGGATCTTCACCCCAACGGAAGCCGGGGTTGTAGCGGCATTCTATGCCCTTATCGTTTCGCTATTTGTTTACCGTGAACTCAAAATTAAAGATTTATACCGCGTGATCCTCGCTGCGGCGAAAACCACGGCTGTTGTGATGTTCTTAGTTGCCGCAGCCAATGTGACCGGTTGGCTCATCACCGTTGCAGAATTACCGCAAATCATGACGGAATTCTTAGAACCATTAATTGATAATCCAACCTTATTGTTAATCGTCATTATGATTTCAGTATTCATTATTGGTATGGTGATGGATCTCACGCCGACCGTGCTTATTCTAACACCGGTATTAATGCCGTTAGTGGAAGAAGCCGGTATCGATCCGGTCTATTTTGGCGTGTTATTTATCTTAAACACGTCCATCGGTTTAATTACCCCACCGGTGGGCAATGTATTAAATGTGATTACAGGGGTCTCTAAACTCCCCTTTGAACAATCCGCAAAAGGCATCCTGCCTTATATGGGAATGATGGTTATATTATTGTTTTTGTTTATCTTCTTTCCATCATTAATTTTAGTGCCATTACAATGGATGCTGTAAACAAGCAATCGTATTCTCAACCACGCTCAATTAGGAGAACATTATGAAACGTTTTAATATGAAATTTTTAGCCACATTAGTTGCAGGTGCAGCCGTATTTACAACCTCAGCGGTTTCGGCAGAAACCAGTTTACGATTTGGTTATGAAGCGCCACGCAGCGATACTCAACATATTGCAGCGAAAAAATTTAATGAATTATTGGCTGAAAAAACCAAAGGTGAAATTAAACTAAAATTATTCCCTGATAGCACCCTAGGCAATGCACAAACCATGATTGCCGGTGTTCGTGGCGGCACCATTGATCTTGAAATGTCCGGCTCACCAAACTTCACCGGATTAGTTCCTGCCTTAAATGTAATTGATATTCCGTTTATTTTTAAAAACCGTGAACACGTTTATAAAGTCTTAGACGGAGAAATTGGTGAAAACCTATTAAAAGCTCTGGAAGAAAAAGGTCTTAAAGGATTGGCGTTTTGGGATGTGGGCTTTAGAGCGTTCTCTAACTCTAAACACACCATGACCAAACCTGAAGATGTGAAAGGTTTAAAAGTTCGTACCAACCAAAACCCGATGTATATTGAAGCCTTTAGCCTGTTAGGTGCAAACCCTGTGCCAATGCCGTTGGCTGAACTTTACACCGCATTAGAAACCAAAGCAGTGGATGCACAAGAACACCCGATTGGTATTTTCTGGTCTTCTAAATTATATGAAGTGCAAAAATACTTAACTCTCAGTAACCATGGCTACACCCCACTCATTGTGGTGATGAATAAAGCCAAATTTGATGCACTTTCACCTGAATTACAACAAGCTATTGTCGCTTCCGCCAAAGAAGCTGGGGCTTTCCAACGTGATCTGAACGTTAAAAATGAGCAAGAAATTATTGCGAAATTGCGTAAAGAAGGGATTGAAGTAACAGAAACCATCGATCCTGCACCGTTTAAAGCCATCATTGAAGAAAAAGTACGTAAATCTTACATTGAAAAACACGGTGATAGCTTGGTTAATCAAATTGATGCATTAGCCAAATAAGATCATCAATCACAAGCAGCCCCATGGCTGCTTGTCTTTTCTATTGAGGTGTTATGAATTATTACTTAGGTATTGATTGCGGTGGAACCTTTATAAAAGCCGCATTATTTGATAGCACAGGAAAACTGCAAGGCATCGCACGCCAAAATGTATCGGTTATCAGCGAACAATCCGGCTATGCCGAACGGGATCCGCAAGCCTTATGGCAAATCACCGCACAAGTGGTAAAAACAGCCATTGAACAAAGCCCGGTTGATGCCCAACAAATTAAAGCTGTTGGCATTTCTGCCCAAGGTAAAGGGGGCTTTTTTTTAGATAAAAATCACCGCCCTTTAGGACGCGCCATTTTATCTTCCGATCAACGTTCCTTAGAAATCGTCAAAAAGTGGCAGGCGGAGCAAATTCCGGAAAAACTTTATCCCTTAACCCGACAAACATTATGGACCGGTCACCCGGTTTCCATTCTTCGTTGGCTGAAAGAACATGAGTGGGAACGCTACGATCGTATCGGCAGCATTTTAATGTCGCATGATTACCTACGCTTTTGCTTAACCGGTGAATTATTTTGCGAAGAAACCAATATTTCCGAATCCAATCTCTATAATATGGAAACCGGTCAATATGATATTCAACTGGCGAAATTATTAGGCATAGAGGAACTTTTTGATAAATTGCCGCCTATCATCAAACCTAATGAAATTGCCGGTTATATCACCGCAAAAGCGGCTGAAATGACAGGCTTAGCAGAGGGTACTCCCGTTGTTGGCGGATTATTTGATGTGGTTTCAACCGCACTTTGTGCCGGTTTAGAGGATGAAGAAAAACTCAATGTCGTCCTTGGCACTTGGTCTGTGGTGAGTGGGATTACCCCTCATATTGATGAAACCCAATCCATTCCTTTTGTCTATGGGCGCTATGTGGAAAAAAATCGTTTTATTGTGCATGAAGCCAGCCCCACTTCATCGGGAAATTTAGAATGGTTTTTAAATCGTTTTAAACATCTGGATTATCAAACCCTCAACACAGCAATTGAAGCCTTACCTCCAGCCTCAAGCTCTGTGTTGTTCGTTCCTTTCCTCTATGGTTCTAATCGTAAGTTAGGAATGCAAGCAGGCTTTTACGGATTGCAAGCCCATCACACGGAAATCCACTTACTTCAAGCTGTTTATGAGGGCGTGCTATTTAGTCTGATGCACCATTTAAAGCAAATGGCAAAACGTTTTCCTGATGCGACAGTACTCAGAGTAACAGGTGGCCCAACAAAATCAAAAATATGGATGCAAATGTTAGCGGATTTAACAGGGATGAAATTAGAAATTCCTTTAGTTGAAGAAACCGGCTGCTTTGGTGCTGCTCTCGTGGCGATGGAAGCAATTGAGGGAATGGATAAAAAGAGCCTACTAAATTCAGCAATGAATACCTTTATCCCCAATAAAGCGTACTTCAACGCCTATCAGAAAAAATATCAACGTTATTTGAAGTTTGTTCAAACACTGGAAACATTGATTTAAGCGTAATTTAAATTGAAATGGCAAACCGCACGTAAAGCGTGCGGTTTTTCGGTTTGCTCCGTGGTTTCATCGGCACCAATTTTTTAAATTAGATACCATAAGACACAACAAATTTTATTTTGTAAATATCGTTAAATTAAATGTAGTTTGTTTTTGCAATACCGCTTGTGCAATGGGGGAGGCGTTTACGCATTAAAGCAGTAATCACCACCATTTTAGGCTTACCCGCTTGGGTTAAGCGTTGCACAAAGTTGCGGTACACTCTGTTTTTATAACAACCAAATGCAAATCATCGCTAGGTAGAAGAGGGCTTTACGGATTAGGGGTACCCTATTTTTGAGATACCAATGACGGGGTATTTAAACTTTTGCCCAAGCTTTTAATCATCGGCGTTAATCCGGCAAAGGTCGCTGCCGCTTTGGCATTTTTATAGCGCTTGCCCTCTCCTAAATAAGTAATAAGATGAAAGGCTGTCGTGAAACTCATCGCTGGAATAGAAAAAAGTAATTTTACATTGTTTTTCAATATGTTATCTGTATTAACACAGTGTTTAATGGTTTTCTCTAGAGCCTTAATTTGAGCATTGATGAAGTGAATCATTTGTTTTGTCGAGGCAATACAATTGCTATCAATCAACATGGTTAACCGTGTTTTTTCTCGTGCCAACTGTTTTTTTTAGGTGGTTAAGTTGACGATTTTTCCGTAATAATGCCCGTTGAGTAGGTGAAATAGAGTGATAAAGGGGGCATTTACGACGTTTTTCATCCACATAATCAGCGAATTTTTGTATCAATTTTGTCGGTTTTAGAACATAAATTATTGGTTTTCGTGAAGTTAGCAGTGCATTTGGGGTTAATCACACTGACCGTGTGCTGTTGAAGCAGAAAATCAGCTAGGACCTTATGATAGATATTAGTTGCTTCCATCACACAGTGAAAAGTCTCACCGAATGGTTTAAGCCAGTGCATAAACCATTGAACCCCTTCAGGATTATTTTTAAAGACTTTATGTTTGTGCTTACTGTTTTGAAATTTTACAGCGACATCAAATTTAGCTTTGGCTATATTGATCCCAACATAATATAATGGGCTATCCATTTGACCTCCAAATCTTGTGAATGCGGGCTACGGGAAATGAGCCTGAGATGCCATTCGGGTGATAGTGGATGAAAAAGTAGGCTTATATCTACACGACGTACTTAATGGCACAAAGTACACTCCAACTCTACTTTCTCTTTTACCCCATTATGATACGCTTAATGGGGTTTTCTTTTGCACTATTCTAATACAAGGGACACTGTGACTTTGATTAAGTAAATCCTCAATCCCCTTTCCTTTGTTTGATCGCTTGTCGATAGTGGTAAAAGGCATCCCGATTTGTGCCTATCACCTTGTGGGTTTAAGAGGTATTGCCTGATTTTTATACTAAATTCCTTGAGCTTTTTAAGTAGGTATCCTTTGCTTCACTATATTCAATACGTTTCACTAATATATTGATATCTTTGTGTTTCCTCAGTTTTTTGAATCTTCTGCTTTCTTTTAGTTTTTCATATTTTTTACGGTTGGGGGGATTGAGCCCATTGATACCGTATTTTAAACTAAGCAGCCACGGAAGAGTGATTTGGGAGAGAAAAATGCTCTGCGATTTCACAAATCCTCTGCCACCATCCAAAACATATTGGATATTTAAATGAGTTGAGTAATGTTTGCCATAAAAAAATCTACATCTTAATCAGTTAGTTGATATCTACAACTTTAGGAGGAGATCATTTTTTATCTCGGTGCTGAAAGTTGATTATTTTATATTTATGTGGGGTAGAGGCTTGAAAATTCCGTTTTCATTCTTATATCTGTAGGGTTTAATTTTCACTTATTTTATAAAGGAAAAGTTATGTCTCAAAACCAAGAAACCCGTGGCTTCCAATCGGAAGTTAAACAACTCTTACAATTAATGATTCATTCTTTATATTCCAATAAAGAAATTTTCTTGCGTGAGCTGATTTCCAATGCTTCCGATGCGGCGGATAAGCTCCGTTTTAAAGCCCTTTCTAACCCTGCACTTTATGAAAATGACGGCGAATTACGCGTACGGATTAGTTTTGATAGCGACAAAGGTACATTAACCATCAGTGATAACGGGATCGGGATGACCCGTGAGCAGGTGATCGATCATTTAGGGACGATTGCCAAATCCGGCACGAAAGAGTTCTTGAATGCACTGGGCAGCGATCAAGCTAAAGACAGCCAACTTATCGGCCAATTCGGTGTTGGCTTCTATTCTGCCTTTATTGTGGCAGATAAGGTCACAGTGAAAACCCGTGCAGCAGGCGAACCGGCGGATAAAGCGGTGATTTGGGAATCTGCCGGAGAAGGGGAATACTCGGTTGCCGACATTGAGAAAAAATCTCGTGGTACGGATGTGATTTTGCATTTGCGTGAGGATGAAAAAGAGTTCTTAAATGAATGGCGTTTGCGTGAAGTGATTGGCAAATATTCTGATCATATCGGTCTTCCGGTGGAAATGCTGACCAAAGAATATGATGACGAAGGCAAAGAAACCGGTGAAAAATGGGAAAAAATCAATAAATCCGATGCCCTTTGGACTCGTAGTAAAAATGACATTTCCGATGAGGAATATAAAGAATTTTACAAACACTTAAGCCACGATTTTGCTGATCCGCTTTTGTGGGCACACAACAAAGTGGAAGGTAATCAGGAATACACCAGTTTGCTTTATGTGCCGTCTAAAGCCCCTTGGGATTTATTTAATCGTGAGCATAAACACGGTTTGAAACTCTATGTTCAACGGGTGTTCATTATGGATGATGCGGAACAATTTATGCCGAATTATCTGCGTTTTATGCGTGGTCTAATTGATAGCAATGATTTACCGCTAAACGTTTCCCGTGAAATTTTACAAGACAATAAAGTCACGGCGGCATTACGCAAAGCCCTAACCAAACGCTCTCTCCAAATATTGGAAAAATTGGCGAAAGACGACGCAGAAAAATACCAACAATTCTGGAAAGAATTTGGCTTAGTGTTAAAAGAAGGCCCGGCAGAAGACTTTGACAACAAAGAAACTATTGCGAAATTGTTACGTTTTGCTTCCACCCACAACGACAGTAGCGAGCAAACCGTTTCGTTGGAAGATTATGTATCCCGCATGAAAGAAGGGCAAAAAGCCATTTATTACATCACAGCGGATAGCTATGTCGCAGCGAAAAACAGCCCGCATTTGGAATTATTCAATAAAAAAGGCATTGAAGTCTTATTATTATCCGATCGTATTGATGAATGGATGTTGAGCTATTTAACAGAGTTTGATAGCAAACCGTTACAAACCATTAGCAAAGCCGATTTAGATTTGGGCGATTTAGCCGATAAAGAGGAAGCTGACCAAAAAGAGCAGGATAAAGCCTTTGAAAGTTTTGTAGAACGGGTGAAAAGCTTATTAGGCGATCGTGTCAAAGCGGTGCGTTTAACCCATCGCTTAACGGACACCCCGGCAGTGGTTTCCACCGATAACGATCAAATGACCACCCAAATGGCGAAACTCTTCGCTGCTGCAGGTCAACCTGTACCGGAAGTGAAATATACTTTTGAACTTAATCCGGAACATCACCTCGTGAAAAAAGTGGCGGATATGACAGATGAAGCTGAGTTTGCCGACTGGATCGAATTATTGCTTGAGCAAGCCATGCTTGCCGAGCGTGGCGCGTTAGAAAATCCGGTAGCTTTTATTAAACGGATTAATTCTCTATTAAGTTAATGTGTGGATTCCAACC
>NZ_MLHJ01000019.1 GCF_001998965.1 Rodentibacter rarus
TAGTACAGCCCCAAAATTTAACGATTATTTGATCTCACTCAAACTATTAAATAAGCCATCATCTTGTTTTGGTATTTGTAAATAAAATCCTTGTGAGGCAATTTTCTCCTTGACTTCATCTTTATCAATTTGACGAAGTGCTTTATCACCGGCTAAATTAAACATCATCACCAATTCCGGTTTGCCAAAATGTTCTAGCAATACCGATGGAACGGCAGAAAAATCATCACGTTTTTGAATATAAAGATAACTTCCCGGCTTTTTCCGACTTTTATAAATTGCACACAGCATTCTCTTTGCCTCCACAAAAAAGAAAATCCCCACCGAATAATTTCGGTAGGGATTTTGTATTTTATAAAATTACTTTGTTGCGTCTTTTACCGCTTCGACAGCATCCGTTGCTTTTTCAGTTACCATTTCTTTCATTGAAGACATCGCCTCTTTCACTTCACTGGCTTTATCTGATGCTTTGTTTGTCATCTCTTCCATCTTAGTCACCGCAGCCTCTTTCGTTTCTTCCACTTTAGCGACTGCCGTCTCTTTCATTTCGGTAGCTTTATCTGATGCTTTATTTGTCATCTCTTCCATTTTGCTAATTGCCACATCTTTCGTTTCTTCTGCTTTAGCCACAGTAGCATCTTTCATTTCAATCACTTTTTCTGAGGCTTTATTTGTCATCTTTTCCATTGTGGTAAGCGCCGCCTCTTTCGTTTCTTCCACTTTAGCGACGGTGGCATCTTTCATTTCAGCCACTTTGTCCATTGCGACATTTTTAGCCTCTTCAGCAGCTGATTTAGCAGAATCCATTGCGTTAGCTGCCGCCTCTTTTACATCTGTAACCGCTTGTTTTGTAGAATCTTTCACATTGGATGCTGCCTCTACCGCTACCTCTTTTACTTCAGTCGCTGCGTTCGTGGCAGCCTCTTTCGCAGCTTCCACTTTTTGTGTTGCTTCTTGTTTATCGAAACAGCCGGTTACCGCTAAACTTGCGCCAAGTACCAATGCCGCTAATACTGATTTTTTCATTTTTAATCTCCTATTGGGTTAAATAAATGGGAAAACACATTGAGTTTATGCAGCGTAGTTTACGCAAAAAAATGCAAAATAAAATAGCCAAAGAGAAACTTTACACTTCTCGCCCATAATACTGATGCTTAAACAAGCAAATCAATTGCTAACATAATGAAATATCAATACTTTTTTAAAAGTTCCCATTTTAAAATTTATTTTTTGTAAAGAAGTAAGCATTTCTAAAATAGTGATATTTTAGCCAAGTTAGAGTATTTCCGGTGGATAATGATAGCTGACAATCTCTCCTTTTCCTTCGTTCCAATCAATTTGTACAAGGGTTGACGGATAAAAACTAATCGGATTTCGTTTGCCATAAAGCTCGGCAACAATCTCACCCACTAAAGGTAAATGTGAAATAATAAGAATGGAGTCGATACCTTGAGCCTCTAATACGGTCAAATAGTCGACAACTAACTCCGCCGAACCGTAAGGGGTAATGCCCTCCCAAATTTCCAAATTAGGTTGTAATGCCCCTTCAAACTGGTGATTCACTTGCTCAAATGTTTCTAAAGCTCGCTGATAAGGGCTTACTAAAATATAATCAAATGAAAGTGCGGTTGAGTTGATATGATTTTTTAACCATTCTCCTTGCGCAAAAGCCTGTTTTTTACCGTATTCAGTTAAGTGACGTGCCCTGTCGGTTTTCGCCATCACTTCTGCTTCACCATGGCGCATAATAAAAATTTTCATTCTGCTTTCCTAAATTTAAGATAAAAACTGACCGCTCTTTTTTAAAAGAGCGGTCAAAATCAATTAATTCGCTTTGACAGCCTCAGCAATCTCTTCCGCACATTGCTGGGCAAGTTCACCATCTTGGCATTCCACCATGACACGAATTAAAGGCTCTGTGCCGGATTTGCGTAATAAAATTCGGCCTTTTCCTTCTAAACGTTTTTCAACCTCTGCGGCAACGGATTTCACCGCTTCACTCTCTAATGGGTTCTTCCCGCCGGCAAAACGCACATTAATTAATACTTGAGGGAACAATTTAACCGCACTTGCCAATTCATTAAGTGAAAGTTTATGCTGAACCATTGCGGCTAACACCGCTAATGAGGCAACAATTCCATCTCCTGTGGTATTTTTATCGGAAATAATAATGTGACCGGAGTTTTCTCCGCCAAGTCTCCAATCATTTTCAAGCATTTTTTCAAGCACATAACGGTCGCCCACATTCGCACGAACAAAAGGAACGCCCAGCATTTTTAAGGCAATTTCAAGGCTCATATTACTCATTAATGTTCCCACAACACCGCCTTTTAATTGCCCTGCACGCAAGGCTTCACGGGCAATAATAAAGAGGATTTGGTCACCATCAATTTTATGACCAAGATGATCCACCATCATAATACGATCACCATCCCCATCATAAGCCAAGCCCACATCCGCCTTTACTTCTAACACTTTTTCCTGTAATGCCTGCACATCGGTCGCTCCGCATTTTTCATTGATATTGGTACCATTTGGTGTCGTACCGATTTCAATGACATCCGCACCTAATTCACGCAAGACATTTGGTGCAATGTGATAAGTCGCCCCATTGGCACAATCCACCACAATTTTATAGCCCTCTAAGCCTAAATGCGCCGGGAATGTTCCTTTACAGAATTCAATATAGCGCCCGGCGGCATCATTAATCCGGCGGGCTTTTCCTAATTCTGCAGATTCAACACAATCCATTGGCTGCTCTAACATCGCTTCAATGGCTTCCTCAATTTCATCGGGTAATTTTGTGCCTTGGGCGGAGAAAAATTTAATGCCGTTATCATAATAAGGATTATGAGAAGCGGAAATCACAATGCCCGCTTCTGCACGGAAGGTTCGGGTTAAATAAGCAATTGCCGGTGTCGGCATTGGACCGGTAAAAGCGGCAGAAAGCCCCGCAGCGGCAAGCCCTGCCTCTAATGCCGATTCCAACATATAGCCGGAAATACGGGTATCTTTACCAATTAAAACGGTTTTTGATCCTTGCGAAGCCAGCACTTTACCTGCCGCCCAACCCAATTTTAAAGCGAAATCAGGGGTAATCGGGTAAGTCCCGACTTTACCACGCACACCATCTGTACCAAAATATTTACGCTCTGCCATAATCAATTCCTTTATTTTATTTTTCTAAAAACCTAGGCGTTTTCTGTCGCCTGCCAAATTTTGAGTGCATCGGCTGTGGCAGCCACATCATGCACCCGTAAAATTTTTGCCCCTTTCTGCGCCGCAATTAATGCCCCGGCAACACTGCCAACCATTCTTTCCTCAACGGGTTTGTCCAACACCGCACCAATCATTGATTTGCGTGATAGGCCCGCCAATACCGGATAACCCTCATCACAAAATACGCCAAGCTGGTTTAACAATTGATAATTATGCTGAACGGTTTTCCCAAATCCGAATCCCATATCCCAAATTAACTGTTCTTTTTTTATGCCTGCCTGCATGCACTGCTCTGAACGCTGGCGTAAAAAAGCGAGCACTTCTTGCACCACATTTTGATATTGAGGGTTGACTTGCATCGTTCTTGGTTGACCTTGCATATGCATAAGACAAACCGGCAAATCCAACTCTGCCGCAATTTTTAAAGCATTCGGTGCTTGTAAAGCACGAATGTCGTTGATCAAATCCATACCCACTTTGGACGCCTCTTGCATCACGATTGCCTTAGAAGTATCCACCGAAATCCAACAATCAAAACGCTGACGAACGGCTTCTACTAACGGCACAACACGATGAAGTTCTTCTTGATCGGACACATCTTCTGCCATTGGTCGAGTGGATTCCCCACCAATATCGATAATACTTGCTCCTTCATTGAGCATTTTTTCTACTTGAAACAATGCTTTATCCAGGCTAAAAAATTTTCCGCTATCCGAAAAAGAATCCGGTGTGAAATTTAAAATTCCCATAATCTGAGGGTGTGATAAATCAAGGGATTTATTATTGGCATAAAGTTTCATAAAAGTGCGGTCAATTTTTAGGGTAAATTTGAGGTGGGGAATTATAGCGGAATCCCGTTAAGAAAAAAATCACCGAATAAAAATAAAGCCTTCACAAGGAAGGCTTCACTTTATTTACTCAGAATCTTGTGGATTTTCAACCGCACTTTCTGATTTGTTTTCAGAAGCAACATTTGAATAAGCGGCTTGTGAGGTTTTCGGCTCTTCCCAGCCTGAAGGTGGAGTGACCGGTTCACGATTCATTAACTGCTTGATTTGTGTTTCTTCAATGGTTTCATATTTCACTAACGCATCTTTCATAGCGTGTAAAATATCCATATTGTCGATAAGAATCTGTCTTGCTCGCTCATAGTTACGGTTGACGATGGCACGCACTTCTTCATCAATCACGTGGGCTGTTTCATCGGACATATGTTTTGCTTTCGCCATTGAACGACCGAGGAATACCTCACCATCATCCTCGGAATAAAGAATTGGTCCAAGTTTATCGGAGAAACCCCATTGAGTGACCATATTACGGGCAATATTCGTCGCCACTTTAATATCATTAGAAGCACCGGTGGAGATATTTTCCTCACCGTAAATTAAATCTTCCGCCAAACGCCCTGCATAAAGGGTGGAAAGTTTACTTTCTAATTGTTTTTGGCTAATGCTGACCTGATCACCTTCAGGTAAGAAGAATGTTACCCCCAAGGCACGACCACGAGGAATAATCGTCACCTTGTGAACCGGATCATGTTCAGGCACTAAATAACCCACAATCGCATGACCTGCCTCATGATAAGCGGTGGATTCTTTTTGTTTCTCCGTCATAATCATGGTACGGCGTTCCGGCCCCATATTGATTTTGTCTTTTGCTTTTTCAAATTCAAGCATAGACACCGTACGTTTATTACTGCGTGCCGCAAATAATGCTGCCTCATTCACAAGGTTGGCTAAATCCGCCCCGGAATAACCCGGTGTACCACGGGCTAGGGTCATGGCATCCACATCATCAGCTAACGGCACTTTACGCATATGCACTTGTAAAATTTGCTCACGACCTTTGACATCCGGCAACCCTACCACCACTTGACGGTCGAAACGTCCCGGACGGGTTAACGCAGGGTCTAACACATCAGGGCGATTTGTCGCCGCAATCACAATCACGCCGTCATTGCCACCAAATCCGTCCATTTCAACTAACATTTGGTTTAGGGTTTGCTCACGTTCATCATGACCACCGCCTAAACCCGCCCCACGTTGGCGACCAACGGCATCAATTTCATCAATAAAAATTAAACAAGGCGCATTTTTCTTCGCTTGTTCAAACATATCACGAACACGAGAAGCCCCCACGCCCACAAACATTTCAACGAAGTCAGAACCGGAAATGGTAAAAAACGGCACTTTAGCTTCACCCGCAATGGCTTTTGCTAATAAGGTTTTACCGGTACCCGGAGGCCCAACCATCAAAATCCCTTTTGGAATTTTACCGCCTAGATTTTGGAACTTAGCCGGATCACGCAAGAAATCAACAATTTCGCCAACTTCCTCTTTCGCTTCATCACAGCCTGCCACATCAGCAAAGGTGACTTTGATTTGATCCTGACTAAGCATTTTCGCCCGACTTTTACCAAAGCTCATGGCTTTACCGCCACCGCCTTGCATTTGGCGCATAAAATAAATCCATATCCCGATTAAGAACAACATTGGGAATGAGGAAATTAAAAGTTGCGAAAGAATACTGCGTTTTTCAAATGGCGTACCTTCCACTTTCACTTTTTTACTCAATAAATCATCAAGTAATTTCTTATCTTCCAACGGTGGCATAACGGTAATATATTTTGAACCGTCATTTTTTGTTACGGTAATCTCATTGGTATCAAAACGTGCCTCTTTTACCTGACCATTGCTTACATCGTAAACAAAGGTCGTATAATCGGTCGCATTGTCCGCCGAAGAAGAATTAAAACTCTGGTAAGCCGTCATCATAACTACTGCTACCACAATCCAGAGTACCAAATTTTTGACCATATCGTTCAAAGTCTAACCTGCCTTTCCTAAGTTAATAAATTCGACACAAGATACTATATATCACAAACGATGAAAAGCGATTAAAGCAATTCGCCTTTATAGCCCGTTGCAACAATATAAACTTCACGGGAACGCCCCCGTGATGCCTCCGGTTTACGGACTTTCACCCCACTAAAAAGAGCACGAATCTCCTTTAAATAGTCGTCAAATCCTTCCCCTTGGAATACCTTCACTACAAAACTGCCTTTCATTGCCAACACTTGTTTGCACATATCTAATGCCAGTTCTACCAAATACATCGCACGGGGAATATCCACCGAGGGCATACCGCTGAAATTGGGCGCCATATCCGACATCACCACATCCACTTTTGCTTCTCCAACACGTTCAAGTAACGCATTAAGCACCTGCTCTTCTCGGAAATCACCTTGTAAGAAATCCACCCCCACAATCGGATCCATTTCCAAAATATCACAGGCAATCACACGACCTTTATCACCAATTTGGCTCACGACATATTGCGACCAGCCGCCCGGGGCAGCACCGAGGTCCACCACGGTCATACCCGGTTTGAATAATTTATCCGTTTGCTGAATTTCATCAATTTTGAAATAAGCACGAGAGCGTAATTTTTGCTTATGCGCTTTCTGTACAAATGGATCTTTAAAATGTTCGTTTAACCAACGAGAAGAACTCGCCGAACGTTTTTTCTTTCCCATAATCTCTGTCTTTTGTACGATTTTTTGTAGTAGTTTCGCCTATATTTGGGTACAATCTGCCGAATTCAAGACTTGGTGAGCTTAAAAAACGCAGAAAATCCTCGTTTTTCTAACCGCTCTTTTTATTATTTCTATTTATTTGTAGGATTTCTTATGACGACCTTATCAACCAAACAAAAACAATTCTTAAAAGCCCTTGCCCACCATCTCAATCCGGTTGTGATGCTTGGTGGCAACGGTTTAACTGAAGGCGTACTTGCCGAAATCGAAAATGCCCTTGATCACCATGAACTCATTAAAGTAAAAATTGCAGGGGCGGATCGTGAGACCAAGCAATTAATTATTAATGCGATTGTCCGTGAAACCAAGGCCGCAAATGTGCAAACTATCGGTCATATTTTAGTGCTTTATCGTCCGAGTGAAGAAACCAAAATACAGCTTCCCCGCAAATAAGGTTTCGACACAATCAATATCCGATATTTATCGCAAATGCGTAAAATCGGAGGTTTTAACAAAACGTAGGGA
>NZ_MLHJ01000002.1 GCF_001998965.1 Rodentibacter rarus
CTACAAGATAACAAAAAAGTAATGTTGTGCAACTGCTGCATAATACCGTAAAATTTAGTAAAAATGACCGCACTTTTGCTCCTCATCGCTAAGTAATTATCCCTATTATCCCCAATAAAAAAAGCCCCTTTCGGGGCTTTTTCTTTAATCTATCTGCAAAATTAATCTTCCATTTCAGAATTTAATAATGCCGCAAGGTTTTGCGTGGCATCGTCAGCGATAAACTCAAATTCCGCTTCGATATCCGCATCGCTTGCGAAAGCTGAAACAGGTTGTTCAATCGCTTCCACCGCGAGTTCCGCTGCTTTTTGGCGGTTTTTAATGCGGTTTTGGTGATAGGCAAAACCGGTACCAGCCGGGATTAAACGACCCACGATCACGTTTTCTTTCAAGCCACGTAATTCGTCACGTTTACCTGCCACAGCCGCTTCGGTAAGCACACGTGTGGTTTCTTGGAACGATGCCGCCGAGATGAAGGATTCCGTTGCAAGAGAGGCTTTGGTGATACCCAATAATTCACGTTCGAATTCCACCAATGGTTTGCCTTCTGCTTCACGTTTACGGTTGACGATTTTCACACGAGCCACTTCCACTTGCTCCCCTTCGAGGAATTCGGAATCGTAAGCTTTTGTGATCACCGCTTTACGCAACATTTGACGAACAATGACTTCGATGTGCTTATCATTGATTTTTACCCCTTGTAAGCGGTAAACATCTTGCACTTCATTGACGATATATTCGGTCACCGCACGCACGCCGCGTAAACGTAAAATATCATGTGGTGTTTCCGCACCATCAGAAATCACATCACCACGTTGTACCATTTCACCTTCAAATACGTTGAGCTGACGCCATTTTGGAATCATCTCTTCATAAACTTCACCTTCGGTTGGGGTAATCAACAAGCGGCGTTTACCTTTGGTTTCTTTACCGAAAGAAACGATACCTGAAATTTCTGCCAAGATCGCCGGCTCTTTTGGCTTACGGGCTTCGAATAAGTCTGCCACGCGTGGAAGACCACCGGTAATATCCTTGGTTCCTACCGATTCTTGTGGAATACGCGCCAATGGTTCACCCACTTTCACTGCCGCACCATCGTCTAAGCTGACGATAGCTTTACCCGGTAGGAAGTATTGGGCAATCACATCGGTTTCAGGTAAGAAGATGTCATTTCCTTTTTCATCAACTAATTTGATGGTTGGGCGTAAATCTTTACCTGCCGTTACACGTTCACCCACATCTTGTACCACTATGGAAGATAATCCTGTTAGTTCATCATATTTATGTGTTACCGTTAAACCGTCCACAATATCCACGAATTTAACAAAACCGGCCACTTCAGAGATAACCGGCATAGTGTGTGGTTCCCAGTTTGCTACGGTTTCCCCGGCAGTCACTTCCTGACCATCACCTTTACTTAACACCGCACCATAAGGTACTTTATAGTGTTCTTTGGTACGACCAAAGGCATCCGTCACCGTTAATTCAGTATTACGGGAAGTTAACACCAATTTACCTTCATCATTGGTAACAAATTTAGCATTTGCTAAATGTAACGTACCAGTAAAGTTTACCTGAACACTTGATTCTTTTACTGCTGCCGATGCTGCACCACCGATATGGAAGGTACGCATGGTTAACTGTGTGCCTGGCTCACCAATCGATTGTGCAGCAATAACCCCCACTGCTTCACCTTGGTTGATGAGATGACCACGAGCAAGATCACGACCGTAACATTTCGCACAGACACCATAATCGGTATCACAAGTCACCACCGAGCGAACTTTCACGCTGTCCACAGAGTTTTCATCTAATACATCACAGAGTTTTTCATCTAATAAGGTATTACGGGCAATGAGCACATCTTCTGTACCCGGTTTATAAACATCTTCCGCTACCACACGCCCTAGCACTAACTCACGAAGTGGCACTTTTTCATCGCCCCCTTCAATTAATGGAGTCATCACCAAGCCTTCGTGAGTGCCGCAGTCGTCCTCTACAATCACCAAGTCTTGCGCTACATCGACCAAACGGCGGGTCAAATAACCGGAGTTCGCTGTTTTCAATGCGGTATCTGCCAAACCTTTACGCGCACCGTGGGTGGAAATAAAGTACTGAAGTACGTTCAAGCCTTCACGGAAGTTAGCGGTGATTGGCGTTTCAATGATCGAACCGTCCGGACGCGCCATCAAACCACGCATACCCGCAAGCTGGCGAATCTGAGCCGCAGACCCCCGCGCACCGGAATCCGCCATCATAAAGATGCTGTTAAAGGAAGCTTGTTTTTCCGGTTTACCTTCACGGTTAATCACTTCTTCTTGCGACAAGTTTTCCATCATCGCCTTGGCAACACGTTCATTTGCTGCAGTCCAAATATCGATGACTTTGTTATAGCGTTCACCTGCCGTCACAAGAGAAGATTGAAATTGTTCTTGAATTTCCGCCACTTCTGCTTCCGCCGCAGAAATAATTTCGTATTTCATCTCCGGGATCACCATATCATCAATACCAACTGATGAACCGGAACGGGCCGCATAAGCAAAACCGGTATACATAATTTGGTCAGCAAACATCACTGATTCTTTCAAACCCAAACGGCGATAAGCTTCATTAATCAGTTTTGAAATGGCTTTTTTACCTAAGGTTTGGTTGAATAATGAATATGGCATTCCTTTCGGTGCGATCATCCATAAAATGGCACGACCAATAGTGGTGTCGGTAAGTGTAGTTTTGGTTTCAAACTCACCGGCTTCATTTTTCACATATTCGGTAATACGCACTTTGACACGAGAATGTAATTCAGCCTGACCGGTACGATAAGCCTTTTCCGCCTCTCTTGGGTCTTGCAATAACATGCCTTCGCCTTTACCGTTTACTTTGTCACGGGTCATATAGTAAAGACCCAACACCACGTCTTGTGACGGAACGATAATCGGCTCACCGTTTGCCGGTGAAAGCACGTTGTTGGTAGACATCATCAACGCACGGGCTTCTAATTGTGCCTCGAGGGTTAATGGAACGTGAACCGCCATTTGGTCACCATCGAAGTCCGCATTAAATGCTGCACAAACGAGTGGGTGTAATTGAATCGCTTTACCTTCAATTAAGATTGGTTCAAAGGCTTGAATACCTAAACGGTGAAGTGTTGGCGCACGGTTTAGTAGAATTGGGTGTTCACGGATCACTTCCGCAAGAATATCCCAAACGATGGCATCTTCACGCTCAACCATTTTCTTCGCCGCTTTGATTGTTGTCGCATAACCACGGCTTTCTAATTTCGCATAGATAAACGGACGGAATAATTCCAATGCCATTTTCTTTGGTAAACCACATTGATATAAGTGCAAATATGGCCCTACGGTGATTACGGAACGACCGGAGTAGTCAACACGTTTACCCAATAAGTTTTGACGGAAACGACCTTGTTTACCTTTAATCATATCCGCTAAAGATTTTAACGGACGGCGGTTAGAACCGGTAATCGCACGGCCACGGCGACCGTTATCCAATAAGGCATCAACGGATTCTTGTAGCATCCGTTTTTCGTTGCGTACGATAATATCCGGTGCAATCAAATCCAATAAGCGTTTTAAACGGTTGTTACGGTTGATGACACGGCGGTATAAATCGTTCAAATCAGAGGTAGCAAAACGACCACCATCAAGTGGTACTAACGGACGTAAATCCGGTGGAAGTACCGGTAATACGGTCATGACCATCCACTCCGGTTTATTACCGGATTGCACAAATGCTTCCAACAATTTTAAGCGTTTAGTGATTTTCTTACGTTTGGTTTCAGAATTGGTTTCTTGTAACTCTTCACGCAACTTTTCACATTCCACATCAAGATCCATACCTTTTAACAGATCTTGGATCGCTTCTGCGCCCATTTTGGCTTCAAATTCATCTTGCCAACGATCTTCTGCATCAAGATATTGCTCTTCCGTTAATAATTGACCACGTTCTAAATCCGTCATACCTGGTTCGGTCACAATGTACATTTCAAAATAAAGGACACGCTCGATATCACGTAACGGCATATCCAATAATAAGCCGATACGGGACGGAAGGGATTTTAAGAACCAAATATGTGCCACCGGTGAAGCCAATTCAATGTGCCCCATACGTTCACGACGCACTTTGGTTTGTGTCACTTCAACGCCACATTTTTCACAAATCACACCACGGTGTTTTAAACGTTTATATTTACCACATAAACATTCATAATCTTTTACCGGCCCGAAGATGCGTGCGCAGAAAAGACCATCACGTTCAGGTTTAAACGTACGGTAGTTAATGGTTTCAGGCTTTTTCACTTCACCAAATGACCAAGAACGGATCATATCCGGTGAGGCTAACCCAATTTTAATCACATCAAAATCTTCACTGGTTTTTGATTGTGCTTTTAAAAACTTAACTAAGTCTTTCACAAATGTTCTCCTGTCGGAGTTAAAGGTTTAAAGTGCGGTTAAAAATTAGCGAGAATTTTGACCGCACTTCGGCGATTTCAAGTTTTATGCTGTTGTATCTTGCCTTCCCCTGCTTTGCGGGGGAAGGTGCCCGAAGGGCGGAAGGGGGCTAAAAATTCCCCCCCTCAGCCTTCGGCAGCTCCCCCCGTAAACGGGTGGAGCCAAGGGATAACATCATTTAAATATATTCATCAATGCTCATTGAGTACCATTGATTACTCTTCGTCTAACTCGATATTTAAACCAAGCGAACGGATTTCTTTCATAATCACGTTGAAAGATTCCGGTGTACCCGGATCCATTTGTTGGTTGCCGCTGACGATGTTTTTATACATCTTCGTACGACCATTCACATCATCGGACTTCACTGTGAGCATTTCTTGTAAGGTATAAGCTGCGCCATAAGCTTCAAGCGCCCATACCTCCATCTCACCGAAACGTTGACCACCGAATTGTGCTTTACCACCCAATGGTTGTTGTGTAACAAGACTATAAGAACCCGTTGAACGAGCATGCATTTTGTCGTCAACCAAGTGATTCAATTTGAGCATATACATATAGCCCACGGTGACCGGACGCTCAAATTTTTCACCGGTACGTCCATCATATAAGGTGATCTGACCGGAAGTTGGTAAACCGCCGAGTTTTAACAACTCTTTGATTTCCGTTTCATCCGCACCATCAAACACCGGGGTCGCAACCGGTAAACCTTTACGCAAGTTGTCTGCTAAACGTAACACTTCTTCATCAGTGAAGGTGCTTAAATCCACCTTTTGTGAACCTTGTCCTAAATCATAGGCTTTTTGCATATAACTGCGTAATTTTTCCACTTCTTGTTTTTGTTTAAGCATCGCATTGATTTGATCACCAATACCTTTTGCCGCTAAACCTAAGTGGGTTTCAAGGATCTGACCGATATTCATACGGGACGGTACGCCCAGTGGGTTTAATACGATTTCAACCGGTTGGCCGTTTTCATCGTATGGCATATCTTCAACAGGGTTAATTTTTGAGATAACCCCTTTGTTACCGTGACGACCCGCCATTTTATCACCCGGTTGGATTTGGCGTTTCACCGCAAGGTAAACTTTCACCACTTTTAATACGCCTGGCGCAAGATCATCCCCTTTGATGATTTTCTTGCGTTTCACTTCCAGTTTGAGTTCAAACTCTTTGCGAAGCTCTTCATATTGCTCTGCGAGCTGCTCTAATTGGTTTTGTTTTTCTTCATCAGCAATGGTTTGTTCTAACCATTTGGTGCGAGCCAATTTATCTAATTGTGCTTCATCCACGCCACCTGAAATAAGAAGATTGCGAACACGCGCAAATAGACCTGCCTCTAAGATCTCCAATTCATCGGAAAGGTCTTTTTTCGCTTCTTTTAACTGCATTTCTTCAATTTCTAGCGCACGTTTGTCTTTTTCCACGCCATCACGGGTGAAGACCTGTACGTCAATAACCGTACCGCTTACGCTATTTGGTACACGCAATGAAGAATCTTTCACATCAGAGGCTTTTTCACCGAAAATTGCACGTAACAATTTTTCTTCCGGCGTTAATTGGGTTTCACCTTTCGGTGTCACTTTACCCACTAAGATATCGCCACCTTTTACTTCTGCGCCCACATAAACGATACCGGATTCATCTAATTTGCTGAGTGCCGATTCACCCACATTTGGAATATCTGCAGTGATTTCTTCTGCACCTAATTTGGTATCACGAGCCACACAAGAAAGTTCTTGAATGTGAATGGTGGTAAAACGATCTTGTTGAACCACACGCTCAGACACTAACATAGAGTCTTCAAAGTTATAACCATTCCACGGCATAAATGCCACGCGAATATTTTGACCTAACGCCAACTCCCCTAGATCGGTTGAAGGACCATCAGCCAAGACTTCTCCACGATTAATTGGATCGCCTAAATTCACACAAGGAATTTGGTTAATACAGGTATTTTGGTTAGAACGGGTGTATTTGATTAAATTATAAATATCAATCCCTGCTTCGCCCGCAAGGGTTTCATCTTCATTCACTTTAATCACGATACGTGAAGCATCCACATATTGAACGATACCACCACGTTTCGCCACCACAGCCACGCCGGAGTCAAGGGCAATCGGTTTTTCCATGCCTGTTCCCACTAACGGCTTATCGGCACGTAATGTTGGAACAGCTTGACGTTGCATGTTTGCCCCCATCAATGCACGGTTCGCATCATCATGTTCAAGGAATGGGATCAATGCAGCAGCAACAGACACCACTTGTTGGGTAGAAACGTCCATATAGTGGATATCTTCAGGTTTATACAAACCGGACTCCCCACGCTCACCACGCGCTGTAACAAAGGCATCGGTAAAGCGATTGTTCTCGTCTAGGTTTGAGTTTGCCTGAGCAATAATATAATTCGCTTCATCAATGGCGGATAAATACTCAATTTCTTCTGTGACCTGACCATCAATAACTTTACGATATGGGGTTTCTAAGAAACCGTAATCATTAGTACGGGCAAAGGCAGAAAGCGAGTTAATCAAACCAATGTTCGGACCTTCAGGCGTTTCGATTGGACATAAACGACCATAGTGGGTGTTATGCACGTCACGCACTTCAAATCCGGCACGTTCACGAGTTAACCCACCCGGACCTAATGCAGAAATACGACGTTTATGGGTTACTTCCGATAGTGGGTTGTTTTGATCCATAAATTGCGAAAGTTGTGAAGAACCAAAGAATTCTTTCACTGCCGCAGAAATTGGTTTTGGATTAATTAAATCTTGTGGCGTGATCGCATCTAAATCGCCTAAAGATAAGCGTTCTTTGACCGCTCTTTCTACACGCACCAGACCAATGCGGAATTGGTTTTCCGCCATTTCACCTACGGAACGGATACGGCGGTTACCTAAATGATCAATATCATCCACTTCACCACGACCGTTACGGATATCAATGAGTTTACGCATCACCGCAATGATATCTTCATGACTTAAAATACCACTGCCCACCCCCTCAGGAATACCTAAAGAGCGGTTGAATTTCATACGACCTACTGCAGATAAATCATAACGTTCTGCGGAGAAAAATAAGTTATGGAATAAGGCTTCTGAGGACTCCGGTGTTGGTGGCTCGCCAGGACGCATCATACGATAGATTTCGTAAAGTGCACTGGTTTTATCGTAAGTCGGATCAACACGCAAAGTCTCGGAAATATATGGACCGTAATCCAAGTCATTGGTGAACAGGGTTTCAATAACGTTATAGCCTGCTTGCGCTAATTTCGCTAAAATTTCTAACGAAATTTCACCGTTTGCCGGACAAATAATCTCACCGGATTCCAAATCGACATAATCTTTCGCAGCCACTTTACCCACGATATATTCGGTCGGCACGACAACTTGCGTAACATTATCTTTTTCTAACGCTTTAATATGGCGGGCATTAATACTGCGACCACGTTCAACATAAACTTTCCCATTCGCTTCAATATCAAATGAAGCGGTTTCACCACGCAAACGCTTAGGTATAAGGGTCATTAATAATTTATTGTCGGCGATTTCAAAGGTCACTTTGTCGAAGAATAAATTTAAGATTTCTTCGGTGGTGTAGCCTAATGCGCGAAGAATAATGGTTGCCGGTAATTTACGGCGGCGGTCAATACGTGCGTAAAGATTATCTTTCGGATCAAATTCAAAATCCAACCAGGAACCACGATAAGGAATGATACGTGCGTTATAGAGCACTTTACCGGATGAATGGGTTTTACCTTTATCAGAATCGAAAAATACACCCGGGCTACGATGCAATTGTGAAACGATAACACGCTCAGTACCGTTAATAACAAAGGTACCGTTATCCGTCATCAATGGGATTTCCCCCATATACACTTCATTTTCTTTAATATCTTTGACAGCACGTGAAGAAGATTCTTTATCGTAGCTGACAAGACGTAATTTAACACGTAAACCCGCTGCATAAGTTGAACCACGGATTTGGCATTCACGCACATCAAATTCCGGTTCTTCTAAACGGTAATCAACATATTGTAATTCGGTATAACCATTGTTACTAACAATGGGGAAAACTGAACGGAAAGCGGCTTCTAAGCCTTGCTGACCTTCAGGATCTTTTTGAATAAATTTATCAAACGAATCTAATTGAATAGTTAATAAATAAGGGACATTTAAAACTTGCGGACGTTTGCCGAAGTCTTTACGAATTCGTTTTTTCTCAGAATAGGAGAGACCCATTGGTTGGTTTTCCTCTATCAATTTTAGTGAGACTGAGTTGACATAAGAAAAGTGCGGTCACAAAAAACAACGTTTTTTGAACGTTGGCTCTGCCAACGGCTCCGAAGGAGTGAGTAAACCACGTTAGTGATTTACGAATAATTTTGACCGAGTTTAGCTTATATCAAGGTATAGACACCGTTTCAGGAACCGCACTCTGAACCTTACTTCTGTAGTGGGTTACTCAAATTAAAACGTCTATTATTAACTTGAGTGGAAACAGATAAGATTAAACGGAAAATGATTATCTGTTTTTTGTGCTTATTTTGATAGCACAAAATGGCTGATGGTAAACCACCAGCCATTAAGCCTGAGAAACAGGGCATTAGTAAATCAACAATTATTTGATTTCTACTTTTGCACCAGCTTCTTCTAATTCTTTCTTAAGCGCTTCAGCTTCTTCTTTAGAGATGCCTTCTTTTAACGCTGCAGGTGCAGACTCAACTAAGTCTTTTGCTTCTTTTAAGCCTAAACCGGTTGCACCACGTACTGCTTTAATTACAGCTACTTTGTTTGCACCCGCTTCAGCAAGAACGACATCAAATTCAGTTTTTTCTTCTGCTGCCGCTGCTGCACCACCTGCCGGTGCTGCCGCTACTGCTGCCGCTGCTGAAACACCGAATTTCTCTTCCATCGCTGCAATTAATTCAACGATTTCAGTTACAGTTTTAGAAGCAATCGCTTCAATGATTTGTTCGTTAGTTAATGACATAACAATCAATTCCTAAAATAAATAAAGTTAAATGAAGTAAGAAACGCTTGATAATTAAGCTGCTTCTTGTAATTTGTCGCGTAATGCCGCAAAAGTGCGAGCAAGTTTGCCTGCCGCCGCTTCTTTCATTGTGCCCATTAAACGTGCAATTGCTTCTTCGTAAGTTGGTAGTGTTGCTAAGAATTCAACATCTTGGATCTTACCTTCAAAGGCTGCACCTTTAATTTCAAACTTATCGTTTGCTTTAGCAAACTCTTTGAACAAACGAGCCGCTGCGCCCGGGTGTTCGTTAGAGAATGCGATAAGTGTTGGACCTACAAACGTATCTTTCAAGCATTCGTAATCAGTGCCTTCAACCGCACGGCGTAATAAAGTATTACGCACCACACGCATTGTAACACCCGCTTCACGAGCTGATTTACGTAATTCAGTCATTTTATCAACAGTGACACCGCGAGAATCCGCAATCACTGCTGAAAGTGCACCTTTGGCTGCTTCATTTACTTCAGCAACAATTGCTTGTTTGTCTTGAAGATTTAATGCCATTGGCTTTTAGCTCCTGAATACACTCCGATTTCTCGGAATTAATTTACCTAATCTAAGATTAGGACGACTTCGGTGCCCAGAAGCAAGAAAAATTCTTATTCTGTACACCATCTACGTAGGATGATTAAGATTGCTCCCCTACGGTCTTGGACGGGGCTTGAATAGGTCAAGCACCAACCAGAAATCTCACGCACTTGGCGTAAATAGGTGCGGGATTATAGAGCTAAAACCGCACCTTGTAAAGTCTATTGTTGAAAAATACGGCGAATTTTAACCGCACTTTTTGTTATTTTCTCACGGCAATGGCTTCAATTTCCAAACCTACATCTTTTGGTAGACGCGCCACTTCCACACAGGAACGTGCCGGGAAATTAGGGTGATGATTCTCTTTAAAGAAACGCTCATATTCCGCATTCACCACGGCAAAATCATTTAAATCTTTTACAAATACGGTCGTTTTGACAATATCTGCCACCGTTAAACCGGCTTGTTCCACAATCGCTTTGACGTTTTCTAAAGATTGACGGGCTTGTGCCACAATATTGCTCGGTACTTCGCCTGTTGCAGGATTCACCGGAATTTGACCCGAAGTGAGGACTAAATTCCCTAAATCAACCGCTTGCACATAAGGACCAATTGCGGCCGGGGCTTTTTCTGTATGAATAATTTTTGTCATCGTCATTTATCCTTCTTTTAGAGAAAAATGCAGTTAAATCAACCGCACTTTTATTCATCAATTTTATTAATCAATCTCTTTTAAGACATCATCAGAAAGTTCTTTTTGTGAGCTTTCTTTTACTTTTCCATCATTCACCTTAAAGTCTAAATTTTGGTAATAGGCTTCACGGAAGGTGATATAAGGGTCTTGCGCTTGATTTAACAATTCGGCGTTATCTAAATTCTTCGCCCGGGTGTCGATCACTTGGACACCATATTTAACCAATGAAATGGGGTTACCTGCCACCCATTCCCAAAAAGGATACATATAGGCAGCATCCACAATGGCACCGGTTAACTGACGAGGTGTGGTGGCATTATACAAAGGCAACACCATATAAGCCCCGGCATCCACCCCATAACTGCCTAATGTTTCACCAAATCCCCGTTGTTCGTAAACCTGCAACTCTTTGCTTGCACTGGCAAAATCAAATAACCCACCTAAACCAAACACGGTGTTAATCCAAAAGCGGTTAAAATGCACAAAAGCCTTTTTCGGTTCCCCCTCAATCATACGATTCACAAAGCTCACCGGTTCATCCAAATTATTCGCCACATTGGTTAGCCCTTTGGTAATCGGTGTCGGCACATAATCACGCCAACCTTTCGCTGCGGGTTCTAACACATAACGATCCACCACGTTGTAATTAAAATCCCACATTGTGCGATTAAATCCTTCCATCGGATCGTTGCGTTCACCATTGGCTTTTGTGGCACAACCACTCAACACGATTGCACTAAAAAGTGCGGTTAAAATTGCTTGCTTTTTCATTTAAATCATTCAGCCTTGAGAAAAATTGGCGTTATTCTAACTTAGAAAGTGCATAATACAAGCTATAAACATAAAAAAGCGACTTATAAAGTCGCTCTTTCATGATTATTTTATTTGTGGATCTTTTCCATAATGCGGATGGTAAGGTCCATATAATAATCCCTTATTCACCCCAACTTGAAGTAGCTTTGCATCGGCTAAACCCGCTACATTATAACCATTATCCGCTACTTGGTTAGCGACCTGTTTTACCGCAACTGCAAGCAAATCAACTAATGGATTGCCCGTGCTAACACGCCCCCCATCATCTTGCACTTCCGCTTCACCTTCCCATAAGGTTTTACCATTGCGTAAATCAATTAATTTACCTTCAACAGCTACCTTGGTTACGCTATTAAATACTTGATAATTCACGCCATATTCTTTCACATTAAGGTAAAGCCCAGCATCAGCATTAAAGATTTCCTGTAATTTTGCGATTTTTACATTTTGGATTTCTTGTGCTTGAGTTAAACCATTATATTTAAAGGTTTCATTCACTAAAGCAACAGGGAAAACATAATATCCCGCCTCAGCAAGTGGAGTAACCGATTGTGCAAGCACCGCCGGTGCGGCTTTCACCTCATTCGTCATATCGGTCGGCATCATCACTAAAATCGAGCGGGGTTTACTCTCTTTAAACGCTGAATAATCATAAGAAGTTGGCGATGAACAGGCAGTTAATACTAAGCTACCGAATAAAACGGAAATTGCTATCAATTTTTTCATTATTTTTTCTCTCCTCTCATTCCTTTTGTCAATAAAAATTGGATATAAGATTTCGATTCAGGGAATAACTGTGTTTCCATATTAAACGCATCTGCCGCTTTTGCCGTATCGCCTAATTGGCTGTAAAGCAAGCCCATTTGTGCATATAAACCCGGTGGAACTTTTTTGCCTTTAGTTGAATCTTGAGCAATTTCTTCTAACGCTTTTAACTGCGCTTGAGGATCACCCTCTTGGGTAAGAGATTGATAGAGAGAAGTCGAATACGCTCCCCCTCCCCAATTATAGATTTGATTATTGCTTCCACAAGCAGTAAGAAATAGCACAGAAGCCAAGATACCTGCTTTATAATATATTTTCATTTCCTTCACCCTCACTATTTCGCCGGTTGCCAATGACCGGATTCCACACCACCAACTAATTTATTCACCGCCTCACGAATGGCAAGATCGAGCACTTTACCATTTAAGGTCGAATCATATCCGGCTGTCCCACCAAAACCAATAATTTCACGATTAGAGAGGCTATATTCACCGGCACCTTGTACAGAATAAACCACCTCTGAGGTTTGTGCATTCACAACATTTAAAGCGACTTTAGCATAGGCGACTTGCTCTTTGCCTTTACCTAAAATACCAAACAACTGGTGATCACCCACCACTTTACGACCGAACTCCGTCACATCACCGGTAATGACATAATTTGCACCTTTTAGGGTTTGCTTTTTACCTTTGATCTTAGCTTCTGCCGCAGTTTCTGAGAGATTTGTACGATCTAACACACTAAAGCGACCAGTTTGTTGTAAATGAGACACCAAAATCGTTTTAGCCTGACCGCCTAATTGATCTTGACCGTCTGCAAAAATACCATTGTTATAGCTTGAACGGTTATCAAACTTACCGACACTAATCGGGGTTTTCACGCCACTATACGCCGTATTATAACTTTCAACCGTCTGAGTCTGAACACTGCGAGAGCCTTCAGTTGCACAACCCGCAAGAACTAAAGCACCCATTGCAAGGGCAATAATAGGTATTTTTTTCATAATTTTGGTTCCTCCTAAGTCAATAAATATAAAATCCGTCCCCATCTTACTGATAATTCCCCTTCAATTCAATCAGTTATTACCACCACAATTGAGTATCTCCTAGGAAAAGTGCGGTTAAAAATACTCTCATTTTCAACCGCACTTTGGAGATAAACAAAATGCCACGTTTCAGTGGCATTGCTATGCTTATAAACTGTAGGCCTTAATATACGGCAACTTACCTTTTTCCAACATATCTTGAATGCCGCTTTGGTGATCATTTGTCCCCAAGCCTCGTAATTCAAAGGTGACACCGATGCTATTATCATACACCACCTCATCCGGATCTTGATTTGGTCGGCTGGTCACATAGCGTCTTGCGCCAACCCCCACCGCCCAACAGCAGCTGTTATATTGTACGCCAAAGTATTGTTCTACCGTTTTTTTCAGCGCTAAGTCTTGATAATATTTTCCGACCACCGCCCAATTATCCGTCACTTCCCAAGCTGCAACTAAGCCCAATTGTTTAATATCTTGGTTATAAGCATTGGCTGATCGCCCTAAATTTTGGTCGATATAAGCTTGGCTTGCATAGCGATAATTGAATTGAATTAAATTATTTCTTTCCGGATTATATTCAATGCTGGTGTTAGCCAATGAGGTTTTCTTCAACTGGGTATCATATTGATAGCTACCGTGCCAGTTCCAATTATCATTGATTTTCCAGTTTGACTCCAACGCCCAAGAGGAAGAAGAACGTTGTGTACTATTTGCCGGATTACTGTCAATGCGGGAATCCGTTAAGTAATACGTTTGTCCGGCAGAGAAATTAAACCGTTCCATTGAATGTCTGTCATAAAAACGGGTTGTGCCGCCAAGCGTGACTTGGTTTGCCGAAGCAATACGGTCTAGCCCGCTGTAACGGCGATCACGGAATAAAGAATAGTAGTCTTGCTGAACCAGTGAAGAATCATAACCATAGCCTAAGTAATCATTGGTACGGCTTGAGCCGATATTGCTTTGATTACGATACGGACGATACAAATACTGAGCGCGTGGTTCAAAAGTTTGCGTATAATCTTTTAAGAATGTGGTATCTCGAGCCAAAACCGTTTGTAAATCCACTTTAATTTGTGGAATAACCCGATTTACCCGTTTTTCCACCTCTTCCGCACCGTCACCTTTTCCTTTTTTCTGCTGATAATGGGTGGCATAAAGTTTGGTTTCAATATTCAAGCTGCCGTATTTATTCGACATTGCTGTAGCTAAACTTGGCTCGATATGAAAACGCCATGCAGTCGGCATAAGGCTACTGTCGTTATCAAAACGCACCGCCTGTGAGAATAATTTGAAGTCTAACCAACCGTTCGCTAAATCATTTTTATAATAGTTAAAATCAATTTGTGGCAATGCACGATAAGGCCCGATATCTACCTCATCAAAAATTTGGAATTGGCGGGCTGAAATGGCGAAATTGTAGTGAGGTTGATAGTAGGCAATACGGGCATATTGGTTGGCATAACCGTCCGTGCTGCTACCGTAATCAGAGGTAAAATCAGTAAAATAGCGCTTATCGCTGACACGTGTATAGTCAATATTCAAACGCCAGTTTTCAAGGAAAGCGGAATTGTGATTCCAATAAAAAAGATGGCGTTTGCGGTTCTCTCCATAGTACTCATCATAACGATCACGCCCTAAATACTCACCGGCAATTTTACCTTCACCAAGGGGCGTTAAATAACGAAATTCACCGTTTAATTGCCACCCACGGTGTGACATATATTTCGGCGTGATGGTCGCATCATAATTCGGTGCGATATTCCAATAAATCGGTTGAGAATACCAATACCCATCACGGCTTGAGCTTCCTGCACTTGGGATTAATAAACCGGAACGGCGGCGATTACCGATAGGGAGTTGCAAATATGGCGTATAAAATACCGGAACACCCTGTACTTTAAAGCGGGCATGCCACATTTCCGCATATTCTTCTTTAATATACTGACGAATTTCTGAGGCATCGACCGCCCACGCATTATCGTTTGGCAAACAGGACGTAAAGGTGGCATTTTTCATTACCCGAATAGCATTACGCAATTCAATTTCCTGTGCTTTACCCCGCCCTTGGCGTCCTACCAGCTGATAATCAGCATCCGATACATGACCGTCTTTGGAATCCAAATTAAAATCGGCATTTTGCCCTAACAGATTGATTTGCTCGTCTTTATAATCAAACCCGCCTCGTACATAGGCAAAACGTTGTAATGCCGTTCCCTCACCGATTTGTTTGACTTCCACCGAATCGGCAAGCAAATGGCGATTTCCTTGCTTGAGATCCGCATTCCCTTTGTAAATGGCACTTGTCGGCTGATTAATTTCCGCATCATCCGCTTCAATATAAACAGGTAGATCATTTGGATCCCCAGACACGACCTCACCGGAAAATTTGGGCACGCCCACCAAACATTGCGTATGCAAATCCGCCAAGCTTGTTTGGCTATAAAGTGCGGTCAAAATAGAAAGAGAAATGAAAGTATATTTTTTATTCATAATTCAATGTATCATTGATGAAATTGAGCCGATTATACTGGAATATCATTTACAACAACAACCATTTATATGGTCGTTCACTAAGCCCATTGATTGCATAAAAGCATAGCAAGTGGTTTCCCCAACAAAGACAAAGCCTCGTTTCTTTAAGGCTTTTGACATCGCTTTGGAGAGATCGGTTTTAGTCGGTATCGCAGAGACATCCGGCACATCATTGACGATAGGCTGATGATTGACAAACGACCAAATAAAATCACTAAAATTTTCACCGCACTTTTCCATGGCTAAATAGGCCTGAGCGTTTTTAACAATGGCCTCTAATTTCGCTCGGTGGCGAATCAGCCCTGCATTTTGCATACAGGCATCAAGATCAAGTGCGGTCATTTTTGCCACTTTTTTCGGATCAAATTGATGAAATGCTTGGCGATATGCCTCACGTTTTTTCAACACAGTAATCCAAGACAATCCTGCTTGTTGCCCTTCCAAACAGATTTTTTCAAATAATTTTCGGCTATCAAATTCCGGTTTACCCCATTCATTATCATGATAGGCAATGTAAATAGGTAAATCCCCTGTCCACGGACACCTTATCATTGCATCTCCTTTTTCAGTTCCTTATAAACGGTGGCAAAATCCGGCATCACACCACGCCATAAATGGAATGAATGTGCCGCTTGTGCCACCAGCATCCCTAATCCATCACTGACCTCCATCAACCCTAGGCTTTTACAGTGAGTGATAAAAGGCGTATCCGAACCTTTCGCATATTGCATATCGTAAAAAGCATTCCCCAATTTGAGAATAGCTGCCGAAACGGGGGCAGTATTTCCACTCAACCCCGCCGAAGTCGCATTAATCACCACATCATAAGATTGATCGGGAATGTTATCCATCGCCACCGCTTGAACCTCACCATAAGGTTGGAATGTTTCAGCCAAGCGTTCCGCCTTTGCCAAAGTGCGGTTGGCTAGCACAATATTTTGTTGAGCTTGTAACAAAGGCAATAATACCCCTTGAGTGGCACCGCCTGCCCCTAAAATTAAAATACGCTGATGGGGTTTTATCCAATTTAAACGTTGCAAATCCGTGACTAACCCGATGCCGTCCGTATTATCCGCATAAAGCCTGCCGTCCTCTAATTTTTTTAGCGTATTACAAGCCTGTGCCAACTTTGCCCGCTCACTGTGTTCATCGGCAAGTTGATAGGCTCGTGCTTTAAAAGGTGCGGTCACATTAGCGCCTTTTGCGCCCTGTGAGAAAAATATAGCAAGTTGTTGCTCAAAGGTTTCCACATCACCTAACTTTGCCTCATAGTGCATTTTTTGTTGGGTTTGCTCTGCAAATTTTCCTTGAATCAACGGTGATAAACTTTGTGCAATGGGATTGCCCCATACCGCATAATAATCCATACATTATCCTTGTCTAAAAAGTTGGTGAGTGATCAAATCACGAATTTCTGAGGGATTTTGTGCATTTCCTACCGGCAAATCGAGTACAGGAAAATCCCCACCAAATTGTGACCGCACTTCTTCTGCGGTTCTACAAGGGGAGGCGCCCGTTAAATTTGCACTGGTTGAGGTTAACGCAAAGCCCGTGGTTTCACATAACGCCCGTACAGCCGGATGATCGCTGATACGCACGGCAATACGGTTAAATTTTCCGGTAAGGAAAGCAGGCACATTCGATTTTACCGGCACCACCCAAGTAATCGGGCGATCATAATGTGTCTTTAATTTCGACAGTTGGCTTTCATCTAAGGTATCAATATCGATAAAAGGGAATAAAAAATTGATCGTTGGCGCAATCAAAATCAGCCCTTTTTCCACCGGACGTTGTTTTAAATCAAGCAATTTTTTGACCGCGCTTTCACTGAACGGATTACACCCCAAACCAAATACGGCTTCTGTCGGGTAAGCGACCACCTGATCCTGTAATAAATAGTGGGTAATTTGTTGTAACGTCATTTGGCTATCTCAAAACTATGGCGACAGGTTTTATTAGCGCATTGCATATGTTGGCCTGTTTCACTTTCATTTTTTAATAAAGCAAGGGGAAAACCGCATTGCGGGCAAGGCATTTCATAGGGGGTGGAGGGTAAAGAGAATTTACAATGGGGAAAGCTGTTGCAACCATAAAATGTTTTGCCTTGTCGCCCACGGCGGGTCACCAAATGCCCTTTCCCACATTCAGGGCAAGGAATTCGTGCCTCTATTTTTTGTTCTTCATGTACCACAAAATCACATTGTGGATAAGCACAACAACCAATAAACATCCCAAATGCCCCTTGTTTCAATGCCAACAAATCACCACATTGCGGACAGGTTTCCTCAAGGGTTTTCAATACCTTATGCTCTACTCGCTGCAAAGGGCGTAAATAATCACATTGCGGATAGGCGCTACACCCCAAAAACAATCCTTTTTTGCCTTGTTTCATTTGCAAAATCGACCCACATTTCGGGCAATGTTCTTCTTGTTTGGTGTGATGAAAAAGAGATGAGTTCATAATCACTCCGCATTTAATATCATTTCTTCCAGTTTCTCTTGGCCTTCCATCCAATCGGCTTCTACGGCTTCCAAGGCTTTTTTCGTTTCCACTTGTTGCGCCAAAAGTGCGGTCAGTTTTTCTTTATTTTCTGTATGATAAAGCGCAGAGTCCGCCAAATGCTGTTCAATTTCCGCCAGTTGTTCGCTCAAAGTATTTATTTTTTCTTCTAACTGCGTGATCTTTTTACGAAGAGGGGCGGTTTGTTGGCGTAATTCCGCCTCTCGGCGTTTTTGCTCTTTACGATTTTGACTGGAATTGATATTTTCCGATAACCTATTTTCTTCCGCAGATTTTGCCGAAGATGGGCTATTCTGCTCCATAAGCCATTTTTGATAATCCTCTAAATCCCCTTTGAATTCTTCTACTTGTTTATCATGCACCAAGTAAAATTCTTCCACCGTATTGCGTAGCAAATGGCGGTCGTGCGAGACCACTACCAAGGATCCCTCATAGTCTACCAAAGCTTCCGTTAAGGCTTGACGCATATCAAGATCCAAATGGTTTGTCGGTTCATCTAACAACAGCAAATTCGGGCGTTGCCAGACAATCAATGCCAACACCAAACGGGCTTTTTCACCACCGGAAAAGGAAGAAACCGGCTGATTTACCTTATCACCGTGAAAAGCGAAGCTCCCCAGATAATCACGCACCTGTTGTTCTGTTTGCTCCGGTGCAAGTTTTTGCATATGCCACAGGGCGGATTCTTCAGCACGGAGGGTATCCAATTGATGTTGGGCAAAATAACCCAACTGCACTCCTTTGGCGAGCTGCACCGTACCTGAAAGCGGGCTAAGTTCTTGTGCCAACAGTTTAATCAAAGTGGATTTTCCTGCCCCATTTTGACCCAATAACCCAATACGGGAACCCGGCACAAGATTAAGTTTAATTTTACTTAAAATTTCAACCGCACTTTCCCCCTCACCATAACCTGCACAGGCCTGTTCAATCATCACCAAAGGGTTAGGCAAGGAAATGGGCGGACGAAAAGCAAAGGTGAAAGGATTATCCGCATACGCCGGGGCAATAAGTTCCATTCGCTCTAAAGCTTTTACACGACTTTGCGCCTGTTTTGCTTTGGTGGCTTTGGCTTTAAAACGATCAATATAGCATTGTAAATGGGCGATTTTTTGTTGCTGATGACGATACATCGCCGCTTGTTGAGCGAGTTTAGTGGCTCGTTGCCGCTCAAAAGAGGAATAATCCCCCGTATATTCGTTAATCTTTTGATGTTCTATATGCAAAATCTTCGTCACGATAGGATCAAGAAAATCACGGTCGTGAGAAATTAACACTAATGTGCCTTGATAATTCACCAACCAACGCTCCAGCCAAATCACCGCATCCAAATCTAAATGGTTAGTCGGTTCATCAAGCAACAACAAATCTGAAGGACAAAGCAACGCCTGTGCCAAATTCAACCTCATCCGCCAACCGCCCGAGAACGATTTTACCGTATGTTGGGTTTCTGCCTGGGTAAATCCCAAACCATGCAACAATGTTTCCGCCCGTGATTGAATCGTCCACGCATTGATCGCATCAAGCCTGTCGTGAATTCGTGCAATGGCGTTGCCGTCATTACATTCATTGGCTTTCTCTAATTCTGCCTGCAAACGGCAATATTCACGATCCCCTTGAATCACATAATCCAATGCAGAGATCTCCAATGCCGGGGTTTCCTGATTCACCCAAGATACCGCCCAATTCGATGGGTAAGTGACCTCTCCCCCTTCAGGCTGAAGCTCTTTTTTCAATAACGCAAATAAAGAGGATTTGCCACAACCATTCTTCCCCACCAACCCGACTTTTTGTTTTGGATTGATGGTCGCTGTGGCATTTTCAAGCAATTCCGTTTGCCCACGTTTTAAGGAAATATTACTTAATACAATCATTTTTCTAAGGAATGTTTTAAATTTCGGCTATTTTGCAACATTGTAGGAAAAACACAAAATTTGTTTTGATTTAACAGAAAGGAAAGTATGCCTCACTTGAGATAAAGTGCAAATTATACTGAATACAATCTCCAAATCTATAAACAATAAAAAAATCTGCACCCCAATTGTTGGGTTGAACCAACGAGGTGCAGATTAAATTAATGATGTTTTATTAAGTCAATACAGCTTAATGGTTTTACCAAGTGAATATTACCATTGATAACCTACCCCAACACCACCGGAGTAATGACCCTCAGAGTTAGCCGTACCGGTTAATTTCAAGATAACCTTCCCGCTATCACTCGCTCTTGAGTAACCAATCGCAACCGCTGAAGCGCCACTATATCCTCCGGTAGCGGCTGCAACCATTGATTTACCCGGTAGCATTACCTGTGGTAATGAAGCCGCAGCAGCGGCATTAGCCCCAATTCCACGAACGCGTTTATCTAACTTGTCAACGCGATTATTGACATTATAAATATCACCGCGAACTTGGTTTAATTGGTTCATATTCACGGCATCAGTGCCTTTCACACCATTGACCACATTGCTGATCACTTTATTACCGGCATCAATACCATTATTCGTAATAGATGGACCATCTTTGATGCTTAATCCATCATTATTAATGGTGGTGTCACCAATTGTTAGGCTACCATCTTTACCAAGATTGACATCTCTCGCCAATCTTACGCTCAATGTCCCCTTACCATCGGAAACAACGCCAATATTTGGTTGATCAGATAATTTACGTTCATCAGTTTGACCGCCTACAACATTGACACGTGTATTGAGTTTCTGTTTAGAAACCGTACCACTATCACCCATAAATTCTAAGCCGTCATTTAAGGTTGCAATTTCTTCGGTCTGACCATTTGGTTTTTCGTAAACAATGCGGGTTTTACTTTCGCCATCTTTACCATCATTACCGTCTAAACCTTTGCTACCCTCTTTGACACTGATGTTAGCTGAGACCCCATCTTTACCATCAGCGCCTTTAGGACCTGTTAAGCCAATTGAACCATCTTTACCATTGATAACAACGGATGAACCATCCTTACCGTTCACACCGATCGTACCATCAACACCATCTTTGCCATTTTCACCTTTCTCACCGATAACTAAATTATTACCAGTTGAGATTTCATAGCCGTTGTCGATCTGTTTCACAACGATATTATTTCCTTGATTTAAATTAAAAGTATCATTGTTGCTAATACGTTTATCGGTTGCCGCATCCGTACCATTCGTTGCAAGGTTAAAGCCTGTGTTATTGGTCACATCAACAATAGCATTATAGAGCTGACCACCATTGATCGCCTCTTTACTATTCGGACCAATAAACCCATCTTCAACACCGGTAATCACTTTATTACCGGCATCAATGCCCTTGTTGGTGATCGATGGACCATCCTTAATGGTTATACCATCATTATTTACAGTAGTATTACCAATCGTCACACTGCCATCTTTAGTGAGATCAAGATCTTTATTCAAACTAACTTCAAAGTTTTTACCCCCCGATGCATTTGTACCATTTGTAACAACTTTCAGATTGTTATCTCCTGCACTTACGCTTTCTTCTTTATTGATCTGTTGCTTAATATCATCAGACAAATCAATATTGTAAGTCGTCGTAAAGTTTGCCTCATCACGGGTTGTCGTCACTTTTACGCTATCAGAACCTTTCACCTCTGATTTTTCAGCATTGACCGTGTAAATATTTTGACCGTTTGAACCTATAGTATTCGTTACAGTAACATTTTTACCGGCTTCAACCTCGGTTTTTGACGCCGCTGTGCTCGCATTTAACTGATTCAG
>NZ_MLHJ01000020.1 GCF_001998965.1 Rodentibacter rarus
TCTAGTACAGCCCCTAAAATTATTTACTCATAAGCCTTTAATCCTGAAATTTCTTTGCCTTTTGCCATGCTTTTAAGCAGTGGCACAAGGTCTTCCATCAGGGCGAGTTCTTTAATGCGGCGTTCTTTCCAGCTTAAATCAAAAGGTTCGAGCAAGTCGGTGAGTTTTTCGCCGTCAAAAATCATTCTGTCTATGATTTGGGTGATAAAGGCGGATAGGGTATCGGCTGCAATGCCGTGTTTTTGGGCAAGTGCGGTTAGTTTTTCATTTGTTTTTGCCTGCCTAAATGCCTGATAGCCTGCTTTGACTTCTTGTTCGCTTAAGGCTTCGCCTGCTTTTAAGCTGTCGATGTAGGCGATGATGTCGTCTTTTTCATCCATCAGATCGGTGCTGGAAGCAATCAGTTCGGCTAATTGGTTACGGCTCATCTGCTGTTTTCTCGGTTTGGATGTATTTTCGGCAATCAGTTTCATGATGTAGTCGTAATCAATGGTAATAGATGAAAATAGCACGAATTCAAAATCAAGCTGTTCTTGTTCGGGGCTGGAAAATCCTTGTTTGGCTTCCTGCTTTTTAAATTGCTGCGCTATATCCAGATAAACGCCTTTGAAGGCGCGTTGGGTGTCGTGTGGCAAAATGGCGTCTATCGTTTCTTGTTGTTCGCAGCTTAAATCGGTGTATTGTCCGAGCTGGGTTTTGTAACGTTGCACTTCTTTAAACAGGTTTATAAAGCCTGCACGTGCGTTATCACCTTTGAGATTGTAGGCTTCAGACGGTGTGCATTCTAATCCTTGCGAAGACATAAAATCTTCCAGTTGCGTCATAGCGTTTTGCAGTTTGGTTATGACAATTTCCGCCGGATCGACAATCCAGATTTCTTTGGCGCGTTCTTCGTCCTGCCCTGAAAAGCGTCTGATGGCGTCATCGACTTGCGTTTGTTGTCCGCGAAAATCAAGGATGTTGCCATAGGGCTTGCTGCCATTCAATACGCGGTTGGTGCGCGAGAAAGCCTGAATTAAGCCGTGATATTTTAGGTTTTTATCCACATAAAGCGTGTTTAGATATTTGCTGTCAAATCCGGTCAGAAGCATATCGACGACGATGGTGATGTCGATTTTGTTTTGGTGTGCGTAGTCTTTATCAGGATATTGGTGGTCTTTAATGCGTTTTTGAATATCCTGATAATACGCATCGAATTCGCCGATGTTGTAATTGGTGCGATATTTGGCGTTGTAGTCATCAATAATGGTTTTTAGGGCGGCTTTTTTGCCGTTTGGGTCTTCTTTGTTGTCCTGCTCTTCCTGCGGTAAATCAGACTGGATTTGAGCAATGTCTTTATTGCCTTCGGCAGGTGGCGAGAAGACGCTGGCGATATTAAGTAGCGCATAATCGGGATTATCCGCTTGCAGCCTGTTTTGTGTTGCTTGGAATAGATGATGGTATTCGATAGCATCATTAATGGAGTCCGTGGCAAAAATGGCATTGAAACGGCGATCTGCGGTGGCGGCGTTGTGCTTGCTTAAGATGGAATCCACGATTGCCTGTTTGGTGGCACGATGGGTAGCGGAGACAGGTTTGTCGCCTTCTGCTTTGTAATAGTCGATATGAAATTTTAGAACGTTGCCATCATCAATGGCGTTGGTGATCGTGTAGGCGTGCAGTTGCTGCTCAAAAATGTCTTGGGTCGTCAAAAGCGTAGCATCCGTGCCGTCAATGCGTTTGTAACTGGCATTTTCTTCAAAAATTGGCGTGCCGGTAAAGCCGAAAAGTTGGGCTTTGGGGAAGAAATTTTTGATTGCCTGATGGTTTTCACCGAATTGGCTGCGGTGGCATTCGTCAAAGATAAATACTATGCGTTTGTCTTTGAGTGTGCTTAATTGGTCGTGGTATTTGCTGTTTTCTTTGAGAGCCAATCCCAGTTTTTGGATGGTGGTTACGATGACTTTGTCAGCGTAATCATCAGATAAGAGACGGTTTACCAAGGTGTAGGTATTCGTGTTTTCTTCTACGCAGCCCTCCTGAAAGCGGTTGAATTCGTCGCGGGTCTGACGATCTAGGTCTTTTCTGTCCACGACAAACAGGCATTTGTCGATGTCGGGGTTATCTTTGAGCAGGGTTGAGGCTTTGAAAGAGGTCAGCGTTTTTCCTGAACCTGTAGTATGCCAAATATAGCCATTGCCACGATTTTCATGAATGCAGTTCACAATGGCTTTGACGGCGTAAATCTGATATGGACGCATCATCAAAAGTTTCTGCTCACCTGCTACCAATACCATATAGCGACTGATCATTCTACCCAAGGTGCATTTCTCTAAGAATTTATCGGCAAAGTCGCTCAAATGATTGATTTTTTTATTGTCTTCGTCGGCAAAACGGTACACAGGCAAAAAGCGTTCATCGGCGTGAAAGGCGAAATGGCGGTTTTGGTTGTTGGCGAAATAGTAGGTGCTGCTTTCGTTGCTGACGATAAAAAGCTGCATAAAGCATAAAAGACTGTTACCGTAGCCGTTGCCCGGATCGTTTTTGTATTCAATGATTTGCTCAATGGCTTTTCGTGGCGGGATTTGCAGGGTTTTAAGCTCGATTTGTACGACCGGAAGTCCGTTAATTAGCAAAATCACGTCATAGCGGTGATAGCTGTTTTCGGTATTGATCCGTAGTTGGCTGATAACTTCGTAATCATTTTTGCACCAGTCTTTGATATTGACTAACGTGTAATTGAGCGGGGTATCGTCCTCGCGGGTGAAGGTATTGGTTTGCCGCAGTCTTTTGGCGGCGGCAAAGACATCGGGAGTGATAATTTCCGATTTTAAGCGTTCGAATTCACTATCGGTCAAACGGACACGGTTTAACTGCTCGAATTTTTCACGGAAATTTTGCTCCAGCGTTTTCTTATCACGAATGTCGGGGCGGTGGGTGTATTTTAAGTCAATCAGTTTTTGAATGAATTTTTGTTCAATGGCTGATTCAATGTAGGTCATAATAAGATGCTATTGAATAATAATCTAAATGATTCTACCACGAATTTATTTGAGATAACTATTATCACATCCTAAATCTCTAGATAATACAATGACCCGGATTCGCCTCGTGTATCTCACAGAATTATGCGATCAACATCTGCTTGTAAACACTGTGAGCTTACCTCTATTCCTAACGCTGTGGCGAAAGGAAAATTTAATCTCCAAAATCAACTCACCAATGACAAATTAGGAGAAGGACACGTTCGCTTTTTCTTCAATAAATGCTTATTTCTGAAAAAGGTGATGATTTATTATATGGGGAATGTTTAGCAGGAGGATTTAATGTTCAATATTTCTAGAATGACAATCTTCCCCAAGATCCCCATCTTTGGTTGGATGATATCTCCGCTGAAAATGCCCTTGTCTTGTATTAAATCACGAGCACAATGCATTGAAAATGTCGGCAAAAGTAAGATTCACGGTGAGGAAGTCACGCTTTACTGCCCTCTAAACTGTGCAGCAAATTGTCGAAGATAAGGATCCATATGTGAGAGTGCTCGGTAATAGGCTTCGCACAGTTGATTATGAGGCGCACCAAAGCGGTTAATCGTTCGATGTTTAGGGCACCCGCCATGGCAGGCAAAACGGAATTTACACGCTTGGCAACGTTCGGAAAGAAAGGATTTCATCAAGCCAAAATGTCTCTGCTTCGGTGATTCGGTTATTGTTTGTAGAGGCATTTCAATCAAGTTCCCCAATTTATAGTCAGGATAAACATAGTGATCGCAGCTATAAATATCGCCATTTTGTTCAATGACAAGCTGATCGCCACAGGTTTCACGAAAAAGACATAAATCGGGTTTCAGCCCTAAATATGCCATAAACCATTGTTCAATAAATTGAATGCCGATTTTGCCCACATCGTTGGCATACCACTCATCAAAAATATCCACGAGAAATTGCCCATAATCACGTGCGGTGGCTTGTTGTTCGTGGTCGCCCATTAACGGAATAAATTGCATATAAGGCGATCCTATTTGCTTAAGAAAACGATAAATTTCTTGAGCGTGCAGAACATTCAAATTATGCACAACCGTCAATGTATTAAACTGCACCCGATAATTAATGAGTAAATCAAGGGCATTCATAACTTGCCGGAAAGTCCCTTTGCCACGTTTGTTTAAACGATAAGCATCGTGCAAATATTCCGGTCCATCAACAGATAATCCCACAAGAAAATGATTGTCGTATAAAAATCGACACCAGTCGGCATTGAATAAAACTCCATTGGTTTGTAAGGCATTTTCCACTTGCTTTCCATTAGCATATTTGCGTTGAAAATCGACCGCTCTTTGGTAGAAATCCAATCCCGCCAGCGTGGGCTCTCCCCCCTGCCAAAGAAAAGTAACACGTTGTTGAGGGGCATTTTCGAGATAAGATTGAATATAGCGCTCTAGCACCTCATCACTCATTGCACGTTGATTGAGATGTGGCTTGTCTAAATAGAAGCAATATTGGCAATCCAAATTGCATATTGAGCCTGTGGGTTTTGCCATAAGTTGAAATGCATTCATACCTTATCCTTGTGTTATCCAAAGGGGATCATATAAAGAAAATTTTTTCTTGTATATGATAAAGATCATAACCCCCACAGGCTCATTACGCCCAGAATGATACTCAACTCATTCATTGGATCGATATTATGACACTCAGCACAATTGGTATTCTATTCATTTGCGGAATCTTCACGAATATGGTTTCCGCCATTTTTGGCATTGGCGGAGGAGTTTTGATGGTGCCAATTTTACGTACACTTTTTCCAGCACTTCCACTGCAAATCATTGCGGCAACTTCCCTAACTATCGTGATGTGCACTGCGAGCATTAATTTACTTTTTTTTCGCCGGCAGCACATTGAAATCGATTATCTCAATATACTGTTGTGGTCCATTGCAATGATTATTGGCGTTCAAATTGGCTTTGAACTCAGTTTTTATTTTTCCAATTTTATGATTAGCCTTATCTTTATGCTAAGTCTCACCGTACTTGCATTAAAAACCTTGCTTACCTCCGGTAAGGGCGAAAATTCAAGTGGAAAAATGACCGCACTTGAGCGTCTCAAAGGCGGTTTTAGCTGTTGTATCGGCGGATTAATTGCAGGAATCACAGGCATCGGCGGTGGATCAATCCTCGCCCCGTTGGTCGGACAACTAAAAGGCGTAAAAACACAACAAATTGCCGTTTATGCTAACGCAATGATGATTATTGGCGGTATCGGAAATTTATACGGCTACCTCACACGAGAAGTCTTGTATCAGGTCAATCTCAGTGGACAATTTGGCTATGTCAATTTTTACATTGTGGGTATGGTTGTTATCGGATCCTTTGGAATGAGTTTTTTCTCTATGCGATTACGAGGATTGATAAACCCGGCATTAACAAGAAAGCTCCTCGCAAGTATTTTATTATTGATTGCAATTTATATGTTCGGGCTAGAGTTTTTGTAAAAAATGGATAAAAGAAAACCGCACTTTATAACAAAGTGCGGTTAAATTTCATATAAAAACTGGCAATTTCCTTTTTTCAAAAGAAGACTTCACCCTCTCATACCAATCTTGAATAACCTGTGTAGTCTCTGCATCATCAGAAACACAAGGGCTTAATGCTCCTCTTGGTTGGAGTAAAGTACGTTGTTCAATTTCCCAATCTAGGATACGAATTGGACGGCGATAAACCATCCACCCTAATTCGCTTGGATCATCTTTGACCTCATACACGCCACCAATCACCTGAGCCAACGCAATTAAATTTTTTCCATTTTTTATTGCAACAATATCATTCACTTTCATAATGTCACAAAAACTAGGAATTTGATTACGATGCTCTTCCCAATCTCCTAGTCCAATAAAGCGGTGATGTTCAAGGATATAAGGTACTTTTTCTGCAAATTCTGGATTCCCTCCGGGAAACATTTGCATATGCCAGAATTGTATATTTTTCATATAGTTACTCCAAATATCCTTCTATTGCTTCACCTATACTTAAATTACACAATTTCTTCACATCTTTACGATGAATTGCACCTGAGCTTTTAGCTAATCCACAAGTTCCTACTGCTCTAAGAAGCCCCGCACCATCATTTACTATAAGGTAGCCCAAATTTCCATATTCTTTAGTGAGAAGATTCGTAAGATCCTCTTGCAAATCCTCAAGATCAAATTCCTTTGTTTTACTACCCTCTTCAACCTTTTCAGCAAGATCTAAAAGAGTCATTCGTTTATATTGTCTGAAAGAATATTTAGGTTCCCAATCTTTCTTCTGCAATTTTAAATCACTCAAAAGATTTATAACTGTTTGGAAGGAATCGTTACAGGTAATGTGAATATTTTTAGGTTCATAAGAATATCCTTTATTACAAAAATTATATGGTTCACTATATAATGCGTTCTGAATACTAAGAAAAATCCCTTTTCCTCTATTATTATAAGATTCAGCTATTTTCAGCAACTCAGAATAAATATTATCAGGAAATCCAACTCTGGGATATTTCTCCATTGATATTTCAGCAATCTGACTTAATGGCTTTTGTAAAAAAGCTTCAAGAGTAATCTCATCTTCTCCTTCATCAATCGGTGGATCACCAATAACGTCTTCAGCATAGCTTGTGGATACAAAAAAAGCGGCTAATGTCAATAACAAAAATTTTTTCATATAAAAAATCCTTTAGGTTTATCAAGGGGTTTTACTCTCTATGTCAATAGAGAGTAAAGGGAGTATACTCCCTTGATTTTTCACTCTTTTTTATATGAAAAACCGCACTTTGCATAACAAAGTGCGGTTGAATTTTCAAGGTTTTTGTCGTACGTAATTATAGCGATGCTTGATCGATAGCAACACCCGCACCCATTGTGGTAGAAATGCTGACTTTCTTGATGAAGATACCTTTTGCTGTGCTTGGTTTTGCTTTAGTTAAAGCTGCCAATAATGCTTGAAGGTTTTCTTTTAATTGCTCTTCAGAGAAGTTTGCTTTACCAATCGTGGTGTGGATGATACCGTTTTTATCGTTACGATAACGGATCTGACCGGATTTAGCATTTTTTACTGCTTCTGCAACATTCGGTGTTACGGTACCCACTTTAGGGTTTGGCATTAAACCACGAGGACCTAATACTTGACCTAATTGACCAACAACACGCATTGCATCAGGCGAAGCGATAACCACATCAAAATTCATTTCGCCTTTTTTGATTTGCTCTGCTAAATCTTCCATACCCACTAAATCAGCACCCGCTTCTTTAGCAGCATCTGCGTTTGCACCTTGGGTGAACACAGCAACACGCACTTCACGACCGGTACCGTGTGGTAACACGGTTGCGCCACGCACGTTTTGATCAGATTTACGAGGATCGATACCTAAGTTTACTGCAACATCAACGCTTTCAACGAATTTAGCTGTTGCGAATTGTTTTAACAATGCAATGGCTTCGTTGATTTCATATGCTTTAGTAGAATCTACGCCAGCTTTGATTGCTTTCATTTTTTTAGTCAATTTAGCCATCGTATTATTCCTCCACCACTAAGCCCATAGAACGAGCTGTACCAGCGATTGATTTCATTTTCGTTTCAATAGTCGCACCAGTCATATCAGCCGCTTTTGTTTCAGCAATTTGACGGATTTGATCTAAGGTCACTTTACCCACTTTATCTTTATTCGGTTTACCGGAACCGGATTTGATACCTGCTGCTTTTTTCAATAATACGGCAGCCGGTGGGGTTTTAGTAATAAAGGTGAATGAACGGTCTGCATAAACCGTGATCACAACGGGAATCGGTAAACCTTTTTCTAAGCTCTCAGTACGAGCGTTGAATGCTTTACAGAATTCCATAATGTTCACACCTTGTTGACCTAATGCCGGACCAACCGGTGGTGATGGGTTTGCCATACCCGCTGCAACTTGCAACTTAACATAGGCTTGGACTTTTTTTGCCATTTTAATTTTCCTCTAGTTGGGTAATCACGCTATAAAATAGCTCCCCGATGATTTTGACACCTATCATAAAAGAGAGAATGCCACACAAAAATATAAGCCGATGAACGGCTTATAAACAGGAAGCGGATTATATAAAAAGCATGATGGCTTTTCAAGCAGTTAAAACGAGAATGGACGAAAATTCGGAAAAAAATAACCGCACTTTAATGATAAATTGCGGTTACTTTTCATTTGATAGAGGGATTGAATTAGAGGGTTTTTTCCACTTGACCAAATTCCAAGTCAACCGGTGTGGCTCGACCGAAGATAGAAACGGATACTTTCAATCGACCTTTATCATAATCGACTTCTTCTACGGTACCATTGAAATCAGCAAATGGTCCTTCGGTAACACGTACTTCTTCACCCGGATGATATTCATTACGATGGCGAGGTTTATCTGCCGTTTGCTCCAAGCGGTTTAAGATAATATCCGCTTCACGTTTGGAAATAGGAGCCGGTTTATCCGGCGTTCCACCGATAAAGCCCATCACGCGTGGCACACTTTTCACTAAATGCCATGTATCATCATTCATTTCCATTTCAACAAGTACATAGCCCGGAAAGAATTTACGCTCGCTTTTACGGCGTTTTCCTGCGACATTTTCGACCACTTCTTCAGTCGGTACAAGGACTTCACCAAACTGATCTTCCATTTGGTGTTGTTTAATATATTCACGCAAAGTTAATGCAACACGGCTTTCAAAACCGGAAAATGCTTGCAGAACATACCAACGTTTTTTTGATACTGTTGTTTCTTCCGTCATTTTAGAATCTCAAATCGGTTAAGAAGTTAATAATTGATACGATAATAGAGTCTGTCGCCCAGAAAAATAATGAGGCTACCACCGTTACCCCCATTACAATTAATGTAGTTTGACGAGTTTCCGAACGAGTCGGCCACACTACTTTACGCGCTTCATTTTTTGCTTCTTTAAAGAAATTACGCGCTTTTGTACCTTGATTCGTGATGGCGGCAAAAACAAATGCCAATACAAGCGCAATCGCCATACCAATCACACGAACCGGTGCTGAATAAACTTTTTGGAAATAAACATTCCCAATCGCAGCGGCTGTGAAGAAAATAACCACCAAGATCCAAAGTAATGTGTTTAAACCTTTTGATTTACCTTCCATCGGCTCTTCTGTTTTTTTCTTTTTATCAACAATTTCAGTTGCCATAATTGAATCCGTTTAAAAAGAGGGAGTTAAGAATGAATTTAAGAGCGTGCGATTGTAGCATTTTCTTTTTAGATTGCCTATTGAAAAATAAGGAACATAAAAACAATGGGAAAATCAACCGCACTTTTCTGGATAGACACTAAGAATGATAAACCAATTTCGGTGCTTGATCTTCAGTCACAGACTTTTCGTCCACGATGACTTTTTCAAGATTTTCAATAGATGGCAAATCATACATCGTATCAAGTAGCAAAGCTTCAACGATTGAACGTAAACCGCGAGCACCGGTTTTGCGCTCAAGGGCTTTTTTCGCCATAGCCTTTAATGCTTCCGATGTAAATTCTAATTCTACGTTTTCCAAACTAAACAATGCTTGATACTGTCTTGTTAAGGCGTTTTTAGGTTGAGTAAGAATTTGTACCAACGCCTCTTCATCCAATTCACTTAATGAGGCAATCATGGGTAAACGCCCGATGAATTCAGGAATAAGCCCAAATTTCATCAAATCATCCGGTTCCACCTGGCGGAATAACTCAGACAAGGATTGATCTTCAGTCTCTTTTTCCACTTTGGCATCAAAACCAATACTTGTTGAAGTTTGAGTACGTTTAGAAATAATTTTATCTAAGCCGGCAAATGCGCCACCGCAGATAAACAAAATTTTTGACGTATCCACTTTCAGCATTTCTTGTTGAGGATGCTTACGTCCCCCTTGTGGTGGGACAGATGCAATCGTGCCTTCAATTAATTTCAATAAGGCTTGTTGTACCCCTTCACCGGAAACATCCCGAGTGATGGATGCCCCTTCCGATTTGCGGCTAATCTTATCAATTTCATCAATGTAAATGATACCTTGCTCGGCTTTTTCCGTATCATAGTCGCAATTTTGTAGTAGTTTTTGGAGGACATTTTCCACATCTTCCCCAACATAACCCGCTTCGGTCAAGGTTGTCGCATCCGCCATGGCAAAAGGCACATTTAATTGACGAGCCAACGTTTGCGCAAGTAATGTTTTGCCGCTTCCTGTCGGGCCAATTAGCAAAATGTTACTTTTACCTAATTCAATTTCATTATTTTTATAATTGGTACTCAAGCGTTTGTAGTGATTATATACTGCCACAGAAAGGACTTTTTTCGCATAGTCTTGACCAATCACATAATCGTCTAAGTGTGCACGAATTTCATGCGGTGTCGGCAATTTTGTATTGTTTTCAACCGCACTTTTGCCCTCATCTTTATTCTCTGTTTCGTGATTTTCTTCCAACATAGCGTGGCAAAGTTCAATGCATTCGTTACAGATATAGCCCTCTGTTCCGGCAATTAATTTATCCACTTCATTTTTTTCTTTGCCGCAAAAAGAGCAATGTAAATCTTTATTTTCCGTTGTCATCTTTAATCCTTAACGTTTAATCAACACCTCATCCACTAGACCATAGGCTTTCGCCTCTTCGGCAGACATAAAATTATCACGATCCGTATCTTTTTCGATACGTTCAAGGCTTTGCCCTGTGTGGAATGCTAGGCGGTCATTTAAGGTATGTTTAATTTTTAAAATTTCTTGTGCGTGAATCTGAATATCCGATGCTTGACCACGGTATCCCCCTAAAGGTTGATGAATCATCACCCGGGAATTTGGTAAGGCGGCACGTTTACCGGGTGCCCCTCCTGCCAATAGGAATGCACCCATAGAGCAGGCTTGACCGATACAAAGCGTACGCACATCTGATTTAATAAATTGCATCGTATCATAAATTGCCATACCTGCTGTCACTGCCCCGCCTGGGGAATTAATATAAAGATTAATGTCTTTTGTCGGATCTTCCGATTCTAAAAACAACAACTGGGCAACAATCAAATTTGCCATACGATCTTCAACTTCACCGGTTAAAAAAATCACACGCTCTTTTAATAAACGGGAATAAATGTCGTAAGAACGCTCACCACGTGAAGTTTGTTCTACGACCATAGGAACTAAAGCCATTTTCTCACCTATTATGTATAAAAATTCTTGGTATTCTACCTGAAACATCCACAAATAAAAATGCGGTCGCTTTTATTGAAAATAACGACCGCACTTTTAATCAATGAAAATTAAGCTTGTGGATTCATAATTTCATCAAATGAAGACGCTTTTTCGGTCACTTGTGCTTTTGCAAGAACAGCGTCAACCGCTTGTTCCTCTAACACAACATTGCGAATATTGTTCATTAATTCTTCATTTTTGCTGTAATATTCAACCACTTCAGCCGGTTGTTCATAGGCAGAAGCGATATCTGTGATCATTTTGTTCACTCGTTCATCATCGGCTTTCAATTCGTTTGATTTGATCACCTCAGAGAATAATAAACCGACTTGAACACGGCGTTTTGCATCGGCTTCAAATAATTCACGTGGCAACTGTGCTGCCTGTTGTGCATTACCGCCAAAACGTTGTGCCGCTTGGTTACGTAATACATTAATTTCTTCTTCAACAGCAGAAGAGGGCACATCAATTGGGTTCTGTTCAATTAAACCGTTGATAACTTGTTGTTTCACACGAGAAACTAAGGCATTTTTCAACTCGCGTTCCATATTTTTACGGATTTCTGTGCGTAAATCGTCAACAGTTTTCGTATTAGGACCGAATTTAGCGATAAATTCATCGGTTAATTCTGGTAATACCATGTTTTCAACTTTTTTCAAGATAATCGCAAATTTTGCTGCTTTACCTTTCAAATTCTCAGCGTGATATTCCGCCGGGAAGGTCACATCAATATCAAATTGCTCACCGGCTTTATGACCTACGATCCCTTCTTCAAAACCCGGGATCATACGACCTTGCCCCATAAACAGCACAAAATCAGAGGCTTTTCCGCCTTCAAATTCTTCACCATCAATCGAACCGACAAAATCAATGGTGACACGATCATCGGCTTTTGCCGCATCTTGGGTTTCTGCCCAAGTGGCTTGCTGTTTGCGCAACACATCAACCATTTTATCAATATCCGATTCTGTGATTTCAACCGTTGGCTTTTCCACTTTGATATTTTCTAAACCTTGCAATTGAACTTCCGGATACACCTCGAAAGTTGCGGTGAAAACTAAATCTTTGCCTTGCTCAAAGGTTTCAATCGCAAAAGTTGGACGACCTGCAATATTGATTTTCTCTGCAATCACAGCGTCAAAAAAATGACGTGGTAATAAATCATTTAACACATCTTGACGAATTGATGCACCAAAACGTTGTTCAATAATATGTGCCGGTACTTTACCTTTACGGAAACCATCTACACGCACATTTTTTGCCGCACGTTTAAACTCCTCACGAGTTGCTTTTTCAACAGTTTCTGCCGGAACGGTGATAGCCACACGGCGCTCTAAACCTTGGGTTGTTTCAATACTTAATGACATTTGTAACCTCAATTTATTTTTGCACTCGGTCAAACTCACACCGAACACGTTATTAAAAATAATAGTGATAAAAAACTGGCGAATTATAACGAAATAAAAGTAGCCAGTCGATAGAAAGTCGATAAATCAAACAAAATCGTACTTACTTTGGCGATTTTATCAACAAAATTTTAGATGCCAAAAAGGTATGTAGGAAAATCCCCTAAAAAGTCAGATTCATCTGTGTTGCTTCAGCATTCATATACAAATTTCCAAGCGATAACACACCCCAAAATATGTCGATGTTCCCCCTATCTAAATGTTAATCAAGCGATGCTAAATAGAGAACAGTGCAATCAATTAGGCGTGGCGACTTTTTTACTTTTTATAAAGCTTCCGACATTATGTCGCAAATGCACAATTTTCATTCTTTATATCCTACGAGTCGTATGTGTTAATTACCTGAGTCGCTTTGTGGCGTTATAGTCCGAATAGGGCAGGGGTTAATCAACCTTGCACGGCTCGTACAAGGTGAGAATTTATTTGTGCAACGGCTACGTAATACCGAAAACGTCCCAAAATCCGACCGCACTTTTCTTAAATTGTTTACTATAGGGAAATAATTATTTCACTAAATGTTACTTTTTCTTTTTTAAGGAAAGCGTATGATATGCGCCATTAAGCAAGCACGGTGTATAAACTGTCTTTTAAGTTAATTGAAGGAGTATTTATGAAAACTGTATTTCATTCTGCCAATTCTCGTGGTAACGCAGATCATGGTTGGTTAAAAAGCCGTCATACTTTTAGTTTTGCTAACTATTATGATCCTGATCGTATTCATTTCGGTGCATTACGGGTGATTAATGATGATTTCGTTGAAGGTGGCCGAGGTTTTGGAACACACCCCCATGATAATATGGAGATTATCTCCATTCCACTAAGTGGCGACTTAGCCCATCGTGACAGTATGGGAAATGGTAGTGTGATCCGCCATGGCGATATTCAAGTGATGTCGGCCGGCACCGGCATTACTCACAGTGAAATGAACCCGAATGCGGATACCCCGGTGAAATTTTTACAAATTTGGGTGTTTCCGAACAAACGTGATGTTACCCCACGTTATCAACAAATCAATATTGCAGAGGGGGCGAAACTGAATGATTTCCAACAAATTCTCTCACCCAATGCGGAAGACGAAGGCGCGTGGATTCATCAAAATGCGTGGTTCAACTTGGCAAAATTTGATAAAGGTACAGCAAAAGACTATCGCTTACACGATGTGAAAAATGGTGTTTATGCCTTTGTGATTAAAGGTACAGCAAAAATTGCCGGGGTCTCTCTTGCCGAACGTGACGGACTAGGGGTTTGGGAGGTGGAACATTTCAATGTGGAAGCAACCGATGATGCGGAAATTTTGTTGATGGAAGTCCCAATGGAACTCACCGTAGCATAAACTGAAACATAAGATCATGAGCGGTCATTACCGCTCATTTTAAACAAATGTCAATTTTCTCGACAAAGAGAAACGAATCATTAAAATGCGCATTTTTTAGAAAGTGAGGGAACATTCAATAGGCTAAATTTATTGAATTTTTCGACTGCACTTTCTCATTAAAACTTGTTGTAACCCTTGTTTTATTTGGAGAACATATGAAAAAAACAGCACTTGCGCTTGCATTAGGCGCATTAACCTTAACCAGTAGCAATCTTTATGCCAAAGCCGGCGATCAAGTAGAGATTGCCGAGCCATTCAAAGCCACGGTTTTAGTAGACGGTTTAGAAAGCCCATGGGAAATGCTTTGGGGTAAAGACAACCAAATTTGGGTCACAGAACGCCAAGGTAAAAACATTGCTAAAATCGATCCTAAAACCGGTAAACGTACTCAGCTTTACCATTTTGAAAATGTGTTTGCTGCCCCACCTCATCAAGGTGTGTTAGGCATGGCATTTGCCCCGGATTTCTTATCCGGTAAAGGCGAAAACTTACTTTACACTGCCTATACTTATAATGAAGGCGATAAAAAATTCGCCCGTATTGTCCGTTTAACTTACGATCAAAAAGCAGACAAATTGTCCAATGAAACCATTGTGATGGATAAAATTCCGGCAAGCGATGACCATAACTCAGGTCGTTTACGCTTTGGTCCGGACGGTAAACTTTATTACACCATTGGCGACCAAGGCCATAACCAAGGTAAACACGTTGACAAACCAATTCAATCACAAGATTTACCAACAGCAGAGCAAGTGGCCAATAAAGACTATTCACTTTATGTGGGTAAAATCCTACGTTTAAACGCTGACGGTTCTATTCCTGAAGATAACCCTGAATTAAACGGTGTGAAAAGTCATGTTTACGCTTATGGTTTCCGTAATACCCAAGGTTTAGCCTTTGTAGGCAATAACTTATTTGCAGTAGAACACGGACCTTCTTCTGATGACGAATTAAACCGTATCGAAAAAGGCGGTAACTATGGTTGGCCAAATATCGCCGGTTTCAAAGATGACTCAGGCTATGTGTATGCAAACTGGTCGGCAGCACCAAAAGAATTACAAGCGAAATTCAACCCAAATATCATTCCTGAAGGTGTACCGGTTCAGCAAGAAAGTGAATTTAAAGCCGAAAACTTTAAAGCACCACAGAAATCCTTCTTTACTGTACCAAATGGTTACAATTATGCCGATGAAAACTGTGGCGAGTTAGCCTTTTTATGCTGGCCGACCATTGCCCCATCCAGCATTATTTACTACCCGAAAGACGGTAAAATCAAAGAGTGGCAAAATTCTCTCTTGATCACAACCTTGAAAAACGGGGCGATTTATCGTGTAAATTTAGATGGTAAATCAGAACAGGTACAAGGCGATTTCAGCAAGCATTTCAAAACCAACAACCGCTATCGTAATGCGGTGATCGGCAACGACACCGGCAAAATCTATGTTGCAACCGATGCAGTTGGTTATGGTATTGGTAAAGATCAAAAACCAAATACCGAAATGCAAAACAAAGGTTCAATTATTGTCTTTGAATATACCGGTAAATAATCAAACCGAACAACACAATCTATAAGGATGTAGGTGCAAATTATTGCACCTACTTTTTTTGAGGAATGAGATGAAAAAAACGAAAAAAACGACATTGGCTTTACTTGTGGCAAATCTGCCTTTTATGGCTTATGCCGATGAGATGCTACAACTCGATGAAATTACTGTTACCGCCATTCGTAGTGAAATAAATCAATTTCAAAGCCCTGCCTCAATCTCTGTTGTTGAGGGGGAACGTCTACAAGCCCAAGGTGGAATGAAGGTCAATCTCAGCGAAGCACTACAAGGCATTCCGGGGTTAGTTTCTACCTCACGGGAAAACTATGCACAAGATATTAACCTCTCTACCCGTGGCAGCCGTTCCAGTGTGCGGGGCGTGCGTATTTATGTAGACGGAATTCCTGCCACCATGCCGGATGGACAAGGGGTAACCACACATATTGATTTAAACGCTATCGGTCGCATTGAAGTGTTGAAAGGGCCATTTTCTTCCCTTTACGGTAATTCCTCCGCTGGCACGATTTTAATTAAATCCGAGCAAGGCAAAAATCCACCGAGTATTGAAACCAGTGTGGAAGGGGGAAATCACCGTAGCTGGCATTATGGTCTAAAAGCCCAGGGTGGCGGCGATGGAAAATCTGTGCCGGCCTATATGTTGAGCGTTAATCGTTTCACCACAGCAGGCGATGATCGTGAGCATAGTGCGGCACGCAAAAATCAAGTGAATTTTAAACTCAATTGGGCAATGGAAAATAATGCGGAAATGGCATTAACTTTTAATCATTCCTATATTAAAGCACAGGATCCGGGTGCGTTAAGCCATGCCCAATGGAAAGAAAATCGCAATCAAGTCGCCGCTACTATTGAACAATTCAATGCTCGTAAAGAGGTGAAACAAACCCAACTTGGGCTAACTTACCGCCAACAACTTGATGAAAAAAATCTTATCAATTTTACCGCTTATCTAGGGGAACGTAAGCTTGAACAATATTTACCTATCCCTCGCATCGCACAAACCCGCAATGCTGGGCATGCCGGCGGTGTGATTGATTTTAAACGCACTTATTTTGGCAGCGATGTTTACTGGCAATATAAAGCCACGGAAAATTTCGATACCATTTTGGGCATAGCTTTTGACACTATGCAGGACAAACGCAAAGGTTATGAAAACTTCCGAGGCACAGAAAATGGCGTAAAAGGCAATCTTCGCCGCGATGAGAAAAATAAAATTTTTAATATCGACCCTTATGTCCAAACCAACTGGGTATTTGCTAAGGATTGGTTGCTCACCGGGGGATTGCGTTATAGTTCCACCACCTTTAAATCCAGCGATCATTACTTAAAAAACGGTGATGACAGCGGTCGAAAACGTGATGGCAAATGGTTGCCAAGTGTGGGAGTAAGCTGGCAAGGGTTGGCCGATACCAATCTTTATGCATCATATAGCCGTGGTTTCGAAACCGGCACTTTCTTAGAAATGAGCTATCGTCCGGATGGCGTACCCGGGTTAAATTTCGATCTAAAACCGCTTACCAGCGACAACTATGAAATCGGGGTAAAACGTGCCTTAGGCGAAGGAATGCTCACGGCTGCACTTTTCCGTTCGGATACCAAAGATGATATTGTTTCTGCCGGAACCTTTGATGGGCGGGCGACTTACCGCAATGCAGGGAAAACCCGTCGCCAAGGGGCTGAAATCGGTTGGCAAGGAAACCTTTGGGAAGACTTAAATTTAACGCTAAGTTATACCTTTGTTGATGTCCGTTTCCGTGAAACCGTTTCAACGGCTATTCAACAAGGCAACCGCATTGCCGGTGTGGCGAAACATAATGCTTATGCGGCATTAGGCTGGCACGATAAATCGGGCTGGCGTGTGGGTTCCGATGTCCGTTATAGCAGCAAAATTCAGGTTAACCACGCCAATACGGAATATGCGCCAAGCTATACGGTGGTCGGCACTTATATCGGTTACTTATGGGAAAAAGGCAAGTGGGCAATGGATACCCACGCTCGGGTCAATAATCTATTGAATAAAGATTATGCCAATGTCGTGATTAATGATGCCAATGGACGTTATTACGAACCTGCACTCAAACGCAATTTCAGTCTTGGTATGAATATTAAATACCATTTCTAATCCCAAACCGAATAAAGTGCGGTTGAATTTTGACGTATTTGCAGATTTTAAAAATTTCACTCAATTTTAACCGCACTTTTCTGCATAAAAACCATTCATACCACAGAGAACTTTGTTCACTTAAGATTTGCGTGTTATTTTCGCATACGCTTTATATTTAACATCAATAAGGTTAAGGTTTTTTTATGCAATTTTCTCGTTATTTTTTACGAAAATTTTCACTTTCTTCTACGGCATTAATTGCCCTTATTGCCCTTTATTTCACCCTTATTCTCAATTATCCGTTCTATCAAAGCGTGTTAAAACGCCATCCTTTCACGGGGGGAGTGGACGACTATTTTTTACCGTCCCGTTTTTTGTCTTTTTTACGCTGAATGCGGCATTTCAGCTGATTGCGTTGCCGATTTTGCATAAATTAATTATTCCGTTGCTGTTGGTAGTAAGTGCTGCCATTAGTTATCAAGAAATTTTCTTTGGTATTTATTTTGATAGCGATCAACTCACCAATGTTTTGCAAACGAATTTTGCCGAAAGTTCAAGAATGATCACGGTTCCTTATGTGTTATGGATTTTTGCATTGGGTGTGCTCCCTGCATGGCTTTATATGCGTACACAAGTAAATTATCATCGTTGGTATAAAGAAATATTGATGCGTGTAGGAATGGTTGTACTCTCAGCTATCGTGATTGCGCTTATTGGGAAATTCTATTATAAGGACTATGCTGCTTTTTCTCGCAATAATAAAGAAATTACTCACTTGATTCTCCCTTCTAATTTTATTGGCTCAAGTATTCAGCTCGTCAAAAAACACGTCCAAACCGATTTACCTTTCTCCGAAATAGGCTTAGATACGCTGTTAGCAAAACCGGATCCTTATCGCCATGTGACGATTTTAGTCGTGGGGGAAACCACTCGTGCGCAAAATTGGGGATTAAATGGTTATGAACGTCAGACAACACCTCATTTAGCGGCACGTGATGATATTATTAATTTTAAACATGTGTCCAGTTGTGGGACGGCAACAGCCATTTCCGTACCTTGTATGTTCTCACGCTATACGAGAGCAGATTACAATGCCACGAAAGCCTCACATGAAGATAATTTACTTGATATATTGCAACGTTCCGGCATAGAAGTGTTATGGCGTGACAATGATATGGGGTGTAAAGGCGTGTGTGAACGTGTTCCAACACAGGATATGACCGCACTCAATCTTGCGGAATACTGTAAAGATGGCGAATGTTTAGATGAAATTTTGCTTAAAGATTTAGAAACCGAGTTAAATAAATCTGATAAAGACACCGTGATAGTGCTTCACACCATAGGCAGCCATGGTCCGACCTATCACGAACGTTATTCCAAATCTTTTGAGCAATTTACGCCCACTTGTGACACAAATGAAATTCAAAAATGTTCTAATGAACAATTAGTTAACACCTATGATAACGGTATTTTGTACCTTGATAATTTTTTGAATAACGTGATTAAGATCTTGGAAAAACAGCCTAACTGGGAAAGTGCTATGTTTTATGTGTCTGATCATGGCGAAAGTTTAGGTGAGGACGGTATTTACCTGCATACTGCGCCTTATGCTATCGCACCGGTTTATCAAACCCGAGTCCCAATGGTGATGTGGTTCTCACCGGCTTGGGTGAAAAATGAAGGTTTTGATTTAGATTGTTTACGCAACAATGCGGAAACAAAAGAATACAGTCATGATAACTATTTCCATACTGTATTTTCTATGATGGATACCAAAAACGATGAGAATATTTATGATAGAAAGCTCGACATTTTGGCTCAATGTAAAATTCAGAAATAAAGACAAAAGTAGCGGGGGAGCCCCGCTTTATGCTTTAAAAGCGGACGCTTAAAGTGCGGTCGGTTTATTGCCCATTTCAGGAAAGCTCTTCTTATCACCCGGTTCAATAATGAAATGAAGGATGACGATATTATCGTGATTAATAGAGGGGGATTCTCCCAATTTATTTTTCAGATGGCTTATAACAAGCGTAGATATAAAGAGGGGATGATTTACCGATCTCATACGTGTTGATATCTCCGTGCGTTAAATTGTGTTTCACCGGTTATTCAACGTTGTTTTGACATAATAGAGAAAATTTTTCTCCTCTATCAGATTCTCTTGACTCCGTACCCACTACAGACTTTACACTTATATCCACTGAATCAATTCAATATGAAAAGGAAAAATATATGGAAAAGACACATCACGAACAGCCACATTCTCACTCTCACTCCCATCCTCCGGAAAATAAAATAATTTTAGGGGTGAGCTTTGCGATTATTACGGGTTATATGGTGGTGGAGTTTTTAGGGGGTTACTTTTTTAACAGCCTTGCTTTAATGGCTGATGCCGGGCATATGGCAAACGATAGTTTATCGCTTTTCTTGGCATTAATTGCGCTATTTTTAAGCCTGAAATGGCAAAAAGTGTTTGCTTTAATAAACGGTGTCTCATTGGTTGGGATGGCCGTTTGGATTTTGCTTGAAGCGCTAGAACGTTGGCAAACACCGACTGAAATGTTGGCATTGCCAATGTTGGGGGTGGCGACTATAGGGTTGATTGTTAATATTTTAGTGGCTTGGATTATGCTCAAAAGCGATCAAAATAACCTGAATATTCGTGCTGCTTATTTGCACGTGTTGGCGGATTTATTCGGTTCCTTGGTGGCAATTGCGGCAGGCTTAAGTGCGTGGCTGCTTAACTGGCAGTGGGTTGATGTGGTCGCAAGCGGTATTTTAAGTTTGTTGGTGCTACGCAGCGGTTTGTCAATTACATTTCAGGCGATTAAGGCACTACGCGATCCCGCCGAATCGTTCTCAGTAAAACCTCATTCTCATTAAAGAGGGGATTTTGATAAAATTCCTCAAACATTAATCGCTTGGAGAATTTGATGAAAGTGAATGAATTGAGCAAGTGCACGGGTATTAATCTTGAAACGATTCGTTATTATGAAAAACAAGGTATTTTACCCGAGCCAAAACGGGCGGCGAATGGTTATCGTCAGTATGATGAAGAGAGTGTGGCGCAGCTAAACTTCGTCAAAAACTGCCGCACTTTGGGTTTTTCCCTTGAAGATATTCGTGCGCTTAACAGTTTGAAGTTTGGGTATACCGATCATTACCACGCGGATCAAATGATTTTAAAGCAACTCGCCCGAGTGGAAGAAAAAATCGCTCAACTTTTAGAAATTAAAAGGTTTTTGCAATCCATCGCCACCGAAGAGCTGCATAGTGAGGCGGAATGCAAAGCGATGCAGGGCTTGAGGGAAGGAAAGTGCGGTTAAATTTGAAAAAGTTTGGGGCTGTACTAGATA